>NZ_CP146369.1:2687500-3056175 GCF_037055245.1 Brevundimonas olei
TTTCGGGAGCGCCTTATGTCGTCTCATAGCCTGACACTCATGACCGTAGCGGCCGCCGCCGTGCTGGCGGCCCTGCCCGCCGGTTCGGCTGTCGCACAGTCGACCGGCTCGGCCGGCGCAGGCCAGTTCCAGGCCGGCTACGGCGCCTCGCGCTACACCACGGCGCAGGCCAGTCGCGGCACCACCCGCGACGCCAACGGCAACCGCCTGGTCGTCGACGGCATCATCCAGCAGAACGGCAGCGCCTATTCACGCAGCGACAGCAGCTCCTCGTCCAGCCATTTCAGCGGCGGCGTCGGCTCCGGCACGAACATCGGCGGCTCCACCGCCATCGGCAACAACCTGAATGTGGTCGTCCAGGGCAACCGCAACACGGTCGTCGTCAACTCCACCCAGACCAACACCGGCGACATCAACGCCGGCACCACCCTGAACGGGCCGCGTCCATGAAGATCTCCGCCATCCGCCGTTCGCCCGTCCGAGCCCTGGGCTGCGTCGCCGCCGCCGCCGCCCTGCTGGGCGGTTGCGTCAGCACCACCGCCGGTCCGTCGGGCCAGTACGCCAAGCCGATCGGCAACGCGCCGGTGACGTCGAACCCGACGCCCTATTCGACCGCGCTGTACTGCCTGGCCGACTATGCGCGCCGCTACAACCTGCCCTCGCCGCGCATGGCCGTGGGTCGGATCAGCGACTACACCGGTTCCATCTCCTCGGACGGCGGTCGCCAGATCACCCAGGGCGCGTCCCTGATGGCCAACACCGCCCTGGCCAAGGCCGGCGCCCGCATCGTCGAGCGCTATGACACCTCGGTGTCCGAGCTTGAGCTGCGCTACGCCAACAACAAGCTGATCGGTGACGACGTGCCGAACGGCGCGCCCCAGGACGCCGCCTTCCGCCGCATCCTGGCCGGCCAGGTGCCGGGCTCCGACTTCTATGTGGTCGGCGGCATCACCGAGGTGAACTACAACATCCGCTCGGGCGGCTTCGACATCGCCGGCGGCGAGGTGGAGCAGAACGGCGGCTCGGGCCTGATCACCGGGAAGGTGTTCGTGATGAACGTCGCGATCGACCTGCGCCTGGTGCAGACCACCACCCTGGAGGTCGTGGACGTCGTCTCCTATCAGAAGCAGATCGTCGGCCGCGAAGTGTCGGCGGGCGTGTTCGACTTCCTGAACGGCAACGTCTTCGACATCTCGGCCGGGTCCAGCGGCCTGGAGCCGGTCCAGCTGGCGGTTCGCGCCCTGGTCGAACGCGCCACGGTCGAGTTCATGGCCAACCTCTACGGCGCCCCCGGCCCGGAAATCTGCCTCAACCCCGCCAACGACCCGCTGGCCGACAGCCCTGTGGGCCCGACCGGCGGCTACTATCCCGCTTACGCAAACACGGACACGAACAATGGCCAAACTCGCGCCGACCCGTCTCGCTGGCACGATCGCCGCGACAGCGCTGTGCGTCGCGGCGGCCGCTGAGGCCCCCTTCGCTCAAGCTCAAGCCCAGGATCGCGGTCTGGTCCTGAATGAACAGCTCAACCTAGGCGACGTCATCAGCGGTCAGCGCCTGAACGTCGTCAACGTCAGCGACAACGTCGCCGTGTCGAACGCCGCCATGGGCAACGCCCTGTCCGGCGGCGCCGACGGCCGCGCCGCCGACATCCGCTCGACCCAGGACATGCAGGGCGCCGCCGTGGCGGACACTTCCCTGACGCTGCGCGGCGACACGGGCTATGTGAACAGCGTGACCCAGGCGCGCGGCAACTATCTGGCCGGAACCGCCGTCAACACCGGCATCGACGTCGACGCCGGCCAGAATCTGAACGGCGACGTCACGGCGCGCAGCCAGATCGTGGAGACCGGCGCGCGGCTGAACTACGGCGGTCACGTCTCGGCCGACGCCATCGGCAACACCGTCGCCTTGGGCGCCGGCGGCACCGGCGAGCAGCGCGGCGCCGTCACCGGCCGCACGAACCAGAATTCGACCGGCGAGATCTACGCCGAGAACGAAGCCCGCTTCACCTACGCCCCCGCCCCCGCCGTCTTCAGCAGCCAGGCTTCGGCCAATGCGGTGCAGGCGACCTCGACGCCGAACTCGCACCAGGAGCTGGCGGTCAGCCAGAACGCCTCGGGCGCCGGCGTCACCGCCTGGACCGGCGTGTGGGCGGGCAACGCCTGGGACATCGCCGGACGCAGCCGCGCCGCCTCCAACCAGGCCGCCTTCTATAACCAGGGCGGTTCGCTGGTCGTGGACGTGGATCAGCAGAACTCGGCCGAGGTGCTGTCGCGAACCGAGCTCAGCTCCTATGACTTCGGCGCCGCATATTCGACGGCCGAGGCCGTGGGCAACGAGGTCCATGCCGGCAACAACGACATCTACGTCAACATCAACAACACCCAGTTGAACACCGGCGGCGTCACCGCCAGCGCCGGCTTCACGGGTCAGAACGGTTATGACGCCTATGTCGGGGCCAATGCGGCGGGCAACGCCGTCACCGGCTTCGCCTGCTCGACCTGCGGCGGCGATCTGAACGCGCGCAACAGCCAGACCAACATGGGCGATGTGCGAGCCACGGCGACCACCACCATCAACGGCTGGGGCCGCAACGTCGTCGCCGGCGCCAACGCCGTCGGCAATACCGCGAGCTTCTACGTCACCCGCCCCTGAACCAAGGTCGCGGATTAACTTTCGGTAACTTGAGGCAGTCAAGTTCGTTTGTCACCGTAAACAGGCGCGAAGCTGAAGAAGCTTCGCGCCTGTCATCACGTGCAGGGCCGCAATCAGTCCCGGGGGCCGCCCGCTCGCACGTCGCGGAGACTACCGAATGCGATCCCCTCGTCGCCTGCTTCTGCTTGCCGCGTCCAGCCTCGCCCTGATGGGCGGCGCGGCGCTTCCCGCTATCGCCCTGACGCCGCCCTCGGCCGTCGCGGCGCAGGACGCGCAGCCCTCCAAACCCTGGGCCCAGGCGGCCAGCGACATTCCCGCCGACCCGGTCGTGCGCTTCGGCGTCCTGCCTAACGGGATGCGCTACGCCATCATGAGGAACGCCACCCCGCCAGGCCAGGCGTCGCTGCGCCTGCGGATCGCGGCCGGCTCCCTGATGGAGAATGAAGACCAGCTGGGTCTGGCTCACTTCATGGAGCACATGGCCTTCAACGGCACGACGAACGTGCCCGAGAACGAGTTGCTGCGGATTCTGGAGCGTCTGGGTCTGGCCTTCGGCGCCGACACCAACGCCTTCACCAGCTTCGACCAGACCGCCTATACGCTGGAGCTGCCGCGCACCAACGACGAGACGGTGGACACCTCGCTGCGCATCATGCGCGAACAGGTTTCCGAAGCCCTGATGAAGGCCGAGGACATCGACGCCGAGCGCGGCGTGATCGAGGGCGAAGAGCGGCTGCGCAACACCCCCGCCCTGCGCTCCCTGAAGGCGCAGATCGCCCTGCTGGCGCCGGGCCAGCGGCTGTCGAACCGCCTGCCCATCGGCGATCTCAGCATCATCCGCAGCGCCCCGCGCGAGCGCTTCGTCGAGTTCTACGAAGCCTATTACCGCCCCGAACGCGCCACCATGGTGGCGGTCGGCGACTTCGATGTCGATCAGATGGAAGCCAAGATCAAGGCGACCTTCTCGGACTGGACGCCCAAGGCCGCCGACGGTCCCGAGCCCGATCTGGGACAGGTGGCCCCACGTCAGCCCGAGACCCGCATCCTGGTCGAGCCGGGCGTGCAGTCCTCGGTCCAGCTGAACTGGATCCGCAACCCGGACCTTGATCCCGACACGGCTTCGGAACGTCGCGACGCCCTGCTGCAGAACCTGGGCATGGCCGTGCTGAACCGCCGCCTGGGCGAACTGGCCCGGGCCGACAACCCGCCCTTCATCGGCGCCGGCGGCGGCCAGGCGACCCTGTTCAAGACCCTGGACCTCGGCAGCGTCTCGGCCGCCTTCAATCCTGGCGGCATCCAGCGCGCGCTGGAAACCATCGAACAGGAACAGCGCCGCCTGGTTCAGTTCGGCGTCTCGCAGGTCGAACTGGATCGCGAGATCGCCAACACCCGCACGGCGCTGGAAAACGCCGTCCAGGCGGCCGCGACGCGCAGCACCCCGGCCTTGGCCAACGCCCTGCTGGGCGCCGTCAACGACGACCGTGTCTTCTCCTCGCCCGCCGCCAACCTCGCCCTGTTCGAAGCCGCAGTGAAGGATCTCAAGGCGGAACAGGTCAGCGCCGAGGTCAAGCGCGCCTTTGAAGGCCAAGGCCCCCTGGCCCTGGTCATCACGCCCGAGCCGATTGAGGGCGGCGAGGCCGGCGTCACCGCCCTGCTGGAGGCGAGCCGCGCCACCCCGGTGACCGCTCCGGCCGAACAGGCGGCGCTGGAATGGCCCTACGCCGACTTCGGCGCCGCCGCCACGCCCGCCTCGACCACCGAGGTCGCCGCCGTCGGCGCCACCGTCGTCACCTTCCCCAACGGCGTGCGCCTCACCGTCAAGCCGACGGCCTTCAAGGACCAGCAGATCCTGATCTCGGTCCGCACCGGCATCGGCGAGATGGGCCTGCCGACCGACCGCTTCACGTCGCAGTCCCTGGCGCCGATGGTCTTCACCGCAGGCGGTCTGGGCAAGCTGACGGCGGACGAGTTGAACCGCGTCCTTACCGGCAAGATCTATGGCGCCGGGTTCGCCATCGACGGCGACGCCTATCAGTTGTCGGGCGCCACCCGCCCGGCCGACCTCCAACTGCAGATGCAGGTGCTGGCCGCCTATCTGACCGACCCGGGCCTGCGCCCCGCGCCGTTCGAGCAGATCAAGGCCGTCCTGCCGCAGTTCATGGCCCAGCAGATGGCCACGCCCAGCGGCGCCTTCAGCCTTCAGGCCAGCGGCCTGCTGGCCAGCGGCGACAAGCGCGAATCCATGCCCTCGCCGGAGGAGATCGCCGCCTTCACCCTTGATGAGCTGAAGCAGGGCGTGGTTCAGGGCCTGGCCTCCGGCCCGATCGACATCGTCATGGTCGGCGACGTCAAGATGGAGGACGCGGTCGCCTCGGTCGCCTCGACCTTCGCCGCCCTGCCCGCGCGCGCCCCGGCGGCCCAGCCGATAGCCGGTTCGGACCAGCGTCGCTTCCCGGCGCCGACGGCCGAGCCGATCCGGCTGACCCACGCCGGTCCGGCGGAGCAGGGCCTGGCCTATATCGCCTGGCCGACCACCGACGCCGTCGCCGACCGCACCGAGTCCCGCAAAGCCGCCATTCTGGCCGAGGTGCTGAAGCTGCGCGTCCTGGACGAAATCCGCGAGAAGCAGGCCCTGGCCTATTCGCCCAGCGTCCGCGCCTCGGCGTCCGACGTGTTCAAGGGGTACGGCTCCATCTCGATCACGGCCGATACGGCGCCCGACAAGTTCAGCGCCTTCTTCACGGCCGTCGACGCCATCATCGCCGACCTGCGCGACACGCCGGTCAGCGAGGACGAGCTGAACCGCGCCCGCCTGCCGGTGATCGAGTCCCTGCGCCGCAGCCAGGCCGGGAACGAATACTGGCTCGGCCAACTGGAGGATCTGGCCGCCAAGCCCGCCTCCCTAGAGCAGATCCAGACGCACATCAGCGATCTGGAATCCTTCACCGCCGCCGACATCCAGGCGGCCGCGCGCCAGTATCTCAAGCCGGATACGGCGTGGAAGGCCGAGGTCGTCTCGGTCAACGCCGCGCAGTAACGAAGAAAGGGCCCCGTTCCGCAAGGAACGGGGCCCAGTCGTTTAGGCCTATCGACGGAGAGTCGATGCCTGACCCTAGACGCCGGCGTCTGTCGCCAGGCTGAACAGCCGGTTCAGAAAACCCGGCCGCCGACCCCGCCGTCCATCATGATCATTCCGGTGGAGGCGGCGCCCTCGACCATTTCCTCGCGATACTCGGTGTAGGTCTCTTCGCGGATCATGGTCAGGACCTTCACGCCGGCCCCGTAGCGGCGCAGCAGCGAACGCTCGTTGCAGTCGCGCGCCGCCTTCTCGGGACGGCATTCCAGACGACCGCCCGCACCGTGCCACAGCGCCTCGCGCTTGTTGCACAGCAGGGTCTCGCCCGGCGCGCCTTCCGCCTCGCTGACCGTCCACTGCAGCTTGGTGCCCGCCAGGCAGCGGTACAGTTCGCCGTCATAGCTGTTGCTGACGTCCCGGCCCGGAATGACCTGGGACGCCGGGTGCGGCACATTGCGGTCGTCGATGCAGACGGCCTGCAACACGACCTGCTTCTCGATGCGGCGCGATGCGGTGAAGGGCACCTGCACCGCCTGCATCCCGCCCTGGACGTTCAGCCCCTGGATCGTGGTGGGATAGGGCTGATCCACGTTGAAATAGGCCCCGCCCCCGCCGGCGACGATGACGGTCGAAGCCGCGCGCGATCCCGCCCAGGCGCGCGCCGAGGCGTTGGCGCTGGCGTTCGCATTGACGTTGACGTTGACATTCACATTGCCGCCGCCCGAGCCACAGCACGTCGGAGGCGGAGGCGGCAGGCAGCCCCCGCCGCCACAAGGCGGCGTCACCGGCGGACGCGGCGGCAGGCAGCCGCTGGGACCGCATCCGCCGCCGCCCGGCGGCGTCACCGGCGGGGTGATCGGCGGCGAAGGCGGCAAGATCGGGGGGTTCGGCGGCGGAGGCGGCAGGCAGCTCGAAGGCCCGCACTGCGCCGCAGCCGTGTCCGCGAGCGCCATCAGCCCCATGAAGGCCACGGCGCCCGCCAGCATTTTCGTAATCCCTATCCGCATGGGATCGGACTCCTGCATTGATCGTCGGCAGGACCGATGCAAGCGCCGGGCCGTTTCAGGCGTCCGACATTGGGCGGTTTCATCCCCTCCGACGCGAGTTTGCGCCGTTCCGGCTCGCCCATCCCCAGGGCTGTCCCATTGTGAGCCGTGCCATTGTGGTGCGACGGCTCAGCCGATCGGCTTCAGGCCCGTCACATAGCGCCGCCAGTTCTGGACATAGTGCTGCGCCGACATCCGGAGGCCTTCGATCTGTCCTTCATCCAATTCCCGCACCACCTTGCCGGGTTGGCCCATGACCAGGCTGTTGTCGGGAATGACCTTGCCTTCAGTGATCAGGGCGTTGGCGCCGATCAGGCAGTTCTTCCCGATGCGCGCTCCGTTCAGAACGACCGCGCCGATCCCGATCAGGCTGTTGTCGCCGATCTCGCAGCCGTGCAGCATGACCTTGTGCCCCACCGTCACCCCCGCGCCGATAGTGAGCGGAGAACCGACGTCGGTGTGCAGGATGCCGCCGTCCTGAATATTGCTGTCGGCGCCGATGATGATGGGATCGTTGTCGCCCCGCACCACGGCGTTGAACCAGACGCTGGCGCCCAGATGCAGAATCACATTCCCTAGAACAGTCGCGCTGGGCGCGATCCAGTATTCGCCCTCGGGCGGAAGCTGGGGCTTGCTGTCTTCCAGACTGTAAACACTCATCCGTATACCGCCTATCCTTATCGAAATGAAGGCTTTAACCCTTCAGAAACCACGTTAGCATCAGTCTGTTGATGCGATTCGGACGGCCCCATTCGCCCCCGGATCCGAAGCCGGATCAAGCCCGGTCCGGTCAGACGCTGGAGAATACGCTTGGCGTGTTCACGACCCGTCCGGGGACGGCGACGCACCTGCTGCGGCGAAGACCCTGCGACCGTTCGGGACGGCTGCGCGACTTCGGCCCCCACCTCCCCCACCGACGACCAAGGCGAGACCCAGCCGGGCTCGCCTTTTTTCATGCCCTGGAGGCGTCCATGAGCAAACGATCGGCCATCAAGCGTCAGCTGCGCGAAGGCGTGCTGGATTCGCCCGAATTCATTCAGGACGCCAAGGTGCGGCGATTGCCCGCCCGCGTCGGCGGCTGGTCGCCCCTGCCCTCGAACGACGAGCGGGACCAGGGCTATCTCAAGACGCTGAAGCCCAAGTCCGACGGCCAGGCCGAACTGATGGAGGCCGTCGACCACGCCAATCTGGTGCTGGCGCTGGGCCCGGCGGGCACCGGCAAGACCTATCTGGCCGTCGCCAAGGCGGTCGAGGCGCTGGAGGCGGGCAAGGTCGGCCGCATCGTCCTGAGCCGCCCGGCGGTCGAGGCCGGGGAATCGATCGGCTTCCTGCCCGGCGACATGGAGGACAAGCTGGCCCCCTATCTGCGGCCGCTCTACGACGCCCTGTCGGATCGCCTCAGCATGAAGCGGGTCAAGGCGCTGATGGCCGAGGGCCTGATCGAGATCGCCCCCATCGGCTATATGCGCGGCCGCACGCTGAACAACGCCTTCATCGTCGTGGATGAGGCGCAGAACTGCACCTACGTCCAGCTGAAGATGCTGCTGACCCGACTGGGCTGGCACTCGACCATGGTCGTGACGGGCGACCCGCACCAGTCGGACCTGCTGCCCGGCGTGTCGGGCCTGTCGGATATCGCCGACAGACTTGAGGCCGTGCCCGAAATCGCCGTCGTCCGACTGGCCGAACGCGACATCGTGCGCCATCCGCTGGTGGCCAGCATGATCGGAGTGCTGTGACCCCTTTCCGCCTCTGGTGAGAGAAGGAAAAAATAGAGTCCAATTCGTCTGAATCGTCTGAAATCCCTCTCGGCCCGGATGCAGTCTAGCACAGGTGCCGAGGGGGGATGGTCGATTGTGATCCGGCGACACCGTGCATCATCCGCTGGTGGCGGGCATGATCGGGGTATTGCGCTCCTTGTCCTTCTCCCCTTGCGGGAGATGGTGGCAGGCGAAGCCTGACGGATGAGGGGTTGCGCGACACTCGCCTCGCAACTCCTCATCGGATTTCGGAGCAACCCCTCATCCGGCCCTGACGGGCCACCTTCTCCCCCAAGGGAGAAGGAAGATCGGTCTACGCCCGAACCGCCCGGCTGGCGTCGACGCCCAGGGCGGTCACGGCGGCGGCGGCGATGTGTTCGGCGTTCAGGCCGGCCTGGGCGTACATGGCCTCGGGCTTGTCCTGATCCTGGAAGACGTCGGGCAGGTGAAGGGTGCGGATCTTCAGGCCCGCATCCAGCGCCCCCTTCTCGGCCAGAAGCTGCAGCACGAAGGCGCCGAAGCCGCCCATGGCGCCCTCTTCCACCGTAATCAGGGCCTCATGCTCGCGGGCCAGCCGCAGAATCAGATCGGCGTCCAGCGGCTTGGCGAAGCGGGCGTCGGCGACGGTGGCCGAGACGCCGCGCGCGGCCAGCATGTCGGCGGCCTTCAGCGATTCCTGCAGGCGGGTGCCCAGCGACAGGATGGCGACCGAGGTCCCTTCGCGGACGATGCGGCCCTTGCCGATCTCCAGTGGGGCGGCCAGTTCAGGGATGTCGACGCCGACGCCCTCGCCGCGCGGATAGCGGAAGGCGCTGGGGCGGTCGTCGATGGCCAGCGAGGTCGAGATCATCGCCGCAAGTTCGGCCTCGTCCGAGGCGGCCATCAGCACCATGCCCGGCAGGGCGCCCATATAGCCGATGTCGAACGACCCGGCATGGGTCGCGCCATCGGCCCCGACCAGACCGGCCCGGTCCATGGCGAAGCGCACCGGCAGGGACTGGATCGCCACATCGTGGACGACCTGATCGTAGCCGCGCTGCAGGAAGGTCGAATACAGGGCGCAGACCGGCTTCATCCCATCAGCGGCCAGACCGGCGGCGAAGGTGACGGCGTGCTGCTCGGCGATGCCGACGTCGAAGGTGCGATCCGGGAAGGCCTGTCCGAACAGGTCCAACCCCGTGCCCGACGGCATGGCGGCGGTGATGGCCATGACGGTCGGATCGACCGTCGCGTGCTTGATCAGTTCCGTGCCGAAGACCTTGGTGTAGCTGGGAGCGTTGGAGATGGCCTTGGCCTGTTTGCCCGACACCACGTCGAACTTGACCACGGCGTGCAGCTTGTCGGCGCTGCTCTCGGCCGGGGCGTAGCCCTTGCCCTTCTGGGTGACGACGTGGACCAGCACCGGGCGGTCGGTGATGGCCGCCGCATTCTTCAGGATGGGGACCAGATTCTCCATGTCGTGGCCGTCGATCGGCCCGACGTAGTAGAAGCCCAGTTCCTCGAACAGGGTGCCGCCCACGATCATGCCGCGGGCGTATTCCTCGGCCTTGCGCGCCGCGTCGCGGAAGGGACGCGGCATATGGTCGACGAACTTCTTCCCGACCTTGCGGATGTTCTGATAGGCGCCGCCCGAGACCTGCTTGGCCAGATAGGCGCTCATGCCGCCGACCGGCGGAGCGATCGACATGTCGTTGTCGTTCAGGATGACCATCAGCTGGCCGCTGGTGGCCTCGGCGGCGTTGTTCATCGCCTCATAGGCCATGCCCGCCGACATGGAGCCGTCGCCGATGACGGCCACGACGCGATTGTTCCCGCCCTTGGCGTCGCGCGCGGCGGCGAAGCCCAGCGCCGCCGAGATGGAGGTCGAGGCGTGGGCCGCGCCGAAGGGGTCGTATTCGCTCTCGGACCGCTTGGTGAAGCCCGACAGGCCGCCGCCCTGACGCAGGGTTCGCATCCGGTCGCGCCGTCCGGTCAGGATCTTGTGCGGGTAGCACTGATGGCCGACGTCCCAGATCAGGATGTCGTCCGGCGTCTCGAAGACATGGTGCAGGGCGACCGTCAGTTCGACCACGCCCAGACCCGCGCCCAGGTGCCCGCCGGTCACCGACACGGCGTCGATGGTCTCGGCCCGCACCTCCTCCGCCAGCTGTTTCAGCTGGGGAATGTCGAAGCCCCGCGTGTCGGCGGGAAACTTGACGGTGTCGAGAAGCGGGGTGTTGGGCATGGGGATCGGGGGCCTTCAGACGACGGAGCGTCAAACAGTAACCCGCTGAGGGCGGGCGCGTTTCCTATCAGGACCGGCGTTTAAGCACAAAGTCCACGCTGGCCTTGAGGATTTCGGCCTCATGACCGAACAGGTCAAGGTGCGAGCGGGCCTGATCGGCCAGATGCGCGACCCTCTGCCGCGCCGCATCGACCCCCAGCAGGGTGACGAAGTTGGTCTTGCCCAGGGCCGCGTCCTTGCCGCCCGCCGCCTTGCCCATCTCCTCGGCCGAGCCTTCGGCGTCCAGAACGTCGTCCACGATCTGATAGGCCAGGCCGATGTCGTGGGCGAAGCTGGTCAGGGCGTGCCACGCCGCCTCATTGGCGTCGGCGACGATCAGCGGGATCTCGAAGGCGTAGGCGAACAGGGCGCCGGTCTTCAGACGCTGCATCCGGGCCACCCCGCCCAGATCGTCGCGGACCCCCATCAGGTCGATCATCTGGCCGCCGGCCATGCCCCGCGCACCGGAGGCGAAGGACAGGCGCCGCGCCAGTTCGCACCGCACGGCCGGGTCGTCATGCGTCTCCTCGTCCAGGATGATGTCGAAGGCCGCCGTCTGCAGGGCGTCGCCGGCCAGGATGGCGGTCGCCTCGTCATAGGCGATGTGCAGGGTCGGACGGCCGCGCCGCACATCGTCGTCGTCCATCGCCGGCAGGTCGTCATGCACCAGTGAATAGGCGTGGACGCATTCCAGGGCGCAGGCGGCGCGCAGAACGGCGCACTCCTCGACCTCCAGCATCCGCCCCGCCTCGATGGCGAAGAAGGGACGCAGCCGCTTGCCCGGTCCGAGCGCGGCATAGCGCATGGCCTCGGTCAGCCGGGCCTCGGGCCCGTCGGCGCGCGGCAGAAGGCGGTCCAGGGCGACGGTGACCACATCGGCGATCTCGGCCACCCGGTCGATGACGGCCTGCTCGGGCGAATTGGCGGCGAGCATGGTCAAAACAGCCTCCCGCCCAGCGGCAGGTCGCGGTCGACGCCGACCAGAACGACATTCCCTTCGGCGTCGGGGAAGCCGAGCGTCAGCACCTCGGACATCACCGGCCCGATCTGGCGCGGCGGGAAGTTGACCACGGCGGCGACCTTGCGGCCGTCCAACTGGTCCAGGGTGTAGTGATGGGTGATCTGGGCCGAGGATTTCCTGACGCCGATCGCCTCGCCGAAATCGATGGTCAGCTTGTAGGCGGGCTTGCGGGCCTCGGGAAAAGGCTCAGCCTTGATGATCCGGCCTACGCGGACATCGACCTTCATGAAGTCGTCGAAGCCGATCTGCGGCGCGATGGTCACGATGTCGGAGGCGGACATCAGCCGAACTCGGCCGGTTCGACGCCCTTGGCCTGGCCGTCGGCGCCGACGACGATCTTCTCGACCCGCAGTTGGGCGGCCTTCAGCCGCGCCTCGCAATGGGCCTTCAGCCGTGCGCCCTCTTCATACAGGGCGATGGATTCCTCGAGCGGCGCCTGACCCGATTCCAGGCGCGAAACGATGCCCTCCAGACGCGACAGGGCGTCCTCGAAGCTGAGATCGGCGGGCACGGCGGGGGAGGCGGATGCGTCGGTCATGATGGGCGCAACCTAGAGAGGCGCGCGCGCCGCTTCAACGGCCTTCCTGAGGCCGCGACGTCAGCGCTTCACGAAACGGCGCTGGGACCAGTATTTGAAGCCCTGATTGTGCGCCAGACGCCAGCCGTGCGCCTTCAGCCGCTGGCCGACCATGTGGTTGAAATAGCCGTGCGCCAGCACCAGGACATCGTGGCCTTCCGAGGCGCGAGCGATCAGGACGCGCGCAGCCTGATCGGCGCGGACCTCGGCCTCGGCGCGGGTTTCCTGGCCCTCGTGGTGGTTGAAGGCGTGCCACCAGACGCGCGAAATCACGCCCCAGTAGCGCGGCGACAGCTTGATCCAGGACGGAAAGCGCGGCGGCGGCAGGGGGGCCTCGATGAAGAGGGCGTCGACCAGCACGTCGCGGCCCGGCGCCACGGCCTTGGCGGTTTCCTGGGCGCGCGGGCGGGTGGAGGCGTAGATGGCCCCCGCCCCTTCGGCGGCGGTCAGCAGGGTCTGCGGCGGCGTCTGTCCCGCGCGAAGCCCGCCGATCTCATAGCGCCCCCACCAGTCGCGATACTGGTCCGAAGTAATCATGCATTTGCGCGACAGGGCCGGCTCGCCGTGACGGGCCAGGGTGATCGCGCCGAAACGGACGCCCGCCTCGACGGCCTGAACGGCCGCGACCGGCGTCTGAACTGCGGATTCGGAATGAGTCATGAGCGCAGGAGAAGTCATAGCATGGGATCAGCCTGTGAAACCAAGGCCTTGGCGTCCCTATACCTCCCCGATTCCAGCATTGGCGCACGCCGCGAACGACGCACATTGGACAAGGGTGGTAGCTCTCGTCGCGCGGCCCTGCAACCACGCAAAGATGACGAGGCCGTATTGAACGGGGAGCCTGGCGTCGAGGCGCGCCTTCTCCCGGCCCGCTCGCGGCGCTATGGGTCGGCCGATGAGCGCTCCCGTGATCCGCCCCGCCCGCCCCGAAGACGCCGCCGCCCTGGCCGTGCTGGGGCGCCAGACCTTCATCGACACCTTCGTCACCGGCTTCGGCATTCCCTATCCGGCCGCCGACCTGACCGCCTTCCTGGACGCCGGCTTCAACACCGAGACGCTCACCGCCAAACTGGCCGAGCCCGGCGCCGCCTGGTGGGTGGCCGAGCGCGACGGAGAGCTGCTGGCCTTCGCCAACGCCGGGCCGAACACCCTGCCCCACCCCGACGGCCGGGCCAGCCACGCCGAGCTGCGCCGCCTATACGTCGGCAAGCCGGCGCAGGGCCTCGGCCTGGGCACGAAGCTGCTGAAGATCGCGCTGGAGTGGATGGAAGCCCACACCGACGGCCCCCTGTGGATCGGCGTCTGGAGCGGCAATGAGAAGGCCCAGAAGCTCTACGCCGCCTACGGCTTCGAGAAGGCGGGCGAGTATCAGTACCCGGTCGGCGCCTGGATGGACGACGAGTTCATCTTGCGGCGCGGCTAGGCCGGGGCCAGTCTGAGCCCATGCTCCTGCCCTTCTTCACCGCCCTGCGCGAGGCCAAGGTGCCTGTGTCGCTCAAGGAATGGCTCCATCTGATGGAGGCCATGGACAAGGGCGTGGCCGGGCGCGACGTGGAGGCTTTCTACCACCTGTCACGCGCCGTCCTGGTCAAGGACGAGAAACACTACGACCGCTTCGATCAGGTCTTCGGCAAGGTGTTCAAGGGGCTGGAGGGCGTCAGCCCCGGCGAGGAGATCACCGCCGACATCCCCGAGGACTGGCTGCGGCTGCTGACCGAAAAATACCTGACCGACGAAGAGAAGGCGCAAGTTGAGGCGCTGGGCGGTTTCGACAAGCTGATGGAGACGCTGAAGCAGCGTCTGGAAGAACAGAAGGAGCGCCATCAGCGCGGCAACCGCTGGATCGGCACGGGCGGCACCAGCCCCTTCGGCCACGGCGGCTACAACCCCGAGGGCGTCCGCATCGGCGGCCCCGGCCGTCACGGCCGTGCGGTCAAGGTCTGGGAAAGGCGCGAATACAGGAACCTCGACGACACGGTCGAACTGGGCACGCGCAACATCAAGGTCGCCTTACGCCGCCTGCGTCGCTTCGCCCGCGAAGGCGCGGCCGAGGAACTGGACATCGACGGCACCATCGACGGCACGGCGCGTCAGGGCTGGCTGGACATCCACATGCGGCCCGAGCGGCGCAATACGATCAAGGTGCTGCTGTTCCTCGACGTCGGCGGCTCGATGGACGGCCATGTCCAGCTGTGTGAAGAGCTGTTCTCGGCCGCGCGGACCGAGTTCAAGAACCTGGAGTTCTTCTACTTCCACAACTGCCTCTACGAAGGCGTGTGGAAGGACAACCGCCGCCGCCACAGCGAGCGCATCCCGACCTGGGATCTGATCCACAAATACCCCGGCGACTGGCGCGCCATCTTCGTCGGCGACGCGACCATGTCGCCCTATGAGGTGACCATGCCCGGCGGCTCGGTCGAGCACTGGAACGAGGAGGCGGGCGCCGTCTGGCTGAAACGCGCCCGCGAACAGTGGGACAAGTCGGTCTGGCTGAACCCTGTGCCTGAGCGCCACTGGAGCTACACCCCCTCGGTCAGCCTGATCGGCGAGGTGATGGAGCACCGCATGTTCCCCCTGACGCTGGATGGGCTGGAACGGGCGATGCGGACCCTGGCGCGGTAGAGGCCGCCGCCGAATCCTGGCGACGGCCGAGACCGGATCTCGATCAGCCCTTGTCGCCCTTCAGCGCGTCCTTGACGCCGCCGACGGCGTTCTGGACCTTGCCCGCCACCTGATCGGCGCGGCCTTCGGCCTTCAGCTTTTCGTCGCCGGTCAGCTTGCCGGCGGCTTCCTTGAGCTTGCCGCCGATGTTCTTGGCGGCGCCTTCGATGCGATCTTGGTCGGGCATGGGGAGCTCCCTGTAGGGCGAGCCGCCGGGAGTGGCGGCCCCTCAGGGAAAACAACCCTTTCCGCTCAGCCGGGTTCCGAGACGGCGGCGTGACGATCGCGCAGCCAGCGGGCGACGGCCCAGCTGTGGGCCTCATGGCGCAGGCTGAACAGGGCGCGCATCGGCTCCAGCCAAACCAGTTCATGGTCGGCTTCCTGCTTGGTCGAGGGATCGGCGCCGGTCACGCTGACGATCCAGACGCCGCCGACGTTGTTGACCGGCGTGCCGTCCGACCTGAGGAAATACTGCGCCGCCTCGGTCAGGCGGTCGACCGGCTGGATGATCAGGCCCGTCTCCTCGGCGAACTCGCGCACCAGCGCCTGCTGCTCCGTCTCTTCGCCGTCCAGGGCGCCGCCGGGCAGGTCGAAATAGGCGTGTCCGTCGCCGCGATCCACGCGCACGCAGGCCAGGCGGCCGTCACGCTCGGCGATGCCGAAGACAGCGGGGCGGTGGATGTAGTCGAGACCGGGGCGGGCTGTGCCGAACTGAAGCTTCATCTCGCGGAGACTAAACCCGCCGCGACGCCGGACGAAACCCCCAAAGCGTCGCCTAGAGGTCAAACGCCAGGCGAGCGCGCACGCCGTGGTGGGAGGGATCGACCTCGATCGCCGAGCGCAGGCCGCCGGCCATGGCCGAGATGATCTTGGAGCCCAGACCCGTGCCCTTGGGCTGGCCGTCGCCCAGCCCCGGCCCGTCGTCCTCGACCGTCAGCAGGGCGCGGCGTCCGTCCTCCATCCGCTCCAGGATCACCCGAATCTCGCCCGCCGCGCCGGGCTCATAGGCGTATTTCACGGCGTTGGTGACCAGTTCGGTGACGATGACGCCCAGAGAGACGGCCTGGTCGGTCGTCACCTGCAGCGCCTCGGCGCGCAGTGCCAGTCGCGGTCCATCGTCGTCGGGGCCGATGGACTTGCCCAATTCCTCGACCAGGCCGGCGAGATATTCGTCCATCTGCACCCGCTCGACATCGGCCGAGGTGTAGAGGCGGCGATGGACATGGGCCACGGCCTCGATGCGGACCTGGGCCTCGCGCAGGGCGTCGCGCGCCCCCTCGTCGACAAGCTGGCGCAGCTGCAGGGAGATGAAGCTGGACACCAGTTGCAGGGAGTTGCCGACGCGGTGGTTGACCTCGCGAAGCAGGGCTTCGGCGCGGTCGCGCGCCTGGCGGACTTCCTCATGCGCCTCTTCGTTCTCGCGCTCCAGGCGGCGGCGCAGCAAGGCGTCCTCGACAGCCGAACGCAGAAGGGCGGTGAAGTCCTCGGACACGTCCTTGATGACGTAGTCGGCGGCCCCGGCGCGCAGGGCGGCCACGGCGATGCGGCCGTCCTGGGCCCCGGTTACATAGACCACCGGCGGCGGCGTCGGCAGGGCCAGAATGTCCGGCAGGACGTCCAGCCCTTCGCGGCCGGGCATATAGTGATCCAGGGCGCAGACATCGAACTGGCCGGCCTTCAGCGTCTCATAGCCGGTGTCGGCGTCGGGCGCGCAGGTGACCTCATAGCCGTGGCGGCCCAGCTCCTTCTGGACCAGCCGCGACAACCCCCGGTCGTCGTCGATGTACAAGAGACGGATTGAAGCCCCCGGTTCCGTCACGGCGTCAGATCTCGGGCGCCTGCATGACGGACAGGAACAGACCCAGCTGGCGGATGGCGCCCGCAAAGGCCTCATAGTCGACGGGCTTGGTGATGTAGACGTTGCAGCCCAGATCGTAGCAGCGCTGGATCTCGACCTTGTCGTCCGTGGTGGTCAGAACGACGACAGGCGCGCGTCGCAGGTTGTCGTCGGACTTCACCTTTTCCAGGATATCCGTGCCCGACATGTCCGGCAGATTCAGGTCCAGGAGGATCAGCACCGGCCCGTTGTGACGGACCTCTTCGCTGAACAGATAGTCCAGGGCCGCCTCGCCGTGATCGAAATGAACGATGTCGTTGGCGATGTTCGCCCGCCGGATGTTCTTTTCAATGAGCTTGGCGTGCCCATGGTCGTCCTCGACCATGACAATCTTCACCGAGTGGCTCACAGGCGATCTCCTTGGTAGTCACCCAGCATAGCCAGACGTTTCGGAAATTTCAGGTAAAAAGTCGACCCTTGGCCCAATTCTGATTCGATTTCGATCGAACCGCCCAGACGCCGCACGATGTTGCGTACGAAGGCCAGGCCCAGACCTTCGCCCGGCTTGTCCTGCTTGCCCGAGCGACGGAAGAGCTCGAAGATACGCTCGTGATCCTTGGGCGACACGCCCCGGCCATTGTCGATGATGCGGTATTCCACCCAGCCGTCGGGAGTCTCCTGCCCCTGGACCTCGATAAGGATGGGGCGGTCGGGCTGCTGATACTTCACCGCATTGTCGATCAGGTTGCCGAAGATCTGCTCGACCGCCAGACGGTCGCTCTCCAGCGGCGGCAGGGAGCCGACCACGATTTCGCCGCCCGTTTCGGCGACCTGATGGTGGACGGTGTCGGCGATGGTCTGGGCCACGCTAGTCATGTCCAGCCGTTCAGGCGCCAGGGCGCGCCGTCCCTCACGCGACAGGCGCAGGATGGCGTTGATCAGCCGGTCCATCTTGGCCGTCGAGGTGCGGATGAAGCCCACGGCCTCCGGCGCGTCCTCGCGCACCGCGCGCAGGACGTCGGGGTCCGTCAGACCGGGGTGCGCCGCGTCGACCGCCGTCAGTTGCTCATCCACCATCCTTGAGACCTGCTCGAGTTCGGAGGTGTAGCCCATGACGTTGACCAGGGGCGCGCGCAGGTCGTGGCTGACGATATAGGCGAAGCGCTGGATTTCCTCGTTGGCGCGGGTCAGTTCGGCGGTGCGATCGCGGACCTCGTTCTCCAGACCCGCGTTGACGCGATCGAGCTCGAAATGCGCGGCCTCGATCTCCGCCACATAGCGCCGCACCAGCCAGACGCTGATCCCCGCCAGCACCAGGATCAGCACCCCGGCCAGGGCGTTGACCGCCACGGTCACGGCCTGGGCCCATTCCGACTGGTGGGTGCGCTCGGCCAGGCGGCGCGCCTCGATGGCGTCGATCGCCGCCAGTTCGACCCGCATGGCGTCCATCAGCGTCTTGCCCTGGCCGCCGCGAATGCGCGCGACGGCCTCGCCGATGCGGCCCGTCCGGGTCTGGTTGATGGTTTCGTCCATCAGCGCCAGACGCTCGCGAGCCATCTGCTTGACCTTGGCCACGCGTGCGGAGGACTCGGGATCGTTCTGGACCAGAGTCTCGAGGCGTTCGAGCACCGCCGGCAGCTTGGCGACGGCGTTGTCGTGCACGCCCAGATACTCGGCCCGCGCCGTCAGCATGAAACCGCGCTGCCCGGTCTCGGCGTCGGTCAGCAGCATCACCGTGTCCTTGGCCGCCAGGCGCACCTGCTGACTGTGGTCGACGGTGTCGTTGTAGTTGGAGGTGCGCTGGATCATCACCAGCGTCGCCGTATTGACGGCCAGCAGCAGCAGCAGCGCCAGGGCCAGAAGGGCGATGATCGAGCGACTGAGGGTCGGGGTGCGCAGGAAGATTCCGAAGGTGCGCAGAGCCGGCCGGAAACGTTTCATATCCCGAACCTTATTCGCCGCCGAAGCCGTGTCCAGCCCCTACCGCAGGGTCTAGACCGAACCGACCGTCCGGAGCCGGGCCTTGGGATGAATTTCGTTCTGGCTCATCACCACCGTCTGGCCGCGGAAGCGTTCGATGATGGAGCGGACGTAGGGGCGCACCTGGGGCCCGGTCAGCAGGACCGGGTTCTCGCCCGTCATGGCGGCGCGCTCGAACACCTCGCGCACGACGCGGATGAAGTCCTGAAGGCGGCTGGGCGCCATGGCCAGTTGCTTGTCCTCGCCCGGACCGACCAGGCTCTCGGCGAAGGCCTGCTCCCACTCGGGCGACAGGGTGACGATAGGCAGGGCGCCGTCGTCGGCCTTGTGCTGCCAGCACAGCTGGCGCGCCAGGCGGCTGCGGACGTGTTCGACCAGGGTGGCGACGCTGGTGGTGTGCGGCGCGGCCTCGGCCAGGCCTTCGAGGATGGCGGGCAGGTCGCGGATCGACACCTTCTCGCGCAGCAGGGCCTGCAGGACGCGCTGAAGCGTCGTCACGGTGACGACCGAGGGGATCAGCTCCTCGACCAGCTTCTGCTCCTCGCCCTTCAACTCCTTCAGCAGCTTCTGCACCTCGGCGTAGGACAGCAGCTCGGCCATGTTCTCCTTGAGGATTTCGGTCAGGTGGGTGGTCAGCACCGTCGAGGGATCGACGATGGTGTAGCCGCGGAAGGTCGCCTCTTCCCTCAGCGACTCGTCGATCCAGGTGGCGGGCAGGCCGAAGGCGGGCTCGCGCGTGTGTTCGCCCGGCAGTTCGACCTGGCGGCCCGCCGGGTCCATGGCCATCAGGGAGGCCAGGCGCACCTCGCCCGATCCGGCGTCCATCTCCTTGATGCGGATGGCGTAGCCCTGATTGGGCAGGCGCATGTTGTCGAGGATGCGCACGCTGGGCATGACGAAGCCGTATTCCTGGGCGAGCGAGCGGCGCAGGGCGCGGATCTGGTCCGTCAGGCGCCGCCCCTCCAGGTCGTTGATCAGGGCCAGCAGGGCGTAACCCAGCTCGATCTTCACCTCGTCGATGGTCAGGGCGGTGGAGATCGGCTCCTCCACGTCCTCCTTCGGCTTGAGATCGACCGGCTCGGCGGGCGGCGGTTTCAGCCGGTCGCGGCCCAGCTTCCACGCCATGAAGCCCGTGGCCAGCGCCAGCGCCGCGAAGGGCAGCAGCGGCATTCCCGGGATCAGGCCGATCAGTCCCGACGTGCCGGACACCACGCCCAGCGACACCGGATTGGTCGCCAGCTGCGCGGCGAAAGCCTTGTCGGCCGAACCCTCGACCCCGGCCTTGGTCACAAGGAAGCCGGCCGCGACGGAGACGATGATGGCCGGGATCTGCGTCACCAGACCGTCGCCGACGGTCAGCTGCACATAGGTGTTGGCGGCGTCCATGGCCGGCATGCCGTGCTGCAGCACGCCGATCAGCAGGCCGCCGATGACGTTGATGAAGGTGATGATCAGACCCGCCACGGCGTCGCCGCGCACGAATTTCGAGGCGCCGTCCATGGCGCCGAAGAAGGTGGATTCCTGCTCCAGCTCCTTGCGGCGCAGCTTGGCCTGATCCTCGTTGATCAGCCCCGCCGAGAGGTCGGCGTCGATGGCCATCTGCTTGCCCGGCATGGAGTCCAGGGTGAAGCGGGCCGAGACCTCGGCGATACGGGTGGCGCCCTTGGTGATGACGACGAAGTTCACCACCAGCAGGATGGCGAAGATGATGACGCCGATGATGAAGTTGCCCCCCATCATCAGTTCGCCGAAGGCCTGAATGATCTTGCCCGCGCTGTCGTGGCCTTCCTGACCGTTGCTGAGGATCAGCCGCGTCGAGGCCAGGTTCAGCCCCAGCCGATACAGGGTCGAGACCAGCAGCACCGTGGGGAAGATGGCGAAGTCCAGCGGCCGCTTCATCATCACGGCCGTCATCAGGATCAGCACGCTGGACACCAGCGAGATCGCCAGCAGCAGATCCAGAAGCATCTTCGGGATCGGCAGGATCAGCAGCATGATGACGGCGATGACGCCGACCGCCATGCCGACTTCGCCGCGCATCAGCCAGCCGAGGGCCTCGCGCCCCGTGGGGCGCGCCAGCCCGTCCTTCATCAGGATCGGCGCATCAGCCATGACGACGTGCGAAGGTCATGCCGCCTGATGACAGGATTCGGCGGCCGTCAGCCATGCCCCAGCGCCTTGAGCGCCTGCCGGGTCGCGTCGGCGATGACCGCCTCGCGCTGGGCGTCGGTCGACTCCTTCGTGGCGTGGAAATAGACGGCGATGGCGATAGGCTCGCCGTCGGTCGGATACAGCACGCCGATATCATTAACCGGACCGTCGCCGCCCGTGCCGGTCTTGTGCGCTACGGTCCAACCCAGAGGAACGCCAGCCTTCAGGCGCACCTGCCCCGTCGGCGACGCCACCATCCATTCCAGAAGCAACCGCTTGAAAGGCGATTCAAGCGGCGAGGCCTCCGACAGGATCAGCCGCTGGATATTGCGGGCCGACTGTCCAGGCCGGATGGTGTCCTTGTCGCCGTCCGCCCGGTTCAGTTCCGGCTCCAGCCGATCCACGCGGGTCGTCTCATCGCCGATGCCGCGATAGAAGGCGCGCAAGGCGTCCAGCCCGCCCATTTCGCGGATCAGGATGTTGGCGGCGGGATTGTCGCTGACTTCAACCGCGCCCTTCATCAACTGCTCGATGGTCAGGGTCGAGCCGACCGCCGGCTCCGTGACCGGGGCATGGCTGATCATGTCGGCCTGCGTCACCGGAATCGCCCGGTCCAGCCGCTCCTGCCCCGCCTGAACACGCAACAGCGTGGCGGCGGCCAGATACATCTTGAAGGTCGAGCAGTAGACGAACCGCTCGTCGCCGCGCCAGGCGGCCTGCTTGCCGTCGGTCGCGACCGAGACGCCCAGACGGCCGCCGTGGCGGGCTTCCAGCGCCGACAGGTCGAGATCGAGCACGACCGGTTCGACGGCCGCTGGCTCCGTCGCTCGCGTACAGGCGCCCAGGGCGAGGGCGCCCGCGCCGATCAGCAGGGTGCGACGGTCGGCGCGCATCGGCTCAGCCCGCCGCGCCGTAGGCGGCCGCGACGCCCGACTGGGGCGCCGGGATCGGCGTGCCCTGGTCAGCGTATTCGTTCAGCTTGTTGCGCAGGGTGCGGATGGAGATGCCCAGGATGGTCGCCGCATGGGTGCGGTTGCCCAGGCAGTGGCTGAGCGTGTCCAGGATCAGGGTCTTCTCCATCTCGGCCACGGTCTGGCCGACGAAGCTGCGGGTCACGGCGTCGGCGACCTGTGCCGCCTGACCGGCCACGCCGGCGTCATAGGTCGAAGCGGCGGGCGTCGAGGCCCCCTCGCTCCCACCCAGCAGCGGGCGGCCGTCCGGCAGGCGAATGGCGTCGACGTCGATCTCGGCCCCCGTCGCCAGCAGGACGGCGCGGTGCATGGCGTTTTCCAGCTCGCGCACGTTGCCGGGCCAGCGGTGGGCGACCAGGGCGCGCCTGGCCTCGCCGCCGATGGCGCGCGGCGGCACGCCGTTGGCGGCGGCGTATTTCTTGACGAAGTGATCGGCCAGCACGGCGATGTCGCCGGGGCGTTCGCGCAAGGAAGGCAGGCGCAGGTTCACGACGTTGAGGCGATACAGCAGGTCTTCGCGGAACGTCCCCTCGGCCACAGCCTTGGCCAGGTCGCGGTTGGAGGTGGCGATGATGCGGATGTTGACGGGCACGGGCTTGGCCCCGCCGACGCGGTCGATGACGCGCTCCTGGATGGCGCGCAGCAGCTTGGCCTGAAGCCGGGCGTCCATCTCGCTGATCTCGTCCAGCAGAAGCGTGCCGCCGTCGGCTTCCTCGAACTTGCCGACCCGGCGGGCCACGGCGCCGGTGAAGGCGCCCTTCTCGTGGCCGAACAGTTCGGATTCCAGCAGGTTGTCGGGAATGGCGGCGCAGTTGACGCTGATGAAGGCCTTGTCCGCGCGGCGCGAGTGCGTGTGCAGATAGCGCGCCATCACCTCCTTGCCGACGCCGCTTTCGCCGGTGATCAGGATGGAGGCTTCCGAACGCGCCACCTGATCGGCCAGCTGGATGACCGACTTCATCGCCGGATCGGCCGAGATCATCGGCCGTTCGTCGTCCGCCACCGCCGACAGGACGGCGGCGATCAGGTCCGCCTCGGGCGGCAGGGGGATGAACTCCTTGGCCCCGGCGCGGATGGCGTCGGCGGCCTCGCGCGCGTCGGCGTCGACGCCGCAGGCCACGACCGGCACATGAATGCGCTCGGCGTCGTTGGCGGCGATCAGGGCGGCGATGTCGATGCGGTAGTCGACCATCAGCAGGTCGGCGCCCTGCCCCCGGCGCAGCTGCTCGGTCGCCTGATCGGCGCGCTCGACGTGCTGGACCTTGGCGCCGTGCGCCATGGCCATCTTCACCGCCGTCGCCAGCTGGCCGCTGAGCCGGCCCACCACCAGAAGACGCATCGCCCTACTCCTTCAAAATCCTGTCCGTGACGGGGGCGGCCGATCAGGCGCCCTTGTCCTCGGTCTTGATGATTTCCGTCATGGTCACGCCCAGGCGGTCCTCGACGACGACGACCTCGCCGCGCGCCACCAGCCGATTGTTGACGAAGATGTCGATCGCCTCGCCGACCTTGCGGTCCAGCTCCAGCACCGAGCCCTTGTTCAGTTTCAGCAGTTGGGCCACCGACATGTGCGCCTTGCCCAGCACCGCCGAGATGTTGACCGGCACGTCAAAGACGGGCGCCAGGTCGACGGCGGACTTCTCGCCGCCCTCGTCAGCCAGATTGAGGGCAGTGGATTCGCCGAATTCCTCGAGCGAGAGATCGTCGGTGGCCATCAGAAGCCCCTCCTGTCATGGGCGCCGCCTTCAAGAGGCGGCTCGGCGTGGCCGGCTTCGGCGGCCAGGGCGGCGTCGAGGGCGGCGGCCACACGGCCCTCCGCCTCGGCCGGATCGAACTCGGCGCGGCCGTCGGCCCATTCCAGGGCGAAGGCGGCGGCGGGCCGATGCGGCTCATCGCGGAACACCACCAGCCCCGAGAAGCCCGCCTGGGCGCACAGGGCCTCGATCTGGGCGCGGCCGTCGTCATCCAGACCCGAGGCGCGGACCAGCAGACGCGGCGTGGCGTCCATCTCCTGACCCAGGGCCTCGATGGCGGCCTCCAGCGGACGACGCGGGAAGCGGTCGAAGGCGGCCGAACCGATCACACGCGCAGCCGCCAGGGCCAGTTCGGCGGATTCGCGCCGGTGCGCCTCGGCGACGCCGCGCAGGGCGGTCGCGGCCTGGGACACCGTCTGCGCCATGATCGACAGGGCGTCGGCGCGCAGGGCTTCGACCTCGTTCAACGCCTGCTGTCGGGCCTCAAGCCGCGCCTGGGCGATCAGGGCGTCGACCTCGGCCGGGGCGAAGGACCGCTTGGTCGGCTGCCAGGTCGAGGCGCGCAGCACGGCGCCGTCAGCCCCGAACTCGGTGTCGAAGGCGAAGGGGACGGCGTTGGAAGGGAGGGCGCTCATGTCAGTAGATCAACTCGTCGTCGCCGCCCTGGCCGGCCAGCATGATGTCGCCGCGCGCCGCCAGATCCTTGGCCACCTGGACCATGGCCATCTGGGCGTTGTCGACGTCCTTGAGGCGGACAGGCCCCATGGATTCCATGTCCTCGCGCATGATCTTCGAGGCGCGCTCGGACATGTTGGAGAAGAACATTTCGCGCAAGGAGTCCGACGCGCCCTTCAGCGCCAGCCCCAACTGGTCCTTCTCGACCGCGCGCAGCAGGGTCTGCACCCCGCCGGGATCGAGACGCGACAGGTCCTCGAACACGAACATCAGGGCGCGGATGCGCTCGGCCGCGTCGCGGTTGCGTTCCTCCAGCGCGCCGATGAAACGGGCCTCGGTCTGGCGGTCGAAACTGTTGAAGATGTCCGCCATCAGCTCGTGCGAGTCGCGCTTGGACGTGCGCGCCAGGTTGGACATGAACTCGCTGCGCAGGGTCTGTTCGATCTTGTCGAGGATGTCGCGCTGCACCGGCTCCATGCGCAGCATCCGCTGGACGCATTCCAGGGCGAAGTCCTCGGGCAGGGCCGTCAGCACGCGCGAGGCGTGGTCCGGCTTGATCTTGGACAGGACCACCGCGACCGTCTGCGGGTATTCGTTCTTCAGATAGTTGGCGAGCACGGCCTCGTTCACATTGCCGAGCTTGTCCCACATGGTGCGGCCGGCGGGACCGCGGATCTCCTCCATCAGGGCCTCGACCCGGTCGGAAGGCATGAAGGAGGCCAGCAGGCGCTGCGTCTGCTCGTAGGAGCCCATCAGCGAGCCCGAGCCGCCGATGCCGGAGACGAACTCGACCAGAACCTCTTCGACCACGGCGGCGGTGACGCTGCCCAGACCCGCCATGGCCTGGGAGACCTCCTTGATCTCCTCGTCGTCGAGCTGCTGCCACAGGGCCGTGTGCTCTTCGCCCAGAGACAGAAGAACGACGGCGGCCTTCTCAGGCCCCGTCAGCTTCTTGGCGTCGTCGACCGCCGCGCCCTTTGAAACCAGCCGCGCCGCCATCAGGTTTCATGCATCCAGGCGCGCAGGATCGCCGTGGATTCCTCTGGGTGGCTGTCGACGAAATCGGCGACCTTCTTGATGGACGAGGCCTTCACCTGCCCCTCGATGCGGGCGATGTCGATGCGCTGTTCCATGTCGCTGGGTCCGGCCAGCATGGGCGCGCCGCCCGGCAGGGTTCCGCCGACAAGCTGGGTGTCCAGCGCCGTGACGGGAATGCCGCCGGCGCCGGCCAGGGCGGGCGCGCCTGCGCGCCCCTGCCCCGAAGCCGTCTTCAGCAGCGGGCGCAGGACGAAGAAGATCAGCAGCAGGCCCGTGACCAGCAGGACCAGCAGCTCGACCCCGCGCATGATGTCGTTCTTGTCGAAGGCGAACAGCGACGAACCCTGCGCCTCGCCCGGCGCAGCCGAGGGCTCGCGGTTGAAGCGGACGTTGACGACCTCCAGCTTGTCGCCGCGCGCCTCGTCGATGCCGACGGCGGCGGCGACCAGGGCCTTGATCTGCTGCACCTCCTCTTCGGTGCGGGCCGCGTAGGTCGGTTCGCCCCCGCCCTCGGCGGCGGGGGTGTATTTGCCGTCGACCGCCACCGAGACAGACAGCTTCCGGACCTCGCCCGGCTCCTTCACCGTCGTCGTGGTGGTGTTGGAGATTTCATAGTTGGTCGTCTCAGTGTTCTCGGCGCGGGTCGAACCGAGCGGCGTCGCATTGGGCGCCTCTCCGCCGGGGATGTTGTTGGTGGCGGTGACGCCGCCGTCCTGCTGGCCGGTCGTATCCTGCGACTGGCTGCCGTTGGTCGAGGTCGAGCGGACGACCTGGCCATCCGGATCGAAACGCTGCTCCTGGGTGGTCGAGCGGCTATGGTCGATGTCGGCCGTCACCTGCACGCGCGCGGCGCCGACGCCGACGACGCCCTCGACGATGTCCTTGATGCGGGCCTGCATCTGGGCCTCGGTCGAGGCCTTGGCCGCTTCGGCGGTGGCCGAGGTGAAGCCGGTGTCCTCGGACCCGGCCGCCAGGGTGCGGTTGGCCTGGTCCGTCACCGTGACCTTGTCCGGCTTCAGGTTCGGCACGGACGAGGCGACGACGTTGCGGATGGCCCGCACCTGATCGGCCGTCAGATCGCGGCCCGACAGCCCCACCACCACGGCGGCGGTCGGATCGATGGCGGCGGCCTGGAACATCTCGCGCCGAGGCATGGTGATGTGGACGCGGGCCGAGGAAATGCCGCGCATCGACATGATGGTGCGCGCCAGTTCGCCCTGCAGGGCGCGCTGTTCGTTCAGGTTCTGCTGGAACTCGGTCTGACCCAGCACCGACTGGTTGTCGAAGATTTCGTAGCCGACGCTGCCCGAGGTCACGAGCCCCTTGCCCGCCAGCATCAGGCGCGCCGCGCCCACCTCGTCGCGGCTGACGAAGATGGTCGAGCCGTCGCCCCTGGAGGAATATTTGATACTGGCCTGATCCAGGGCCGCGCCGATCTCGGCCGCCTCGCGCAGGTCGAGGTTGGAATAGAGCAAGGCGTCCGGCGCCTGGCCCACGCGCAGCATGACGGCGACCAGGACGGCGGCCACGCCTGCGGCCACGCCCAGGATGGCGGCCAGGCGTCCGACGCCGAACTTCTTCAAAGCTTCCGTGAAGCCGCCCACGCGCAACCGCCCCTGCACACGCGGGACGAACCGAACCCGCTAGGCAGAAACTGCCGCCTGGATGGTAAATGCGGCGTTAAGAGGCGTTAAAGAGATGGGAATCCGGAGCCCCCTCTCCCGACGCGAGAGGGATAACTCGCGCGCAAAAGAAAAAGGGGCTGCGGGACCATCACGCCCCGCACCCCCTTCGGCGCCCCCCGGCGCCCGCCCGCCTCCTCAAGGAAGGCAGGCTGTCTTGTCGAAGACCCTTAGACCTTCTGGGCTTCGGCCTTCTTGTCGGCCGCGGCCTTGATGCGAGCCTCGGCGATGGCGTCGGCGATCAGGTGGGTCGGCTTGTTCTCGGAGACCGAACGCTCGAGGATTTCCTCGAACGTCTCCATCAGGCGCGACAGCTTGCCTTCGACCCACGAGGCGTCATAGGCGCCGCCGGTCTGGCGGGCGTTCATTTCCGAGGCGACGTTGATGATGCCGCCGCCGTTGATGACGTAGTCCGGCGAATACAGGATGCCGCGCTTGAACAATTCGTCGCCGATGTCGGCGGTGGCCAGCTGGTTGTTGGCGGCGCCGCACACGGCCTTGACCTTGAGGCGGTCCAGCGTCTGCGGGTTCAACGTCGCGCCCAGGGCGCACGGGGCGTAGATGTCGGCGGCGACGTCATAGATGGCGTCCGGGGCGACGATCTCGGCGCCCGTCCTGGCGGCGACGGCCTCCAGGTTGGCCTGGTTGACGTCGGTGATGATCAGCTTGGCGCCGGCCTTGTGCAGCTTCTCGGCCAGATAGGCGCCGACGTGGCCCACGCCCTGGATGGCGACGGTCAGGCCGGTCATGTCGTCCTGTTTGAATAGGCGCCGCGCCACGACCAGGTTCGAGCGGAACACGCCCTCGGCCGTGACCGGGCTCGGGTCGCCCGAGGCTTCCGGGCCGTCCTTCAGGCCCAGGACGTATTCGGTGACCTTGCGCGCTTCGGCGATGTCCTCGACCGAGGTGCCGACGTCTTCGGCGGCGTAGTAGTGGCCGCCCAGGCCGTTCAGATAGCGGCCGAAGGCATGGAACAGCTCAGGCGACTTCTGGGTGCGGCTGTCGCCGATGATAACCGACTTGCCGCCGCCCATCTCCAGGTCCGCGACGGCGTTCTTGTAGCTCATGCCCTTGGACAGGCGCAGCACGTCTTCCAGCGCCTCGGCGGCGGTGGCGTAGTTCCACATGCGAGTGCCGCCCACGGCCGGACCGCGCGCGGTCGAGTGCACCGCAACAATCGCCTTCAGGCCGGTTTTCTCATCATAGAAGGCGTGGACGCCTTCATGGTTCGAGAAAGAAGGAGAATCAAACAGCGTCATGCCCATGACAGGCCTTTCCTGGGGTATTTTTTGTGCGCATGGACATACGCGCCCCTCCGACAAACGGCAAGCATCACCGTGCCGGCGCCGCCAGTTCCGGGCCGACTGCGGCTTCAGGCCCCGATTTCCGTGTTTCCTGCGTTCAGCCTTCGGCCAGGGCGGGTCGTTTCGGACGTTCAAACCGAGCCATCACCCACCGCCGCGCCGGAGTCTCGAACAGCTTCCAGCATAGCCAGCTGGCGACCAGAACCCCCGCCAGCCAGATCAGGCCGATCAGGGGCGACGGCGCCAGGAAGGGGATTCGCTTCAGCACCACGCTGGTCGCCTCCAGCAGGGAGCCGTGCAGCAGGTAGATGGAGTAGGAGGCCCCGCCCAACACCACGCCGGGACCGACGCTCAGAATGCGCGGAGCTGAGACCGCCGTCATCCACACGACCGCCGGGAAGACGCAGGCCAGGAGCAGCAACTCGACGCCGAGGACTGTGAAGGATCGCCCCAGCACCACATAGACCGCTGCGGCCGCGACCAGGGCCAAGGCGCCCCAGGCCAGCAGGGGGCGCGCGGTCGTCTTCGCCGCATTGTCTCGCGCCAGGAAGACGCGCGCCGTCATCATGCCCAGGCAGAAGCCGGTCAGGGCGCGCAGGCCTCCGACATGGAAATTCGCCAATTGCCACCCCCCGTCCACCGATCCCATCGACCAGGTCGCCGCCGCCAGCGCCAGGAAGGCGACAGCTCCGACCACGAGCAGGAACCGCAACCCCGCCTTCGCCCAGAAAACGAAGAGCACGGACATGACCATTTCCCAGAAGATCGACCAGCCGAGGTCGACATAGGGGAACAGCACCTGGGCGTCGTGCAGACCCGAGGTGTCGAGCACCGCCGGGATCATCAGCAGACCGCTGATCAGCGCATAGACCGAGGCGCCCGCCTCGGCGCCCAGATTTCCGTTCGCCGCCAGCCACAGGGTCGTCAGGGCGAACCCCATCAGCGTCGCCAGCACATAGAGGGGATAGAGCCGAGCGATCCGCCGCAGCATGAAGGCTCCTGCGCCCATCGGCCGCTGCGCGCCGGGCAGCAGGACATGGGCGTAGCGATAATAGAGAACAAACCCGCTCAGCACGAAGAAGAAGTCCACCGCCACATACGCGTGCGGCGCCAGGGCGCTGAGCCCGAACAGCGGCGTCGCATGCATCAGGCAAACGGCCAGGGCGGCCAGTCCGCGCAGACTATCGAGAGCGGGCAGATGGGGGCGAGAAACGGTCATCCCGCTCGGTTACGACGACCGCGGTTATCATATGCTCAATATTCGGGCGGCTCAGACCTCAGCGCGCCTTCGGATCGGCCGCCAGGGCCGGCAGCACGGGCGGCGCGCCGGACGGCAGCGGACGGGCCGGATCGCGCAGCCAGGCTTCGACGTCGGCGAAGACGGTCTCGGCCTGAAGGTCGCGGTTCAGGATGTGCCAGCCGTCGGCGTAGTAGGCCGTCGTCAGGTTCGGCCGCTCGCCCGCCTGTTCCAGGGCGCGGCGCATGGGGCGTTTGGTGATGATCTGATCGTGGGCGCCGTAGAGCAGCAGGGTCGGCGTCTCGATCTTCCCCAACCGACGCGTCGCCGTCTCCATCAGATCGACCAGGCCGTACAGGGAATCGAACCGCGTCGACAGGATCGACAGGGGATCGCGGCCGTTGCGGATCAGCTCCAGCGTATTGTCCGAGGCGCGGATGTCGCGCACGGCGAAGGACGGCGGCTCGACCCGCTTGGCTCCCATCAGGCGAGCGGCGGTCCATAGCCCTGCGCGGTTGAAGGCGCTCTGGCTGGACCAGCCCCAGACGCCGGGGGCCAGCAGCACCACTCGATCGGCGTCGGGCGGTGTGTCGGAGCCGAAGGCGGCGATGGTCGAGGAGCCGCCCATGCTTTCGCCCGCCACCACGATCAGGGCGTTGGGCCGCTGGGCCCGGACCAGGGCGACGATGGTGCGCAGGTCCTGGCTGGTCAGGCTTTCGGCCGCGAACTCGCCCCGGTTGGGGGCCAGGCCGAAGCCGCGCTGGTCATAAGCCCAGGTCTCGATGCCCCGCGTCGCCCACCACGGCCCGGCGAAGCGGAAGGAGGCGTAGTGGTCGTTGAAGCCGTGCAGGGCGACGATGACCGCCCACGGCGCCTGACCTTCCGGACTCCAGCGCAGATAGGGCAGCCGCGCCCCGTCCTGCACCACGAAGGCGCCGCGGCCCAGGGTTCCCGCCTCGATGCGCGGCCCGTTGAACCCGTTGGGCGGCGTCAGCGGCGGCTGAACGTGAGGCGTGGCGCAGGCGGCGAGGGCGAGAGAAAGAAGGGCGGCGGCGATCCATCGCCCTTCTCCCCTCGGGGGAGAAGGTGGGCGCCGGAGGCGCTCGGATGAGGGGGCTGTGTCAGCAAACGCGGCGGTCGATGATGAGGCTGGGACCGACCGCCCCCTCATCCGTCTCGCTCCGCGAGCCACCTTCTCCCACAAGGGGAGAAGGGAAAAGCGATAGGTCACGCCAATATCTCCGCTGTCCGCCGACGAAGGTAGGGCAGAACCTCGGCCTCGAACCAGAGGTTCTTCTTCAGCCAGGCCGTGTTGCGCCAGGACGGATGGGGCAGGGGCAGGACAGAGGGCGCATAGTCGCGCCAGGCGCGGACCGTCTCGGTCATGTTCGCCTTGGTTCGATCGCCGAGAGCCCAGGCCTGCGCATAACCGCCGACCAGCAGGGTCAACTCGACCTTCGGCAGTTCCGCCAGCAGGCGCGCCCGCCACAACTCGGCGCAGCGGCGCGGCGGGGGATAGTCGCCGCCTTTCGGATCGGTGCCGGGAAAACAGAAGGCCTGGGCCGCGACGCCGATGCGCGGGTCGCCGTAGAAGGTCGCCTCGTCCACGCCCATCCAGTCGCGCAGACGAACCCCGGACGGATCGGTGAACGGCAGGCCGCTTTCATGCACGCGCCGGCCCGGCGCCTGGCCGCAGATCAACAGCCGGGTTTCGGGCGCGACCATGACCACCGGGCGCGGCGTGTGCGGCAACAGGCCCAGACACGCCCGACAGGCGCGGATTTCGGCCAGGACCGCGTCGAGCGCAGTCTCCGGGCCGTTTTCCGGATCAGTCGAAGTCGTCATCCGACGCTTCGACCGGCGGCAGGGCCGCGAGGGCCGCGGCCGTCTCGGCCTCGGTCGGGAGGCGCAGACGGATCACGCCGCGGAAGTTGTTGGGATCGACCGCCTTGCCCTTCTTGGTGATGGTCAGCCGGCCCTGACGCATCAGGCCCAGCGCCGTCGCCTTCACCTTGGGCAGCATCCGCTGCCACTGCTCGGGCTGCAGCTCCTTGGCCACATCGGCCGGTTCGATGCTCTTGCCGCCGACGTTCTTGGGATCGGCCTTGGCCAGTTTTTCGAAAATGGCCGCTTCGATTGGATCGCTCATGCGCGCTATATGCGGCAGCGCGAGATCAGAAAGAAGGCGTAATCGCATGGTCGGCAAGATCACCATCACCGAAGGCGAGTTCGCGGGGTGGGAGACCTATGAGGTCTCCGGCGCCACCTTCGACTCCACCGTCGGCCCCTTCTATCGCAAGCCGGATCCCGACGGCTCCATGCGTTGCGCCTTCCGCGCCGAGCAGAAGCACATGAATTTCGGCGGACGGATGCACGGCGGCTGCCTGATGACCTTCGCCGACATCGCCATGTTCCAGATCGCCTATCAGGAAATGGAGGGCGCCTCGGGCGTGACGGTGCAGCTGGATTCGACCTTCATCGACGGCGCCTACGTCGGCGAGCTGATCGAGGCGACGGGCGAGGTGTCCAAGGCAGGCAAGAGCCTGATCTTCGTGCGCGGCCAGATCGTCACCGGCGAGCGCCTGCTGATGACCTTCTCCGGCGTGATCCGGAAGTTCACGCCGCGCGGTTGAACCTCATCTTCAGCGCCAGAACCATGGCGAGCGCGGCCGCCGGCCACAGGGCGATCAGCCCCAGGCGGCCATAGACCGCGGCCCCCATCAGCGCGCCCCCGGCCAGGCCCGCCCAGAGCGCCATATAGGGCCGGAACGCCCAGGGATCGCCGCCGCGCAGGGCGGCGGCCAGGGCGTGCCCCGTCTTGACCAGGGTTCCGGTCATATAGGTCAGGCTGACCCCGACCTCGCCGTCGCGCAGAAAGACCGAGTTCTCGACCGCCATGGCCAGGACCATCAGGCTGATCGCCAGGGGCGCGAGCCCGGCTCCGGCCGCCAGGGCGGCGCCGGCCAGCAGCGCCGCCTCCAGCGCCAGCACCCGACTGCGCGAGCGCGCGCCCTCCCCGCCCGCGACGAGGGCGCCGAGCATGGCGCCCAGAATGAACAGCAGGAGCACGCCCCCAACCGCGCCCGCCGCCAGCCACCGCCCTTCGGCCAGGCTGACGGCCAGACGGGTGATGTTGCCGCTCATGAAGGAGACGAACACCCCGCCCAGATGCAGGAAACCCAGGCTGTCGACATAGCCCGCCAGAGCGGCCAGCAGCAGGGCCAGCCAGCGGTCCGGCGCAGTCAGAGTGCGCAAGGTCGGATCACATCCCCGCCGCCGCCGCCGGACGAGCGCGACAGGCCTCCAGCCAGCGGGCCAGATGCGTCAGCTCCTCGGGCGGCCGGTATTTGACCAGGCGGGCGAAATCCAGACCCACAGCCCCGACGATATCGGCGATGGTGAAGCGGTCGGCGGCGATGAACTCATGATCCGCCAGATGCCGATCCAGCGTCTTCATGAAGCGTTCGGCGCCCAGGCGGTTGTATTCGGCGACCTGGGGCTGAGGCGCCTCCAGCGCGGCCAGGGCCGGATGGGTGAAGCGCACGTTCAGCATCATCGGATTGGCCAGATACATCTCGCACCGCCGCATCCACATCTCGATGACGGCCTGCTCCTTCGGATCGCGGCCGAACAGGTTCGGCTCGGGGTGCAGCGCCTCCAGATAGCGGCAGATGGCGATGGATTCGGTCAGGCAGGTCCCGTCGTCCAGCTCCAGCGCCGGGACATGCGGCACGCCGAACTTGGCGCGATAGGCCGGTGTGCGGTGCTCGCCCGCCAGAAGCTCGATCTCGACCCGCTCGACGTCGGTCACGCCCTTTTCCGCCATGACCCAGCGGACGCGCCGCGGATTGGGCGCGCGGCGGCTTTCATAGAGCTTCATCAAAGGGTCCCTTCGGCTGCCCTGCGCGACGCTACTAGGCGAAGACGGCGGCGGGCAAGGCCCCGACGATGCAGGCGGTCATCAGGGTCGCCAGGAAGCCGGCGAACAGCGCCTTCCACACCAGCCCCAGCACCTCTTCGCGCCGCTCGGGCATCAGCACCGACAGACCGGTGACGGTGATCCCGACCGAGCCGATATTGGCGAAACCGCACAGGGCATAGGTCATCAGCATCCGGGTGCGCTCGCTCATCTCGGCGGCCGGAACCTTGCCCAGTTCGATGAAGGCGACGAACTCGGTCAGGGTCAGCTTGACCCCCAGCAGCCAGCCCGCCTTGTGGGCGTCGGCCCATTCCACGCCGGTCAGCCAGGCCACGGGCGCGAACAGCACGCCCAGGATGCGCTCGACCGTCAGCGGTTCGCCGGCGATGACGAAGCCGCCCAGGATAATGTTGGCCAGGGCCACCAGGGCCACGAAGACGATCAGCACGGCCGAGATGTTCAGCACCACCATCAGGCCGTCGGACGTGCCCTTGACGATGGCGTCGACGGAACTGTCGTATTTCAGGGCCGAGTTGTAGTCGGCCACGGCTCCGCCCTCGCCGGGCTTTTCAGGGATGATGACGCGGGCCAGCATGACGCCGGCCGGCGCCGAGACGATCGAGGCCACCAGCACGTGCCCCGCGGCATTGGACAGGACCGGCGACAGAATGGTCGCATAGGCCACCATGGTCGAACCGGCGACGGTGGCCAGGCCGACCACCATCATCAGGAAGACTTCCGAACGGGTCAGCTTGTCCAGATAGGCGCGGATGACGATGGGGCTTTCGATCATGCCCAGGAAGACGTTGGCCGCCACCGCCAGCGCCGAGGCGCCGCCCAGCCCCATGGTCCGCTGAAACAGGAAGCCGAAGCCGAGGGTGATCCACTTCAGGATCTTCCAGTGCCACAACAGGGCCGACAGGGCCGAGATCACCAGGATCAGCGGCAGCACGTTGAAGGCGAAGGTGAACAGCGCGCCCTCATTGGCCACGGCGTAGGGCTGATCTCCGCCCGCCAGGAAGCCGAAGACGAACCTGGTGCCCTCTTCGGTCGCCAGCTCCAGCCCCTTCACCGCATTGTTGATGCCGTCCAGCACCACCTGCGAGCCGGGGATGGCGAAGGTCGCCAGCACCAGAGCCGCCTGCACCAGCACGGCGCCGATCGCCAGCCGCCACGGAAAAGCGCGGCGGTTCTCTGAGATCGCCCAGCAGAGGGCGACGATGACGACCAGCCCGAACAGGCTCTGGAGGTTCAGGAGGCTGAACATGAAATAAGCGGCTCCGCGACCGGCGCTATGGGAGCCGGTTTCTCAAATGCGCATCAACGCCAGGAGAGACCGGCTGGCAAGGGGCAATGGAAAGACCCTCTCCCGACGGGAGAGGGCTTGAGCGCACGAGAGCGTAGCGATCGTTCTGGCGCGAAAGGGTGAGGGTTCTCGAGTGAAGTCGGCCGAAAGGCCGTCGCGCGACGGCTCACGCCGACGGATAGGACAAGCCCCTCACCCTTTCGCCTGCGCCAATCGCCTTCGGCTCTTGGAGGCTCAAGCCCTCTCCCGCCGGGAGAGGGAAACCTTACAACTGGCCGCGCACCAGCTTGCCGTAGTCGTCCATCAGACCCAGCGACAGTTCGCCCGGCGTGAAGCGATAGTCGCCGACCTGCCCCACCGGGGTGACTTCGGCGGCCGAGCCGGTCAGGAAGCACTCGGAGAAGCCGGCCAGCTCTTCCGGCAGGATGTCGCGCACCACGACCTCGGTCCCGCGCGCCTGGGCCATTTCGATCACCGTCTGGCGGGTGATGCCGTCCAGGATGTGGTCGACGCGCGGCGTGTGCAGGGCGCCGTCCTTGACGAAGAAGACGTTGGCGCCGGTCGCCTCGGCCACATAGCCGCGCCAGTCGAGCATCAGGGCGTCGGCGTAGCCGCGCTTCTCGGCGGCCGTCTTGGACATGGTGCAGATCATGTAGAGGCCCGCCGCCTTGGCCGTGGACGGCGCCGTGGACGGGTCGGGGCGGCGCCATTTGGCCCACTCCAGGGCGATGCCCTTCTTCTTGACCTCGGGGTCGAAATAGCTGGGCCATTCCCAGGCGGCGATGGCCAGGTGGACCTTGCTGTTCCTGGCCGAAACGCTCAGCTGCTCGGCGCCCAGATAGGCGACAGGGCGGATATAGCAGTCGATCAGGCCGTTGCGCGCGCAGGTTTCCTTGCAGGCGGCGTCGATCTCGGCCACGCTATAGGGAATCTCGAAGTCGAGCAGTTCGGCCGAACGCTTCAGGCGCTGGCTATGGGCTGTCAGCTTGAAGATTTCACCGCCATACATACGCTCACCCTCGAACACCGACGAGCCGTAGTGAAGGCCATGGGTCAGAACGTGCGTTTTCGCCTCCCGCCAGGGGACGAACTCGCCGTCAAACCAGATCCAGCCGTCACGATCGTCGAAAGGAACGAAGGCCATTGAAGAACGTCTCCCGCGCAACGAAATCGGTTAGACGCCTGTCGCGCGCCAGCGTCAACGGCGCATCGCGAGGAGAGTCGCAATGAGCATGATCGAGCCTCGCGCCAACGGCCGCTCCGGCCCTGTCGCCCCCGCCGGCAGCGGGCGGCACGTCCTGGTCGTCGACGACGACGACCGCATCCGCGAACTGCTCAAGGAGTTCCTGAGCCGCGAGGGCTATCGCGTCACCGGCGCCGCCCACGCGGGCGCGGCGCGTCGGCTGGTCGAGCTGATCGAGTTCGATCTGATCGTGCTGGACGTAATGATGCCGGGCGAGAGCGGGTTCGACCTGACGACCTGGATCCGCAGCCAGGCGGCCCTGTCCAAGACGCCCGTGCTGCTGTTGACGGCCAAGGGCGACCCGGACGACCGGATCGAGGGTCTGTCGCGCGGCGCCGACGACTATATGTCCAAACCCTTCGACCCGCGTGAGCTGGCGTTGCGGATCGAGGCCATCCTGCGCCGCACCGGCGGCAAGCTGATGACGCCCAAGGAGATCCGCATGGGCCCCGCCGTCTTCGACATGGAGCGGCTGGAGCTGACGCGCGACGGCGAACCCCAGCGCCTGACCGAGGCGGAGGCGCAGTTGCTGAAGACCCTGGCCATCCACGCCCATTCGCCCGTCGAGCGCATGACCCTGTCGCCGGACACGGCCGACATCACCGGCCGAGCCGTGGACGTGCAGGTGACGCGCCTGCGCCGCAAGCTGGAGGCGGACCCCAAGAATCCGCGCTATCTCCAGACGGTGCGCGGCGTCGGCTATATGCTGGCGCCGGACTGACGACAGGAAACGGAACGCCCTCCATGCGGCTGATGCCGTTCAACGTCTGGACGCGGTGGATCAAGCGTCGGCTGCCGACCTCGCTCTGGGGCCGGTCGCTGCTGATCATCGTCCTGCCGGTGCTGATCATGCAGGCGGCGGTGACCTGGGCCTTCTTCGACGCCCACTGGCAGGCGGTGACGGCGCGCCTGTCCGAGGGTCTGGCCGGCGACGTGGCCTGGGCGGCCGAGAGCTATCGGGACGATCCCTCGGCCCGGAACCTGGCGCTGATCTCCGAGCGCGCCGAACGGTCGATGCAACTGTCCATCGCCTTCCAGCCCGCCGCCTCCCTGCCCGACGAGGAGCGACGCGGGGCCCTGGGCCTGGTCGACCGGACGCTGGAGAAGGCCCTGGCTTCGCGGCTGGACCAGCCCTTCTGGTTCGACACCACCCGGTATCCCGCCTATGTCGACATCCGCGTGCAGGAAGCCGACGGCGTCCTGCGCATCATCGCCCCGCGCGAGCGCGCCGTGGCGACCCAGGCCCATATCTTCGTCCTGTGGCTGATGATCGCCACCGTCCTGCTGCTGGGCGTGGCGGTGCTGTTCATCCGCAACCAGGTCCGCGCCATCGAGCGCCTGGCTCACGCCGCCGAGGCCTTTGGCCGGGGCGAGAGCGTGCCGCGCTTCAAGCCGCACGGCGCGCGCGAGGTGCGGGCCGCCGCCAGCGCCTTTCTGGACATGCGGTCGCGCATCCAGCGCCATATCGACCAGCGCACCGCCCTGCTGGCCTCCGTCAGCCATGACCTGCGCACCCCCCTGACCCGTCTGCGGCTCGAACTGGCCCTGGCCCCGCCCTTCAAACGCGCCGAAGCGATGAAGGGCGACCTGGACGAGATGGAGCACATGATCGACGAATACCTGGCCTTCGCGCGCGGCGAGGCGGGCGAGGCGGCTCAAACGATCTCGGTGCCGGAAATGCTGCGCCGCGCCGCCGAGGACGCCCGCCGCTCGGGCGCCGTGGCCGAGGTCGAGGCGCCCGACGACCTGAACATGCTGGCCCGGCCCCTGGCCTTTCGTCGGGCGATCAACAACCTGGTCGGCAACGCCGCGTCGCACGGTGAAAAGGTGCGGCTGTCGGCCCGTCCCCTGCCCTCCGGCGGCCTTGAGATTCTGGTCGAGGACGACGGCCCCGGCATCCCCGACGACATGCACGAGGAGGCCTTCCGTCCCTTCTCTCGCCTGGACGCCTCGCGCAACCAGAATCGCAAGGGGGTGGGCCTGGGTCTGGCCGTGGCCCGCGACGTGGCGCGCAGCCACGGCGGAGACATCACCCTGGGCCGCAGCGACCTGGGCGGACTGAAGGCGTCCATCCGGCTGCCGGCCGATCGCCGCGCCGCCTAGACCGATTTCGCGCGAACTTTGGCCCTCGCCCCTAGCGGAACCGTAAAATCATCGCCATCTTGTCCCCTGTTCCAGGGGGGCCTGGAATCAGGAGTCCGAATATGCGTCGTATTGCTTTCTTTGCGCCGCTCGCCGCCGCCCTCGCCATCTCCGGCGCCGCAGCAGCTCAGCCTTCGGCCGTCGTCGTGACGGTCAGCCCCGACTTCGCCAAGACCGCCCAGGAACTGGGCGACCGCGACGTCCAGCAACAGGTCAGCGACCTGACCCGCACCGTCGAACGCGTGCTGACGGATCGTCACGCCCTGGATGGCGCTCGCGTGGAACTGGTCATCACAGACCTGAAGCCCAATCGTCCGACCATGCAGCAACTGGGCGACAAGCCCGGTCTGGACGGCATGCGCAGCCTGTCGATCGGCGGCGCGGCGGTGGAAGGCTCGGTGACCATGGCCTCGGGCGAGGTCCAGCCGGTCAAGTTCGACTACTACACCCCGACCCTGGCCGATGCGCGCGGTTCCACCACCTGGACCGACGCCCAGCGCGCCTATGACCGCTTGGCCCGCAACCTGGCCGAAGGACGTTTCGTCAAACGCTGAGGCGCTTGACGATCAGCCGCTGAGTTCGCTGGACTTGGCGACCGCCGCCTTCACGGCGCTCTCGACAGAACGGTCGAGGGCGCCGTTTTCATTGAGGGCGATCAGACCGGCCTGGGTCACGCCGCCCGGCGAGGCCACGCGGTCGATCAGGGCGTTCAACGCCTCGTCGCCGTACACGCCCGCCGCAGCCGAACGCAGGGTGGCGCGCGCCAGACGCGCCGCCGCCTCAGGCGACAGCCCCTCGGCCTCCCCGGCCTCGGCCAGGGCGCGCGTGAAGGCGAAGAAATAGGCCGGGCCGCAGCCGGACACCGCCGTCGCCGCGTGCATCAGCGCCTCGTCGTCCAGCAGGACCGTCTCGGCGATCGGCTCGAACAGCGACTGCCCGACGCTCAAAGCCTCCGCGTCGGCCGACCACAACGTCGCCACGCCGCGCGCCTGAGCCACGCCGGTCGTCGGCATGACGCGCACGACCGGGCGGCCGTCGTAGCCCTCAGAGATCGTCTCGCCACGCACCCCGGCCATGACCGAGACGATCACGGCGTCCGCCGCCAGATGCGGCAGGACGGTCTGCGCGGCTTCCAGCCATTTGGCGGGCTTGACGCCGATGACGAAGGCGCGGGCGTCGGCCAGCGCTTCCAGCGGCGGATTGACCCGCGCGCCCTTCGCCCGCGCCGCCTCGGCGACCGGCTTTTCGGACGGCGTCAGGATGATCAGATCGGCCGGATCGACGGCGCCCGTCGCCAGCCAACCTTCCAGAATGGCCGAGCCCAGGCGCCCGACGCCCTGAAGCACGACCGGACGTCCGTCGCCGCTCATCAGGCGTTGCCCACGGTCTCGAACAGGCAGGCGTCGATCGCCTCCTTCGGCTTCTTGGAGCCGCGCACCATGAAGTCGAAGGCCGGATAGTAACGGTCCGCCGCCTCGACCGCCGCGTCGATCATGGACGCGGCCTGAGCCAAGGTCGGACGCTCGGTGTGCGGCAGGGCTAGGGCGTGACGGAAGACGATCTCGCCCTCATCCGGCCAGATCTCGAAATGGCCCAGCCAGGTGCGCTGATTGATCATGGAGACCAGTTCATAGGCCGCCGCGCGGCGCGTCTTGGCCACCCGCAGGTCCAGCGCCAGGCACAGCTGAAGGCAGTCGCCCTCGGGCCGCCAGGCGAACCAGAGTTCGTAGTCCTTCCAGTCGCCGGCCAGGGCGAAGGCCAGATCGCCCTCGTCCGTGCGGTCGAACGGCAGGTTCTCCGCCGTCAGGACGTGCTCGACCACATCCAGCGGATCAAAGGGCAGGTCGACCTCTTCGGGTCTCACAGCATCCATCAGGCGTTCAACTCTTCAGCGACGACGGCGACTCAGATGAGCGCCCTTGAAGACGGTAGGCGTGTTCGCAGATTCGGCTCAACCGGCTGAATCCGGGCTTGAAGCGGCGTCTGTGGACGATCCCTTGGCGGCCTTCTTCGGAGCAGGCGCAGCGGCCTTCAGCATCGCGATCTCGGCGCGCAGGGCGGCGATCTCGTCCTTCAGCACGTCGAACTCGTCGCGGCGCACCAGATCCATTTCGGCGACGAAGCGGTCGGCCTGGGCGCGCCAGGCAGCCTTGGCCTCTTCACCCGCGGCCTGAGCCAGGCCCATGGCGCCGGTCGTCAGCTTGGCGAACTCATCAAGGAGGGGATTGCGCGTCTGCATGGCGGCCTCTTGAGAACTCCCGGACCATCGGCCCGGACATGGTTAACGGTGCATTGATTTGGGTAAACCAAACCTTACCTGCCTGCGGCCTATAGACTGCTTCGCGGGAAAAGCGCGCGACGAATGCAGTCCCGCTTGCTAGACGATGGTCAACTTCTGAAGGCGCAGACGGAGGCCCCGTGCCCTTTCCCGAATTCGACCCCGTCCTGATCCATCTCGGCCCCCTGCCCATCCGCTGGTACGCCCTGGCCTATGTGGCCGGCATCGTCCTGGGCTGGTGGTACGCCTCACGCCTGGCCAAGACCGAGCGGCTGTGGGCGCCGGGCCGGTCGCCCGTCGGCGGACAGCAGCTGGACGACCTGGTGCTGTGGATCACGCTGGGCGTCATCCTGGGCGGGCGTTTCGGCTACGCCCTCTTCTACAAGCCGGCGATGTTCGCTCAACTCTTCACCGGCGACAGCTGGGGCGAGCGACTGGAGCTGTTGCAGCTGTGGACCGGCGGCATGAGCTTCCACGGCGGCTTCCTGGGCGTGGTCATCGCCATCGCCCTTTACGCCCGGCGCCAGAAGGTGAACCCGCTCAGCCTGGGCGACCTGATCGCCCCGGTCGCGCCGCTCGGCCTGTTCTTCGGCCGCATCGCCAACTTCATCAACGGCGAGCTGTGGGGCCGCGAGACGACGGTTCCCTGGGCCATCCGCTTCTGCAACGAACGCATCCAGCAGATGTACGGCTTCTGCCCCGCCGGCAACGAGCCGCGCCACCCCAGCCAACTGTATGAGGCGGGCCTGGAAGGGCTGTTGCTGTTCATCGTCCTGTCGCTGGCGATCTGGAAGTGGCGGATGTTCAAGCGCCCCGGCTTCGTCACCGGCCTGTTCCTGCTGGGCTACGGCGTCTGTCGCGCCGCGCTGGAGAACGTGCGCCAGCCCGACGCCGGGCTGGAGAACCTGCCGCTGGGCCTGACCATGGGGATGATCCTGTCGATCCCGATGATGCTGGTCGGCGCCTGGCTGATCTGGCGGGCGCTGAAGAAGCCGGCCGTCACGGAGGCGTAAGACCATCATGGCGGAGACGCTCAAGGACCGGCTGGTCCGCGAGATCGTGTTGACCGGGCCGATGACGGTGGCGGACTACGTCACCCGCTGCCTGCACGACCCCAAGGGCGGTTATTACGCCACCCGCCCGGCGCTGGGCGAAGGCGGCGACTTCATCACCGCCCCGCTGATCAGCCAGATGTTCGGCGAACTGATCGGCCTGTGGGCGATCGAGACCTGGACCCGTCTGGGCGCGCCCGAGCGGGTGCGGCTGGTCGAGGTGGGTCCCGGCGACGGCACGCTGATGTCCGACGTGCTGCGCGCCGCGCGGCTGGTTCCCGGCTTCCTGCAGGCGGTCGACCTGATCCTGATCGAGCCGAGCGCGCCCTTGCGCGCCGAACAGGCCCGGCGGCTGGCCGACGCCGACGCGCATCCGCGCTGGCTCAGCGCCCTGCACCAGATCGAGACCGACGCCCCGGTCATCCTGATCGCCAATGAGGTGCTGGACTGCCTGCCCGCGCGCCAGTTCATCAAGACCGAAGGCGGCTGGGCCGAGCGCCGCATCGGCGTCACCGACGACAATGAACTGACCTTCGGCCTGACCGCCATCGCCGATGGCTTCGAGACGCCCGGCTTCGACGTCGAACCGGGCCAGATCATCGAGATTTCGGAACAGCAGGCCGCCTTCGGCCGCGATCTGGCCAGCCTGATCCGCGCCGCATCCGGCGCCGCCCTGCTGATCGACTACGGCCGCAGCAAACCCGAGGCGGGCGACACGCTCCAGGCCCTGCGGCGGCATCAAAAGGTCGATCCCCTGTCCACGCCGGGCGAGGCCGACCTGACGCAATGGGCCGACTTCCCCCTGGTGCTGGAGGCCGCCGTGCGCGGCGGCGCCGACGTCACCGGCTGCGTCGGTCAGGGCGCCTTCCTCAAGGCGTTGGGGATCGAAGCCCGCGCCCAGCGGTTGATGCAGGGACGCCCCGAAGCCGCCCCGGTCATCCAGCGCCAGCTGGACCGCCTGACCGCGCCGGATCAGATGGGCGAGTTGTTCAAGGCGACGGCGATCTTCTCGCCCCATTCACTGGCCCTGCCGGGCTTCTGACGCGGCGCGCCCGATGATGGAGACTGATGCGGCCATGACCTTCACCGAGCATGAGCGCCAGATCCTGCTGGCGACCAAGGGCGTCGGCCCCAAGGTGATCCAGCGGCTGGAGGAACTGAGCGTCGGCGGCTTCGCCCGTCTGGCCCAGGCCGACGCGGCCGTCGTCTGCGCCGGAGCCGCCGCCAGCGTCGGCTCGACCTGCTGGAAGAACAGCCCCCAGGCCCGCAAGGCCGTTCAGGCCGCCATCGACGCCGCCCGTTTCGAACTGGAGGGGGCCGAATGAGCCTGAACCCCATCACCCATCCGCTGCTGACCAGGGCCGGGGTGCGCCACGGCTTCTTCACCCGCGCGGGCGGCGTATCGGACGGCATCTACGCCGGACTGAACGCAGGCGTCGGCTCCAAGGACGACCCGGCCCGCGTCGCCGAGAACCGCCGCCGCGTCGCCGAATGGATGGGCGGCGCCGCCGACGACCTGTGCGGCTGCTATCAGGTTCATTCCGCTGTCGCCCGCGTGGCCGAAAGCGGCTGGGCCGGAGAACGCCCCGAGGGCGACGCCGTGGTCGCGGGCGTGAAGGGGCCCGTGCTGACCGTCCTGACCGCCGACTGCGCCCCTGTGCTGTTCGCCGACGCCGAGGCGGGCGTCATCGGCGCCGCCCACGCGGGCTGGAAGGGCGCCCTGGGCGGCGTCATCCACTCGACTGTCGCGGCCATGCAGGCCCTGGGGGCCGAGCCGTCGCGCATCGTCGCCGTCGTCGGACCCTGCATCGCCCAGGACTCATACGAAGTCGGCGCCGACTACCAGGACCGCTTCGCCCACCACGACCCCGGCAGCGAACGCTTCTTCGCCCCCGGCGCAGCCGACGATAAACGCCAGTTCGACCTGCCCGGCTTCGTCCTGTGGCGGCTGGAGCAGGCGGGCGTCGGCGAGGCCGCCTGGACCGGCGACGACACGCGCGCGGATGCGGATCGTTTCTACTCCAACCGCCGCGCCTATCTGGCGGGCGAACCGGACTTCGGACGGTTGATCAGCGCGATTACACTAAGCTGACCCTTCTCCCCTTGTGGGAGAAGGTGGGCGCCGGAGGCGCTCGGATGGGGGGTGTCAGCGCGGCATCTAAAAATTAGCGAGGACGGCGACGCGACGATCTGGATGCCAGGGCGTCGCCACCCCTCATCCGTCAGGCTCCGCCTGCCACCTTCTCCCTCAAGGGGAGAAGGAAGAATTCAGCCCGCCATCGCCATGTCGGGCACGCGAACCGTCTCGCGCCAGGCATCCGGCTGGGCCAGCAGGGCGCGGACCAGCTTGTTGTTCAGGGCGTGGCCCGCCTTGACGCCTTCGTAGCGGCCCAGCAGCGGCGCGCCGAGGACGTACAGGTCGCCGATGGCGTCCAGCGCCTTGTGGCGCACGAACTCGCGCTCCATGCGCAGGCCGCCGGGGTTCAGGATCTGGTCGCCGTCGATGACCACGGCGTTCTCCAGCGAGCCGCCGCGGGCCAGACCAGCCTGACGCAGGGCCTCGACCTCATGGGCGAAGCCGAAGGTGCGGGCCGCCATGATGTCCGAGCGGAAGTTCGCCTCGTCGACGACGAAGTCCACCACCTGATTGCCGATGACCGGCGTGGGGAAGTCGATCTCGAAGCGCATCTCATAGCGGTCGCAGGGCAGAAGGACGGCGGACTTGTCGCCCTCCTCCACCCGGATCGGCTTCAGGATCTCGATAAAGGTCTGGGGCGCTTCCTGACGACGGAAGCCCGCGCGGTCCAGCAGTTGCACGAACTGCAGCGCCGAGCCGTCCAGGATCGGCAGTTCCGGCCCGTCCACCTCGATCACGGCGTTGGAGACGCCCAGGGCGGCCAGGGCGGCCATCAAGTGCTCGATCGTCGACAGGCGCACGCCCGCCGCGTTCTCGATCATGGTGTTCAGGCGCGCGTCCACGACCGCCTCGCCCGAGACGGGGATGCGGTTGTCGCGGTCGGTGACGTCCGTGCGCACGAAGACGATGCCGTGGCCAGGCGCAGCCGGGCGCACGACCAGACGCACGCGGCGGCCGGTGTGCACGCCGACGCCGGCGCAGATGGCCGGGGCGACGATGGTCTGTTCGTATTGGTCGTTGCGGACCGTCACTCGGAAACTCTCTGTTGCGCGACCCGCCCCAAACAGGACGGTCTTCGCCTCACCTGTCGTTTACGCCTCGGGGCTCAAGCCCGAAATGAAAGTCGGGTTTCGGATTGTTTCGGTTCGACGACAGCTCGATGCCTTCCGCCCACACGCAAAAACGCCCCGGAGGTCGGCTCCGGGGCGCTTCATTATCAGGACTTTTTAGGCCGATCAGTTCGCGAGACGGCGGAGAAAGGAAGGGATCTCCAGGTCGTCATCCTCGGACTGGCCCACCTGCGGATCCTGCTGCTGAGGCTGCATCGACTGCGTCTGGCGCAACTGTTGGGTCGTGCGGTTCGACGACGGCGGGGGCGCATAGGACTGTTGTTGTTGAGGCTGCTGACGCTTGCGGCCGAACAGGCTCCAGCCGCTGCGACGATGATCGCGCTCGTCGTAGAAGGGCTCCTCGGCGGGCTCTTCATGACGGGCGGCCGGACGCTGGGCCGGTTGTTGCGGCGCAGGCTGCTGACGCTGCGGAGCGCGGTCGAAATAGAGGTCGCCCTGCTCCGAAGACGCCGCAGGCTGGGCGCGGCCGGCGCCCTGCTCATATTCCTCGACCCAAGGATCGACGATCGGCTCCAGGTTGCGCGGCGCGTCGTGGATGACCGGCTCGGGCTTGGCCTCGACCTTCGGCTCGGGCGCGCGGGCGGCCGGGGCTTCATAGGTCGGGGTCGGCGCCGGTTGCGACGCGGCTTCACGCACCGGATCGATGCGGACTTCCGGCTGACGCGGCGCAGCGGCCGACAGACCGCCCGGGCGACCGCCGAAGGCCTGGCCCTGCGGCTCGATCTGCTGGATGACGGCCTCGTCCATGCCGGTGGCGACGACCGAGACGCGGATCTTGCCGTCCAGCGCCGGGTCGAAGGCGGCGCCGAAGATGATGTTGGCGTCGCCGTCCACTTCGCCGGCGATGGCGTTGGCGGCCTCGTCGACCTCCAGCAGGGTCATGTCCATGCCGCCGGTGATGTTCACCAGCACGGCCTTGGCGCCCTTCAGGCTGGTCTCGTCCAGCAACGGGTTGGCGATGGCGTTCTGAGCCGCCAGCAGGGCGCGATCGTCACCCGTGGCCTCGCCCGTGCCCATCATGGCCTTGCCCATCTCGCTCATCACGGCGCGGACGTCGGCGAAGTCGAGGTTGATCAGGCCCGGCAGGATCATCAGGTCGGTGATCGAACGCACGCCCGAATGCAGCACCTGGTCGGCCATGCCGAAGGCGTCCGAGAAGGTCGTGCGCTCGTTGGCGACCCGGAACAGGTTCTGGTTCGGAATGACGATCAGGGTGTCGACGTAGCGCTGCAACTCGGCCACGCCAGCGTCGGCCAGGCGCATCCGATGGCGGCCTTCGAAGGTGAAGGGCTTGGTCACCACGCCGACGGTCAGGATGCCGCGATCACGCGCGCATTTGGCGATGACCGGCGCCGCGCCGGTGCCGGTGCCGCCGCCCATGCCGCAGGTGATGAAGACCATGTGCGCGCCTTCCAGGTGCGCGTGGATCTCGTCCGCGCTCTCCTCGGCGGCGTTCATGCCGACTTCGGGGTGGGCGCCCGCGCCCAGCCCTTGCGTGATCGTCTCGCCCAACTGGATGCGACGGTCGGTCTTGGCGAAGCTCAGGTGCTGGGCGTCGGTGTTGGCGACGACGAACTCCACGCCCTCAAGGCCGGAGTCGATCATGTTGTTAACGGCGTTGCCGCCCGCTCCGCCTACGCCGAAGACGACGATGCGGGGCTTCAATTCCGTGGCTTCCGGCCTGACCAGCGAGAGAGACATTATAAAATTCCGACCTAAGGACCCTGCCCTTCGTCCCCGATGCGAACTCCCCGCCGAATCGCATTGGTTATGAGCGCGTTAAGGAAAACCCTGTCTGCGTTAACGAAGAGTTACCATGATTAACGTGAGTCGGCGAAGGCGGCAGGCCCTACAGCAAGCTAGGCCGCAGTTTTTATAGATTTCGGCCCTCTTCCGCTCGGCCTTCGGTCGCGCGCTCTCACCTTCGGCGTCTCGTCCATCAACGCCAACCACCGCTGCAGGCCGACTCGGAAAAAAGATTGGCGATGTCGCGCCCGCCTTTGAAGCGCCTACAGATTATCCCGCAGCCACCCAGCCGCGCGCGCCACCATGCCGCCGCGATGCACCTTGGGCGCGTCGGCGGCGGTGATCTGGCGGGACATCAGCTTGCGGGCCGAGACCGCCTCGCGCGGGCCGTAGGCGGCGCGCAGCAGGACGCCCGCGGCCGAGCAGAAGGCCGGGCCGGCGGCGGCGTCGGCCAGGTGGGGCGCGCGTTGCGGGCGGCCCAGACGGACCGGGCGGTCGAAGACGCGTACGGCCAGTTCGCGCACGCCGTTCAGCTGGCTGGCGCCGCCGGTCAGGACGAGGCCCGCGCCGGGCTCGAGGCCCATGCCTGCGTGTTTCAGGCGGTCGCGCAGCAGCTCCAGCGTTTCTTCGACGCGCGGGGCGATGACGGTCTTGAGCATGGCGCGCGGGACGATGACGGGGCCAGCCGAGGCGTCCTCGCCGCGCGGCGGGGCTTCGAGCATCTCGCGGTCTTCGTTGGCGCTGGCCATGGCCGAGCCGTGGAGGGTCTTCAGCCGCTCGGCGCCGACGCGGGAGGTCGACAGGCCGCGCGCGATGTCGGCGGTCACATGGTCGCCGCCGACGTTCAGGCTCTCGATGTGCAGCAGGGAGCGCCCGCCCCACACCGCCGCCGAGGTCGAGCCGCCGCCCATGTCGATGCACAGAGCGCCCAGTTCCATCTCATCCTCCTCCAGCGCGGCGAGGGAGGAGACGACGGGCGCGGCGGCCACGCCCTGAAGGTCCAGATGGGCCAGCTCGAGGCAGTGGCTGAGAGCGTTGAACGAGCCCTCGGACATGGAGACGACCAGCAGGTCCAGCCCCAGCGAGCCGCCGCGCATTGAGCGCGGGTCATGGACGCCGCGCGCCCCGTCCACCGACCAGGCGATGGGCAGGACGTGGATCGGACGACGGTTGGGCAGGCGGATCTGCGCCAGGGCCATGCCGATGGCGCGGGCCAGATCCGCGTCGCTAATCGGGTGTGAGCCGAGCGAGACGCGCGCCTGCACCCGGTGGCTGGCCATCTGGCCGATGGCCGTGGTGACGACGACGCCGGAGACAGGAGCGCCCGCCGCGCGCTCGGCGCGTTCGACGGCGTGGCCGATGGCCTGGGCCGTCTCGTCCATGTTGACGATGGCCCCGCCCTTGACGCCGCGCGACTGGACGTGGCCGGCGCCGGCCACGCGGATGGTGCGGTCGGCGTGTCGCACACCGTCGGGCTTCATGATGAAGCAGGCGACCTTGGCCTGGCCGAGATCGAGCGCGGCCACGACCGGCGCGCGCGGCGCGCCCCTGCCCTGTTCCGGCTTCATGTCTCGGCTGCGTCCAACCATGGGGTCGTGTCCTAAGGGGTCAGAGGGTCAAGCGGCGCCTTCGGAAGGGCGAACGGCCACTTCTTCCGGCGTGCGAAGGTCGATACGGGCGAAGCCCAGGTCCAGCAGGCGTTCGCGCTGGTCCAGGGCGTCAAGGCGGATGAGGGCGGATTCCTGATCCACGGCGGGCAACTGGATCAGGGCGCCGTCCTTGAGGCGCAGATCCCAGCGGCGTTCGTCCACGCGGACCAGGGCGTCCACCTTGGCCATCAGACGCGGGCGCTGGGCCAGCAGGGGCAGGACGTCGGAGGCGGCCTGATCCGCGCCCTTTCCCACCACCAGCGGCAGTCGGGGATAGCGGCCCGCGTCGGCGCCGGGAATGACGATCCCTTGCGCGTCGATGACGTGCGCCTTGCCGCCCACCTGCCAGACGGCGAGGCGGTCGTGTTCCTTGACGTCGACGATCAGGGTGTCGGGCAGCAGGCGCACCACGCGCGCCTCCTTGACCCAGCCAACCGACTGCACACGTTCGCGCACGGCGGCCAGATCGAGGCTGACGATGGGCTGGTCGGCATGGACGCCGACGGCGGCGCGCACGGCGACGGCGGCCTCGGGCGAGGCGCCGGTGACGTGAACCTGACGCACCTTCAGACCCATGCCGGTCGTGACCGAGTCAAAGCGTTCGGAGACGGCCGTCGAGATGCGCTCGGCCCTCGCGCCCGTGGCCAGCACGGCCGCCAATATGCCGACGCCCACCACCAGGGTCGCCGCCACAACGCGCGGAGACATGTCCAGACGGCCGATCTCGGCCGCGCGGCCGGACGGAGCGCCGCGCGCGCCGCCCTTGGCCGAAGACTGTCGCCGACCGCCGCGCACTACCGCGGGCATGAGGCGTCCTCCACCATCCAACGAACCAGTTCGCGATAATCCATACCGACGAAGGCCGCCTGCTCGGGAACGAGCGAGGTCGGGGTCATGCCGGGCTGGGTGTTCACCTCCAACAGAACGAGAACGTCGTTAACATCGTCATAACGGAAGTCGGCCCTGGACACGCCTCGGCACCCCATGGCCGCGTGGGCCAGCTCGGCCTGACGTAAAGCCTTGTCAAAGACGTGCGGCGGCAGCTCGGCGGGCAGGACGTGGCGCGAGCCGCCGGGCGCGTATTTGGCCTCGTAGTCGTAGAAGCCCTTGGTCGGGGTGATGTCGGTGATGGTCAGGGCGCGCGGGCCGGATGCCTCGCCCACGACGGCCACCGCCAGCTCCTTGCCGGGGATGAAGGGTTCGACCATGACCTGGTCGCCATAGGCCCAGTCCTCGGCGCCGACCTCGGCGACCGGACGGTTGGCGCCCTCGCGCACCAGGAAGACGCCGACGGACGAGCCCTCGGCGTTCGGCTTGACCACATAGGGCGGGTCGATGACGTGGCGGCTGGCGACCTCATGCCGGTCGAACAGGCCGCCGCCCGGCACGATGACGCCCGCCGCGTGCAGAACGGCCTTGGACTTGTCCTTATCCATCGCCAGGGCCGAGGCCAGGACGCCGGAATGGGTATAGGGCAGCTTCAGCGTCTCGAGGATGCCCTGGACGCAGCCGTCCTCGCCCCATTTGCCGTGCAGGGCGTTGAAGACGACGTCCGGCTTCAACGCCGTCAGCACCTGGGCGAGATCGCGCCCGGCGTCGACGCGCGTGACCTTGGCCGCCTGCCCTTCCAGGGCGTCCGCGCAACCGCGACCCGAGGACAGCGAGACCTCGCGTTCCGACGACAGGCCGCCCATCAGGACAGCGACATGGAGGGTGTTCAGGGGCGCACGCATGACCACATCCGAAGACTAGCCCGCCCCTATGCCCTGAATACGGTTAACCGGTTGGAAACGATACGGGGTCGTGGAAGGAAATTCGTCACCTTTCGTCCCTCTCCCGATGGGAGAGGGTTATTTCCGCCCGATCCGGCGGATTTCCCAGTTCAACTGCACGCCTGTCTTTTCCAGCACGTCGGCGCGGACGGCTTCGCCCAGACCCTCGATGTCGGCCGCCGTGGCCTCGCCGGGGTTGATCATGAAGTTGGAGTGCAGTTCGCTGAACTTGGCCCCCCCGCCGGTCACGGCGTGCAGCTTGCCGCGCCAGCCCGCCTCATCGACCAACTTCCAAGAGGAATGGCCGTCCGGGTTCTTGAAGGTCGAGCCGCCGGTCTTTTCGCGGATCGGCTGGGTCTTCTCGCGACGCTCGGTGATTTCCTGAATACGGGCGGCGACGGCCTCGGGCGCGTCGGGCGTCCCGCGCCAGGTCGCCTCGATCCAGATGATGTCGACCGGGGCGTTGGAGTGGCGATACGTGTAGCCGAAATCGGCCAGGGCCAGCTCGACCCGCTCGCCCTTGCGGTTCAGGCCCCAGGCGGAAACCAGCACGTCTTTCGTCTCAGCGCCGTAGCAGCCCGCGTTCATCGTCAGGGCGCCGCCGATCGAGCCGGGGATGCCCGCATAGAACTCCAGCCCGGCGATGCCCGCCTTGGCCGAGGCGCGCGCCACCATGCTGTCCAGCGCGCCTGCGCCCGCAGTGACTGTGACGCCGTCGGTCGTCACCTGCCCCCAGGCGCGGCCGGCCAGACGGATCACCACCCCCTCGACCCCGCCGTCGCGCACGATCAGGTTCGAGCCGACGCCGATCACGGTGACGGGTACGTCCTGGGGCAGGGCCTTCAGAAAGTCGGCCAGATCGTCGGCGTCCGCCGGAATGAACAGGGCGTCCGCCGCCCCGCCCACGCGGAACCAGGTGTAGGGGCCCAGCGGCTCGTTCAGCAGCAGCTTGCCGCGCACGGCGGGGAGATTATCGCGCCAGTCAGTCATTCGTGGTCCTGCCCCGGAAAGGCCTCGCCTGTCCGCCGCTGCGGCAGGCCGTCGTTGAGGGTCAGCCATGCGAGCTTCGACTGGACGCCGCAGTGTCCGGTCGCCGGCACGCGATCGGGGGCGTCGAGGCTGCCCAAGGATACACCGATCGTGTCGCCGTCTGCGGCGTCATAGGTCAGGGAGGCCCCGCAGGTCTGGCAAAACCCACGCTGCACGCTGGGCGAAGACGCATAGGTCGCGGGCGATTGCGTCAGCCAGCGGAAGGCCTCGCGCTTCACATCGGCAAAGGCGCCGAACACGGCGCCGACCGCCTTCTGGCAATCCCGACAATGGCAAAGCTCCGCACGCTCGGGCGCCGCCGACAGGACGTAGCGGGCCTGGCCGCAATGGCATCCTCCGGTGAGAGCGAACTCGCTCAACCCAGCGCCTCCAGCTGCGCCGGCAGGGCGTAGGCCCAGCTGGTGATGTCGCCCGCGCCCAGCAGGACGACCAGATCGCCCGGCTTCGCCTCTTCGCGGATGACGCGCGGCAGGGCGGCGGCGTTCTCCAGCGCGGCGACGTGACGGTGGCCGTAGCGGCGGACCCCCTCGACCAGGGCGTGCTTGTCGACGCCTTCGATCGGCTGTTCGCCCGCCGGATAGACATCGGCGACCAGCACGCTGTCCGCGTCCGAGAAACAGGTCGAGAAGTCCTGCATCAGATCGCGCAGGCGGGTGTAGCGGTGCGGCTGGACCACGGCGATGACGCGGCCGGGATTGTCGGCGTTGTGGACGACCTGACGCGCGGCCTTCAGCACGGCGGCGATCTCGACCGGGTGGTGGCCATAGTCGTCGATAACGCGCACCCCGCCCGCCACGCCCGTGGTGGTGAAGCGGCGCTTGACCCCGCCGAACCCCGCCAGCCCGGCGCGGATGGCGTCTTCGTCCACCCCGATCTCGCGCGCCACGGCGATGGCGGCCAGGGCGTTGGAGACGTTGTGCCACCCCGCCATCGGCAGGTGCAGGTTCTCGATGCGCGCGGGCTCTTCCAGCGCCGCCATCCCCTGCCCCTGGATCACCACGTCGAAGCGCGAGCCGTCCGGGTCCATGCGCACATTGTCGGCGCGGACCATGGCCTGGGGGTTGAGGCCGTAGGTGACCAGGCGGCGGTTGTCGATCTGGGCCGCCAGCTTCTGCACCTCGGGGTGGTCCAGGCAGACCACGCCGAAACCATAGAAGGGAATGTCCTCGATGAAGTCGCAGAAGGCCTTCTTCACCGCATCGAAGTCGCCGTAGTGGTCCAGGTGCTCCGGGTCGATGTTGGTGATGATCGCGACCGTGCACTTCAGGCGCAGGAAGGAGCCGTCGCTCTCGTCCGCCTCGACGACCATCCAGTCGCCCTCGCCTACCTTGGCGTTGGTGCCATAGGCGTTGATGATGCCGCCGTTGACCACTGTCGGGTCCAGCGAGCCGGCGTCCAGTAGGGCCGCGACCATGGAGGTCGTCGTCGTCTTGCCGTGAGTGCCGCCGACGCCGATCGAGAACTGCAGGCGCATCAGCTCGGCCAGCATCTCGGCCCGGCGGACCAGAGGAATGCGGCGTTCGCGCGCCACCATCAGCTCGGGGTTCGTCGGCTTGACCGCCGTGGAATAGACCACCGCCGAAACGCCCTCGGTCACATGGGCGGCGTCGTGGCCGATATAGATGCGGGCGCCCAGCTTTTCGAGCCGTTCGGTATTGGCGCTGGCCTTGGCGTCCGAGCCCTGCACCTGATAGCCGATCTTCAGCATGATCTCGGCGATGCCGCTCATGCCGATGCCGCCGATGCCGACGAAGTGGACAGGCCCGAGGGCGAACGGAACGGGGCGAAGACGACGGATCATCTTCGCCCCATAGCTCAAACAGGATGCGATTTGCACCATGCCTTCGCCGGGACGAGCGGGTTTATGCCGCCTGGACCTCAGCCCATTCGCGCCAGAAGGCGTACAGGACCGCGATGTCGCCACTGCACAGCATGGGCATGGCCTGGCCCAGCCGGGCGTCGTCCCAGTCCCACCACTTCATCTCCAGCAGCTTGGCGACGCTGTCGTCGTCGAACCGCTTGCGGATGACCCTGGCCGGATTGCCGCCGACGATGGCGTAGGGCTCGACATCGCGCGTCACCAGCGCCCGCGTGCCGATCACAGCGCCGTCGCCGACCTTCACGCCCGGCATGATGATGGCTTCGCTGCCGATCCAGACATCGTTGCCGATGACCGTGTCCCCCGCCTTCTGGAAGGCGTCGACCGCCCCGGCGAAATGCGGGACCTCGGGCATGTAGAAGAAGGGGAAGGAGCTGGCCCAGTCGTTCCGGTGCCCCTGATTGCCGGCCATGATGAAGGCCGCCCCGCTGCCGATCGAGCAGAAGTCGCCGATGATCAGCCGGTCTACGCCCGGCTCGGTCATCAGATAGCGGGCGCAGGCGTCAAAGCCGTGGCCGTGATACCAGCCGGAATAATAGCTGTAGCGCCCGACGATGATGTTGGGGTTGGTCACCAGATCGGACAGCAGTCGGCCCTTGAACGGGCTTTCGAAAACCTGAGTCATGGAAATCTCTATGTGCGCGGCCGCACCCAGTCAGCGCCGGGCGGCCTTGAAATTTTATCGAAGGGTATGAAGCGCACAGCCCTGAGACGCCGGGCGAAACCCGGTCGCACAGGGTGCGCCGCTCGGGGGCGTCAGGCCCGCACAGACGCTATCAGAAGAGTCTGATCGCCATTTCCATGCTGTGATCATGGCGCCCGCACCGCCCGGGCGCAATCAGCACAACCGCTGCCGTGTGAATCTTGGTTACTCCGCCTTAACCGTAAGGATTCACCATAAGCCCCTCATCTGTCCGGGGCCGCTTATCCATGTCCGAGTTGAAGACCGACGTCATCCTGCGTGGCGACTGCATCGAGGTGCTGAAGGGCCTGCCGGACAAGTCGGTGGACATGGTCTTCGCCGACCCGCCCTATAACCTGCAGTTGGGCGGCGACCTGCTGCGTCCGGACAACTCCAAGGTCGACGCGGTCGACGACGACTGGGACAAGTTCGACAGCTTCGCCGCCTATGACGCCTTCACCCGCGCCTGGCTGGGCGAATGCCGTCGGGTGCTGAAGGACGAGGGCAGCCTGTGGGTCATCGGCAGCTATCACAACATCTTCCGCCTGGGCGCGGCGATGCAGGACCTGGGCTTCTGGGTGCTGAACGACATCATCTGGCGCAAGTCGAACCCGATGCCGAACTTCAAGGGCACGCGCTTCACCAACGCCCATGAGACCCTGATCTGGGCCGCCAAGTCGCGCGAGCAGAAGCGCTACACCTTCAACTACGACGCGCTGAAGGCCTTCAACGAAGACACCCAGATGCGCTCGGACTGGACCCTGGCGCTGTGCACCGGCAATGAGCGGCTGAAGGACGAGAACGGCGACAAGGCCCATCCGACCCAGAAGCCCGAGGCTCTGCTGCACCGCGTCCTGCTGTCGGCCAGCCGCGTCGGCGACGTGGTGCTGGACCCCTTCTTCGGCACCGGCACGACGGGGGCGGCGGCCAGGCGTCTGGGCCGTCACTTCATCGGCATCGAGCGCGACGAGACCTACGCGAGCCTGGCCGAGAAACGCATCAAGGCCGTCATCCCCGCCGCGCCGGAAGACCTGGTCGTCACCGGCTCCAAGAAGGCCGAGCCCAAGGTGCCGTTCGGCGCCCTGGTCGAGGCCGGACTGCTGGCGCCGGGCGACAAGCTGTACTGCCCCAAGGGCGAGCGCGAGGCGCGGGTGCGGGCTGACGGCTCGCTGGTGTCCGGCGCCCTGACCGGCTCGATCCACAAGCTGGGCGCCCTGCTGGAAAACGCCCCGGCGTGCAACGGCTGGACCTACTGGCGCTTCAAGACGGATACGGGCCTGCGCCCCATCGACGCCCTGCGCGCCGAGATCCGGGCCGGGATGCAGTAAAGGGCGAATTTCGTTCGCTCCTAACTCACAGGCGGGATTGAAGAATATCGTTCCAGCAACGCTGGAACCCGGCGAACCTGGGCGGATTGAGGTTGCAGCGCCGCGTATCGACGCGACGCAGGAGCCCGCCATGAAAATCGCCCAAGTCACGCCTTTGTATGAGGCCGTGCCGCCCCGTCTTTACGGCGGCACGGAGCGCGTGGTCGCCCATCTGACCGACGCCCTTGTCGATCTCGGCCACGACGTCACCCTGTTCGCCAGCGCCGATGCGCGCACCCGCGCCCGCCTGGTTCCGGTTCGCGACCAGGCCATGCGCCTTGACCCCGCCCCGCTGAAGTCGGATCTGGCGGCGCATATGAGCCAGCTGGCCGAGGTGCTGGACCGCGCCGACCGTTTCGACGTCATACATTTCCACACCGACATGGTCCATTTTCCCTTCTTCGAGGGTTGGGCGGACAAGACGGTGACGACCCTGCACGGGCGGCTCGACTTGAAGGATCTGGCGCCCGTGTATGACCGCTGGTCGGAGTTCGGCCTGGTGTCGATCTCGGACGATCAGCGCCGCCCCCTGCCCCACGCCAATTGGCGCGCGACCGTGCACCACGGCATGCCGGGCGACCTCTATCGCTTCTCGCCCCGGTCGCAGGGCTATCTGGCCTTCCTGGGCCGCATCTCGCCGGAGAAGCGCCCGGACCGCGCCATCGAGATCGCGACCCGACTGAACAAGCCGCTGAAGATCGCGGCCAAGGTCGACGCCGCCGACCGCGTCTATTGGGAGACGGTGATCGAGCCGCTGGTGCGGGGCAATCCCCTGGTCGAGTTCGTCGGCGAGATCGGCGATGCGGAAAAGTCCGCCTTCCTGGGCGGCGCCGAGGCCCTGCTGTTCCCCATCGACTGGCCCGAGCCGTTCGGCCTGGTGATGATCGAGGCCATGGCCTGCGGCACGCCCGTCGTGGCCTTCGCCTGCGGCTCGACTCCCGAGATCATCGAGGACGGCGCCACCGGCTTCCTGGTCTCGACCATGGAGGAGGCGGTCGCCGCCGCCGCCCGGGCGCATCGGCTGGACCGGGAGGCGATCCGGGCGCGGTTCGACCTGCGCTTCTCCGCCACGGCCATGGCGCGGCGGTATCTGGACGTCTACGCCGATCTTCTGGCGCAGCGGCCGTTCGCGGCGCCGATGCGGAGCATCGAGGAAGAACGCAGCTTCGCCGCCCTGGCCTGACCTCTCCGCCTGAACAGCCGAGCCTGACGACGAACGCCGTTTTCATCTGAACTGAACCGCCTCCCCGGCCGTTCGCTTGTGACTTCATCAGGGGGACGAACCGCAAGCGGAGACGCTTATGGACGACGCCTATTCTGTCCAGGCCACGGCCGCCGACACCAATGATCAGGACGGTCTCGAGACCCTGATGGCGCTGAAGGACGGCGACGCCTTCCTCGTCGCCGATCACTGGGGGGATGTGAAGGCGGGCGCAGACGGCCTGTTCGAGCGGGACACGCGGCTGCTGTCCCGCTTCGTCCTGACGGTCGGGCGCGCGCGGCCGTCACGGCTCAGTTCGGGCGTGACCAAGGACAACGTCTTCTTCACCTGTCATTCCACCAACCGGCCCCTGCCGCCGATGGGCGGGCGCTCGGCCCCGGCGGGAGTGCTGCACCTGGAGCGACGACGCTTCCTTTGGAACCGGCGCCTGTTCGAGCGGGTGCGGATGGTCAACCACGGCGTCGAAGACATCCTGCTGCCGCTGACGTTCGAGTTCGACGCCGACTTCGCCGACATCTTCCAGGTGCGCGGCACGGTGCGGTCCCAACACGGTGAAATCCATCCGCCGGTGATCGACGGACGGCGCGTGACCTTCAGCTACACCGGCCTGGACGGCGTGGGACGGACCAGTTGTCTGGCCTTCTCGGAGCCGCCCGCCCGCCTCAGCGCCAATCGGGCCGAGTTCATGTTCAGCCTGCCGCGCGGGCGCAGCCTGGACCTGTTCATCGAATGCGGCCTGGACGCCTGCGAACAACCGGACGAGACGCGCTGGCGCTGGCACGCCATCCTGGCGCGGCTGGCCATGCGGCGACGGCTGCGAAGGGGCGCCATCGTCGAGGGCGGGCGCAACCAGGGCTTCAACGACTGGCTACGACAGTCGCGGGCCGACATCGCCCTTCTAGTCACCGACCTGCCGACGGGCCCCTATCCCTATGCGGGGACGCCGTGGTTCTCGACCCCGTTCGGGCGCGACGGCATCATCACCGCCTGGCAGATGCTGTGGATCGACCCCGGCCTGGCCAAGGGGGTGCTGACCTATCTGGCCTCGCGCCAGGCGACCGAGACCAACGCCTTCATGGACTCGGCCCCCGGCAAGATCATGCACGAGACGCGCGGCGGCGAGATGAGCGTGCTGGGCGAGGTGCCCTTCGGCCTCTACTACGGGGGCGTCGACACCACCTGTCTGTTCATCGCCCTGGCCGGCGCCTACGCCAAGCGCACCAACGACTATGAGACGGTGCGCGCCCTGTGGCCCCATCTGATCGCGGCGGCGGGCTGGATGAGCGACTACGGCGACAGCAACGGCGACGGCCTGATCGACTACGCGCGTGCGGCCGACACTGGCCTGTCGAACCAGGGCTGGAAGGACTCTGAAGACTCCATCTTCCACGCCGACGGCCGCTTTCCCAAGGGGCCGATCGCCCTGCTGGAGGTCCAGGGCTACGCCTTCGCCGCCTGGAAAGCGCTGGCCGAGATGGGCGCCGTACTCGGCGACGGTCGCGCTCTCGAATGGGCGAACCGGGCCGAGGCGCTGCGCGCCCTGGTCGAGGACCGCTACTGGATGGAGGACGAGGGCTTCTACGCCATCGCCCTGGACGGCGACGGGGAGCAATGCCGCGCCATCGCCTCCAACGCCGGGCATCTGCTGTTCACCGGCCTGCCTTCGCACGAACGGGCGCGACAAGTGACGCGGCGGATGCTGACGGCCGAGTTCCGTTCCGGCTGGGGCCTGCGAACCCTGGCCAAGGGACAGGCTCGCTTCAACCCGATGAGCTATCACAACGGCTCGGTCTGGCCGCACGACACGGCCCTGGCGGCGGCGGGCATGGCCCGCTACGGCGAGCGGCGGGCGGTGGCGATGCTGCTGGGCGAGATCTACGGCTCGGCCGCCCATTTCCAGATGCGCCTGCCCGAACTGTTCTGCGGCTTCGTGCGCGAGACGGGCGAGCCGCCCATCGCCTATCCGGTCGCCTGCCTGCCCCAGGCCTGGGCGGCCAGCTCGGTCTTCCTGATGATGCAGTCGGTGCTGGGCCTGAGCATCGACGCCGCCGAGGGCCTGGTCGAGGTCAACAATCCCGCCCTGCCCGCCGGGCTGGACCGGCTGTCGATCACGCGCCTGAAGGTCGGCGAGGGGGTGATCGACCTGCACTTCCAGCGCCTGAGCGGCCATGTGGTGGTGATGCCGCGCGAACGCAGCGGGATGGTGAACCTGAGGGCGACGGGCTAGGCGGCGCCCAGAGCCCGCTCCAGCGCCTTTCTGAACACGGTCGGCAAGGCTTTGGCCGCCTCGTCCGCCGGGGTCCATGAGAAATCGCCCTCGCCCGTCGCCACATGCACCTCCAGCGTCAGGCTGAAGTGGGTGAAGACGTGCTCCACCGCCCCGGCCGCGCGCCAGTCGCCCCCGATCGGCGGGGCGAAATCCGGCGTCGCCCCCCAGTCCGACGTCGGCAGGCCCGCCATGCCCCCCAGCAGTCCCTTGTCCGGCCGCCGCACCAAGGCGACGCGCCCCGTTGCGTCGATCAGCACATAGGCGTGGCCGCGCCGATGCGGCCGTTCGGCCTTCTTCGTCTTCAGGGGATAGCGTTCAGGCGTCCCCGTCTTCAGCGCCTCGCAGCCGAAGGTCAGCGGACATCGCTCGCATAGCGGCGACTTGGGCCGACAGACCCCCGAGCCCAGGTCCATCAAGGCCTGCGCCCAGTCCCCCGGCCTGTGCGCATCGACGAACAGGCCCGCCAGCCGCCGCAGTTCGGGCCGGGCGGCGGGCAGCGGAGTCTCGACCGCGAACAGGCGGCTCATCACCCGCTCGACATTGCCGTCGACGACGTTGGCGGGCTGGTCGAAGGCGATGGCGGCCACGGCCGCGGCGGTGTAGGCGCCCACTCCCGGCAAGGCCAGCAGCTCGACCTCGGTCTGCGGGAAGGCCCCGCCGTGCTCGGCCGCCACCGCGCGGGCGCAGGCCAGCAGGTTGCGCGCCCTGGCGTAGTAGCCCAGCCCCGCCCAGGCGGCCATCAGCTCGGCGTCCTCCGCCGCCGCCAGATCCTTCACGGTCGGCCAGCGCGTGGTGAACCGTTCGAAATAGGGCGTCGCGTGCGGCACCGTGGTCTGCTGCAGCATCACCTCGGACAACCAGACGCGATAGGGGTCGGTCTTCGCCCTGGCCCCCGGCGGCGCGCGCCACGGCAGGCCGCGCGCATGGGCGTCATACCAATCGAGCAGGGCGGTGCGGAGGGAGGGGACGTCGACCATGAGTTCAGGCTATATAGAACGAATGCGCCGCACCCTGCCTACCGAAGCTGAAGCGCGCCAGATTCTGGCGCAGAGGCGCACGCGCCCGGCCCTGCGCCCGCCGCCCCCTGCGGGCCGGTCGCTGGCGCCGTTGATCAAGAAGCTGGACGCCCAGTTCGGACGCGGCGCCTCGGCGCTGGAGCCGCGCTGGGTCGAGATCGTGGGCGAACGGCTGGCGCGCGTCACCCGCCCGCAGAAGCTGACCAAGGGACGAGGCAATGCCGGCGGGACCCTGGAGCTGCGCGTCGCAGGCCCCGCCGCCCTGCTGGTCCAGCATCAGTCGGCGGACATCATCCAGCGCGTGAACCTGTTTCTCGGGGCGGGCTCGGTCGAGAAGCTGCGCATCGCCCAGGGGCCGGTGAAACCCCTGCCCGCCTCGGGCGCCAAGCCCCGCCCGCGCGGCCGCGCGGTCCTGCCGCCCCTGCCCGCCGCCACGGAAGCGGCGCTGAACGCCTCGGTCGAAGCGGCGCCCGAGGGGCTGAAGGCGGCCCTCGGCAAGCTGGGCCGCGCCGTGCTGTCGCAGCCGCCGCGCGACGAGGGGCGTTGACAAACCTTCGCCATCGGCGTTCTCGACATTCAGACGATTTCGCCTGCGCGCGCGAATCGCGCGACGTTTCTGAATCTCATTTCTGACAAGGACCATCCGATGGCCCCGACCTTCAAATACGCCGCCATGAGCCGCCGTGCGGCGCTGTCCGCCGCGGCCCTGGCCTCCATGGCCGTGCTGGCGGGTTGTTCGGGCGGAGCTACCGGCGGCGCCGCCGAGGGCGACATGGCGCTGGGCGCCGATGAAGGCGCCAAGGTCACCGTCGTTGAATACGCCTCGGTCACCTGCGGCCACTGCGCCGTGTGGAACGAGGAAGTCTGGCCTGAATTCAAGACGAAGTACGTCGACAACAAGAAGGTCCGCTACGTCTTCCGCGAGTTCCCGACGCCGCCGCAGGACATCGCCGTCGCCGGCTTCCTGATCGCCCGCTGCGCCGGACCGGACAAGTATTTCGACGTCGTCGAAGACATCATGGCCAGCCAGAAGGAATGGATGGCGGGCGTCCAGCCGCGCACCACCCTGTTCCGCGCCGGACAGGCGGCGGGCCTCAGCGAGCAGCAGATCAACGACTGCATCCGCGACAAGGGCGCCATCGAGGCGATGGAGAAGCGCATCCAGGCCGGCATCAGCGCCGGCGTGACCGGCACCCCCTACTTCCTCGTCAACGGCGTCAAGGTGGCGGACAGCTCGCTGTCGGGCCTGTCCGAGGTCATCGACGCCGAACTGGCGAAGTAAGCCGATGCTGCGGCCGCGCCTGACTCTCAACGCCCTGTTGGGCGCAGCCGCCCTGGCGACCGCCGCCGTCGCCAGCCCTTCGGCCGCGCTCGATCCGGCCGTAACGCGCGCCTCCACGACGGCGGCTGTCCCCGCGGTCACGGCCGCCGACCGCGTGCTGGGTCGGGCCGACGCCCCGGTGACGGTGATCGAATACGCCTCCTTCACCTGCAACCACTGCGCCGCCTGGACCAATGAGACCCTGCCGCAGTTCAAGGCGCGCTACATCGACACCGGCAAGGTGCGGCTGGTGTTCCGCGACATGCCCACGGCGCCGGCCCAGATCGCGGCGACGGCGGCGGGCATAGCGCGCTGCGCCGCGCCGAACCGCTTCTTCGATGTCGCCCACAGCCTGATGAGCGGTCAGGCCGCCGCCTTCGAAAAGGGCGACCCCCGCGACTGGTTCGCCGCAGCCGTCGCCGCCAGCGGCCGCAGCCAGGAACAGATCGAAGCCTGCATGAAGGACCCCGCGACCAGCCAGGCCCTTCAGGCCGAGGTCGAGGGCGCCGTGGCGGCCGGGGTGACCGGCACGCCCTCCTTCTTCGTCAACGGCAAGCGGGTCAGCGACCATTCGCTGGAGGCCCTATCGGCGGCCATCGACCCGCTGATCCGGACCCGCTGATCGGGACGCGATGCAGTTCCAGCGCCTCCGGCTCGTCGGCTTCAAATCCTTCGTCGACCCGGCCGAGGTGCAGATCGAGGCCGGGCTGACCGGCATCGTCGGGCCCAACGGCTGCGGCAAGTCGAACGTGCTGGAAAGCCTGCGCTGGGTCATGGGCGCCAACTCGGCCAAGGCCATGCGCGGCCAGGGCATGGAGGACGTGATCTTCGCCGGCGCCGCGGGCCGTCCGCCGCGCAACCACGCCGAAGTCCAGCTGACCATCGACAACGCCCAGAAGCGCGCGCCCCAGCCCTTTACCGATGCGCCCATGCTGGAGGTGTCGCGCCGGATCGAGCGCGGCCGCGGCTCGACCTATCGCATCAACGGCAAGGAGGTGCGGGCGCGCGACGTGCAACTGCTGTTCGCCGACGCCTCCACCGGCGCCAACAGTCCGGCGCTGGTGCGTCAGGGCCAGATCTCGGAACTGATCGCCGCCAAGCCCCAGAACCGCCGACGCATCCTTGAAGAAGCCGGGGGCGTCGCGGGCCTGCACACCCGGCGCCATGAGGCGGAGCTGCGGCTCAAGGCGGCCGAGACCAACCTCGACCGACTGGACGACATCGGCAAGGAGCTGGAGTCGACGCTGAACCGGCTGAAACGCGAGGCGCGTCAGGCGGAGAAATACAAGAAGATCTCGGCCGAGATCCGCGCCCTTCAGGCGGCCCTGCTCTACGTCCGCTGGACGGACGCCAAGGCGGCGGCCGAGACGGCGGCGGCCGAACTGCGCGAGGCTGACCGGCTCGTCGCCGAGACGACCACGGCGGCGGCGGCGGCCCAGACGGCGGCCCTCAATGCTCAGGAAGGGCTGAAGCCTGCGCGCGAGGAAGACGCGGTGGCCACCGCCCTGCTGAACCGCGCCATCATCGAGCGCGACCGGCTGGACATGGCCGAACAGGCCGCGCGCGCCGAGGTCGACCGTCTGAAGGCCGAGGTCGCCCGCATCGAGGCCGACCGCGTGCGCGAAGACGGCATGGCCGCCGACGCCGGGCACGAACTGGAACGGCTGGATCGCGAACTGGACAAGCTGAAGGCCGAGATCGCCGCCGCCCCCGAACGCGGCCCCGAACTGGAACGCGCTCTGCTGGAGGCTGAGGACGCGCGCAAGGCCGCCGACGCCGAGGTCGAACGGCTGGCCGGGACGCTGGCCGCCGTCGAGGCCCGCGCCAACGCCGAAAGCGCCCGCAAGCGCGACGCCGAGGCCCGGCTCGCGCGGGTGAAGGGCCAGCACGAACAGGCCCGCCGCGAACGCGAGGCGCTCGGCCCGCTGGAGACGCCCGAGATCGAGACGGCGCGCACGGCGCTGGAAACCGCTCAGACCGAACTGACCGCCGCGCGCGAAGCCGTCGAAGCCGCCGAGGCCAAACGCAGCGACATCGCCCGCGCCGAGCAGGAGGCGCGCACCGCCGCCCGCGCCGCCGAGGACCGGCTCGGTCGGCTGCAGACCGAGGCGCGCGGGCTGGCGCAACTGCTGCTCACCGGCAAGCGCGAGCACCCTCCGGCGCTGGACAAGGTGTCGGCGGCCAAGGGCTATGAGGCGGCGCTGGCGGCGGCGCTGGGCGATGATCTGGACGCCGCGCTGGACGCCCGCGCGCCGGCGCACTGGGCCGGCGCCGACGCCGCCCTGCCGGAATGGCCACAAGGCGTCGAGCCCCTGTCCGCCCATGTGACGGCGCCGGATCAGCTGGCGGCGCGTCTGGCCTTCTGCGGCATGGCCGCGCGTGAGCGGATCGCCGAACTGGCCCGCGCCCTGCCGCGCGGCGCGCGCCTGACGACGGTCGAGGGCGACCTCTATCGCTGGGACGGCTTCGTCAGCCGCGCCGAGGCGCCCCGGCCCGCCGCCGTGCGTCTGGCCCAGCGCACCCGCCTGTCGGAACTGGAAGCCGAGATCGACCTCGGCAAGCCCGCGCTGGAGACGGCGCAAAGCGCGCTGAAGGCGGCGGGCGAAGCCTTCCGCGCCGCCGAGGAAGCGGTGAAGGCCGCGCGGCTGCGCCCCTTCACGCTGGACAAGCAGGTCGTCTCGGCCCGCGATCGGCTGGAATCCCTGATGCGCGATCAGGCCCGCAAGGAGGCCCGCGCCCAATCGCTGGACGAGAGCGTCGCCCGGCTGGAGGGCGAGGTTCAGGAGGCCGAGACCGCCTTCGCCGAAGCCAGTTCGGTGGAGTCGTCCTCCGACGTCGTCGTCGGCCTGCGTCAGGAACTGACCGAGGCGCGCGGCGGCGCCGAGCGCGCCCGGCTGGCGGCGCAGGCCGCCCGCTCGATCCGCGACGAAGAAGCCCGCGACCGCGCCATGCGCGAGCAGCGGCTGGGCAGCCTCTCCCGCGCCCGCGAAGGCTGGGTCACGCGATCCAGCGACAGCGCCGCCCGCCTCAAGACGCGGGAGCGCGATGCGGAGAAGGCGCAAGTCGCCCTGACCAAGGCCGAAGCCGCGCCCGCCGGTTTCGCCGAGCAGCGCAACGCCCTGATGGACTCCCTGGCCGAGGCCGAGAAGCGCAAGCAGGCCGCGACCGACGCCGTCGCCGTGGCCGAGGCGGGCGCGCAGGAGGCTGACCGCGCCGCCCGCGCCGCCGAAACGGCTGCGTCTCAGGCCCGCGAAAGCCGGGCAGGCCTTCACGCCCGCGCCGAGGCCGCCGCCGAGAAGCTGGCCGAGAGCGCCGCCAACATCCGCGAGACGGCGCAGATGTCGCCCGAGGAGCTGGGCAAGAAGCTGACCGACGACGCCATCGCCCGCCCGCCCGACGCGGCGGGCGCCGAAAGCCTGCTCTACGGTCTTGAGCGCGAGCGCGAGGCGCTGGGCGCCGTCAACCTGCGCGCCGAGGAGGAGGCGGCGGAATACGGCGACCGCCTCAGCGCCATGAAGACCGAGCGCATCGACCTGACGCAGGCGATCGCGAAACTCAGGGACGGCATCGATGAACTGAACGCCGAGGGGCGCGAGCGGCTGATCGCCGCCTTCGAGGTCATCAACACCAACTTCAAGACTCTGTTCGAGGCCCTGTTCGGCGGCGGTCAGGCCGAGCTGAAGCTGGTTGAGAGCGACGATCCGCTGGAGGCGGGTCTGGAAATCTACGCCTGCCCGCCCGGCAAGCGGCTGTCGGTGATGAGCCTGATGAGCGGAGGCGAGCAGGCCCTGACGGCGGCGGCGCTGATCTTCGGCGTCTTCCTGGCCAATCCGGCGCCCGTCTGCGTGCTGGACGAGGTGGACGCGCCGCTGGACGACGCCAACGTCGACCGCTTCTGCCGGATGCTGCACGAGATGCGCAGCCGCACCGACACCCGCTTCATCGTCATCACCCACAACCCGGTGACCATGAGCCGGATGGACCGCCTCTACGGCGTCACCATGCCCGAGCGCGGCATGAGCCAGCTGGTCAGCGTCGACCTGCAACAGGCCGAGGAGATCGTCACGGCGTGATCCGAGGCGCGGGGTCGGCGTGGACGGAAAAAACAGAGTCCAATTCGTCTGAATCGTCTGAAATCGGCGCGGTCGTCTCCTTGTCGGCCCGCGCCGTCCTCGGCGCTGTGAGGAGTATGCGGGCTGGCTAGAGGACAGCCGGTCGATCCGGCCTCACCAAGAAAAAGCCTCGAGAATTCAACGCCTCAATCAGCGTCATTGCGATGGTTGACAAGGGGCGCGGTTCAGCGTTTTCTGCGCCGCATGGCCGCGCGCACGTCGCCCAGCGCCGGTCCGATCAGGAACCAGGGCTCGATGCAGTAGCGCGCAAACAGCCGCTTCGGATCGGCGAACAGGCGGAACAGCCATTCGACGCCCAGCCGTCCCATCCAGCGCGGCGCGGCCTTCTGAACCCCGGCCTCATAGTCGAAGGCGGCGCCCACCGGCAGGATCGGAACCGCCGGCAGAGACGCCAGATTGTCCGCGATCCATAGTTCCTGACGCGGCATCCCCATGCCGACGAACAGCACGTGCGGGGCGAAATCCCTGACCGCCGCCAGAACCGCCGTATTGCCCAAGGACCCGGGCGTCGCGTCGAAATAGCCGCTGAGCCCCTTCACCATCGCGCCCGGATAGCGGGCCGCCAGTCGCCGCGCCGCCTCTTCCGCCACGCCGTCGGCGCCGCCGACATAGAGGACGCGCCAGCCCTTGCGGTCGGCCAGGCTCCAGAAATGATCGCGCCAGTCCAGATAGGTGCAGCGGTGCTGCGGCCGCGCGGGATGGCCCAGCAAACGCGCGAAATGGATCAGCGGCGTCGAGTCCAGCTCGATCAGATCGGCCGCCTCGTACAGGCGCCGCATCCCCGGCGTGCGCCGGATCAGATAGAGACTGTGCAGATTGTGGTTGGCGACGATGCTCTGCACGCCCGCGTCCACGCTGCGCTCCAGATGCAGCAGCACCTCTTCGGGCCGAACCAGATCGATCGGCTCGCCCAGCAGGGTGATCCGCTCGTCGGGACGGCGCGTCTGGCGAAACGGCGCACGGATGCGTCGCCGCCGATCGGGCGGAGGGCCGGAAGGATCGAAACCGGAAGGCGCGTGGTACATGCCGTCTGTCTAGCGCGGCCGTTTCAACGGCAGGTGTGCGGACAGGGTTAACCGCCGCCGCGCCTCAGGTCACCCCTGTCCCAGGCTGTGCGTCTGACAGCAAAACGCCCGCCCTTCGATCGAAGAGCGGGCGTTGCATCTCTCGGATGCGTAAGCGGATTACTTACGCGTGGCGCGGGCCGGCTTACGGCCGCCCTGGCCCAGACCCATCTGCTTGGCCAGTTCCGAACGCGCCTTGGCGTAGTTTGGGGCGACCATGGGATAGTCTTTCGGCAGACCCCACTTGGCGCGGTATTCTTCGGGGCTCATATTGTATTTGGTGCGCAGGTGACGCTTCAGCGACTTGAACTTGCGACCGTCCTCCAGGCAGATCAGGAAGTCCGGCGTGATCGACTTGCGAACCGGGACCGCCGGTTCCTGGGGCTCGGGCTCGGGCTCGACCGGAGCGACCGAAACGCCCGAAAGAGCCGCGTGGACCTGTGCGATCAGACCCGGCACGGCGTCAGCCGAAACGGAATTGTTGCTGACATAGGCCGACACGATGTCAGCGGTCATCTCGAGCAGTTCGGGTTTTTCTTCCATCTGCATCAGCCTCTTGCATGCCCCATTTTCAATCGACTGATCTGAATCGACCTGCCGTCGAGCGGTTTCATACTTATGTTTTGTATTGAAAGCAATGCGGAGGCGATTTCTCGCTCAAGAAGCGAAGTGTGAGCTCGAATTCAGCATAGATCAGGAACGGCCATTTCAACGACCAAAGTTATCCGCCAAGGCGAGCGCCGCCGCGCGCTCGGGCGCCGAGTATTCGTCGATCATCTGGTCTTCACCATCGCGAATGGCGCGCAGCAGGGTCGGCGTCAGAGCGGATGACAGGGACCAGTTCCAGTAACGCAGCACTGTCTGGGCGCGATCGACGGCCAGCATTTCATAGGTCAGCTGCACCCGGCTCCAGTCCGGATGCACGGGGCCATCCGCCGTCGTCTCGGGTCGACGCATGGATCGCCACAGGGTCTGAAGACTAGAACTCGTCAGCCCCGCCGCCTTGCAGAGTATAGCCACAGGCTCTCCGCCGGGATCGCCCATGATCTTGGCCGCCGTCAGCGGCTTCACCCCGGAAAGATGGCCGATCTCGCCGACCAGGTCGCGCGACAGGCCGTGGGCGGCCGCCGCAGCGACGGCGGCCTCAAGGTCAGCATAGGGGCTCTTCTCTATCGCCGCGCGATTTCGCTGACGTCTTTCAATGAACTGAAGCGCCTTGCGCGCCACCGGGTCGGCCCAGCCCTCCTCAGCCGCCAGGGCGAAGACGTCCTCGACGCTGGTCTGCATGACGTCGCGCGAGACGGCGAAACGCTGCAGGATGACGCGTCGGTCGTCCGGCCCGCACCACCAGAACATCACATAGGCCCCCGAGGGGCGCAGTTCCGGCCGCTTCAGCAGAGCCGTGCAGAGCGCACGCGACGAACGGCTGAGGGCGATCACGCCCTCGAGGCTGGTCTGGGTCAGACGGGCGGAGGGGTTGGCCAGGACGGCGGCGATGACCGGCTCCTCGCCCCAGCTCAACAGGGTGTCGGTCACAGCCTCCGACAGGTCGCGCCGGGCGGCCATCATCAGCCGATGCCGGATCGTGGCGTCCCGCGCGCAGCCGATCAGATCGGCGTCCGACAGGGCGGCGCAGTCTTCCAGCAACGGCGCCGCCACCGGCGGTTCGTCGCGCAACAGCAGGCGTTTCAGGGCGTCCGGCAGTTCGCCGAGAGGGGCCAGCCGCAAGGCCACGCGCCGCCGCTCCTCCAGCGTCGCCGGACGCAGCACGTCGACCAGAAGATCGCCGACCACCGCCCGCTCGAAGGCGTTGATCCGGCTGGCGGGCAGGCTGACGACATCGGCCAGCCGACGCAGCAGCACCTGCCGCGCCGTGCGCCCGCGCGGCGTGCTCGTCTCGTTCAAACTGGCCTGGGTGTCGCCCATGACGACACCCTAGGCGTCAGCGGTTAACCAGCAGTGCAGTCGCGCTCCAAGCGGCGTCACAGTCCCTCGAACAGGGCCGTCGACAGATAGCGCTCGGCGAAGCTGGGGATGATGGCCACGATGGTCTGGCCCGCATATTCATCCTGCGCCGCCAGGCGGAAGGCCGCCGCCAGGGCCGCGCCCGAGCTGATGCCGACAGGTACGCCGTCCTCGCGCGCGACGCGGCGGGCCATGTCGAAGGCCTCCTCATTGGTGACCTGCTCCACGCCGTCGATGACCGCGCGGTCGACCACGGCGGGGATGAAGCCCGCGCCGATGCCCTGAATCTTGTGCGGGCCGGGCGCGCCGCCCGACAGGACGGGCGAGGCGGTCGGCTCGACCGCGATCATCTTCACCGAGGGCTTCTTCGCCTTCAACGCATGGCCGACGCCGGTGATGGTGCCGCCGGTGCCGACGCCGGACACGACCACGTCGACGGCCCCGGCCGTATCGTTCCAGATCTCCTCGGCCGTCGTGGCCTCGTGGATCGCGGGGTTGGCCAGGTTCTCGAACTGGGCCGGGCTGACCGAGCCGGGAATTTCCGTCAGCAGCTCCTCGGCGCGGGCGATGGCGCCCTTCATGCCCTTTTCGGCCGGCGTCAGCTCCAGGCGCGCGCCCAGCAGGGCCAGCATCTTGCGCCGCTCGATCGACATGCTTTCGGGCATGACCAGGATCAGCTTGTAACCCTTGGACGCGGCGACGAAGGCCAGGGCGATGCCGGTGTTGCCGCTGGTCGGCTCGATCAGGGTCGCGCCCGGCTTGATCTTGCCCAGTTGCTCCAGCGCCTCGACCATGGCCACGCCGATGCGGTCCTTGACCGAGGCGATCGGGTTGAAGAACTCCAGCTTGGCCAGCACCGTGGCCTTGGGCTGAAGCGCCGCCGTCAGATTGGGCAGCCGCACCAGGGGGGTGTCGCCGATGGTGTCGACGATGCTGTCATAGACCCGGCCCCGCCCCGCCTTCTTGTGGCGGCTGGCGTCATAGGCGGCGTTGGAAGCGTCGGACATGGGAGGTCTCCGTGCGGGTGTCGGCTCAACAGATAAGTCTTATACGCCGCGAACAAAGCAGACCCGCGCAGGAATTCTGACGCAGGCTTTAGCAGAGCTCATCGCGCCAGGGCGCGGCGGGCGGGATCGAAGGGCAGGACCTCGCGGATCGAGATCAGGGTCTTGAAAGCCCGCACGCGCGCGTCGTCGTTCAGCATCTCGCGGGTGAAGACCTCATAGGCCTCCATCGTCGGCACCACGACATAGAGGATCAGGTCGGTGTCGCCCGTCACATACCAGGCCGCCTGAACCTCGGGCCGGGCGGTCAGCTTGTCGATCAGGGCGTCCAGAACGGCGGTGCCCTCGCGCTCCATCTCGACCAGGACGTGCATGGTCAGGGCCCGCGCCAGGCGAGCCGGGTCGACCACGGCGACGTCGGCGATGATGACGCCCTCGTCGCGCAGCCGCCGCAACCGCCGCGACACCGCCGATTCCGACAGGCCGACCTTTTCCGCCAGCAGGCGCGCGGGTTGGAGATTGTCGCGCCGGACCAGGGCCAGCAGGCGACGGTCGAAGGAATCGAGGTCGGCGTTTTCTTGCATTATCAGGGATCATACGCCTGTTTCTTGCGTCATGGCAGGTGAAATCAGCGAGAAACGCAGGCGGGTTTTGGCTAGGTTCCGCGCCATGTCCTCCCTGACGCTCGCCCTTCGCACGCCGCGCCTCGCGGCCATCCTGCCCTATCTCGCCCTGGTCGGCGGGATGGTGTCCCTTTCGGCCGGCACCTCCTTCGCCAAGACGCTTTATCCGATGGTCGGGCCAGCCGGGACAGCGGCGCTGCGCGTCGGCCTGTCGGCCCTGGTGCTGCTGGCGATCTTCCGGCCGTGGCGCACCGCCTTCACCCGCAACGACCTGCGGGCCCTGGCGGTCTACGGCGGGGTCATGGGGTTGATGAACCTCAGCTTCTACATGGCGCTGAACACCATTCCGCTGGGCGTGGCCCTGGCGATCGAGTTCATGGGGCCGCTGTCGGTCGCCCTGTTCAACTCGCGCCGCCTGATCCATTTCGTCTGGGTGGGTTTTGCGGTGCTGGGCCTGAGCCTGCTGCTGCCGCTCGACGGCGCCGTGGCGACGCTGGACCCCGTCGGGTGCGCCTATGCGGCGGCGGCGGGCCTCTTCTGGGCAGGCTACATCGTCTTCGGCAAGCGGGTCAGCCACCTGCCCAGCGGCGCGACCGTCGCCGTGGGCATGTCGATGGCGGCCGTGACGGTCGTGCCGTTCGGCCTCGCCGGCGCTGGACTGGCCCTGTTCGATCCGAAGATCCTGGCGCTCGGCCTGGTCGTGGCCCTGGTGTCCAGCGCCCTGCCCTATACGCTGGACATGATCGCCCTGCGCCACATTCCCAAGCGCACCTTCGGCGTGGCCGTCAGCGGCGATCCGGCCATCGGCGCCCTGGCCGGGCTGTTCGTGCTGGGCGAGCATCTCAGCCCCCTGCAATGGCTGGCCATCGCCGCCATCATCACCGCCTCGGTCGGCGCGGTGCTGACCTCGCCCTCTGACGAGGCTCAGCCGCTGCAGGACCCCGCCGCCCCCGCCTGACCACAGACGCGTTTCGATGAAGTTCCTGCTGTCCCGGCTGCAACGGCCGATTCCCAACCTGATCGCCTGCCTGGTCTTCGGCGCCGTGCTGGCCCTGCTGATGCGAGCGGCGGTGAAGCTGCTGTTCTAGCCCCTAGAACTCGGTCCATTCCTCCACCGCCGGACCGTTGGCCACGGCGCGCAGGCGCGCGCGCTGGGCCTCCAGCGCCGGAGGCGGGCCGCCGCGGCCGGGCGTCTCCCGACCTTTCAGCTCGCGCGCCCCGCCCTCGTCCGCGCCCGTGCGGAAACGGCCCACGAGTTCAGCCAGGTGTTCGGCCTCGGTCTTGAGATTGGCGGCCGCCGCCGTGGTCTGCTCGACCATGGCCGCGTTCTGCTGCGTCACCTGGTCCATCTGGTTCACCGCCTGATTGACCTGCCCCAGGCCGGAGGCCTGCTCCTGGGCCGAGGCGGCGATCTCGGCGACCAGGCCGTCCATCTCATTGACCTGTTCCGCGATCGTCGTCAGGGCGCGGCCCGTCTCGGCGACCAGTTCCACGCCTTGCGCCACCTCGGCGCCCGAGGCGGCGATCAGGGTCTTGATCTCCTTGGCGGCCTCGGCCGAGCGCTGGGCCAGGGCCCGCACCTCCGAGGCGACCACGGCGAAGCCGCGTCCGCTGTCGCCCGCCCGCGCCGCCTCGACCCCGGCGTTCAGCGCCAGCAGGTTGGTCTGGAAGGCGATCTCGTCGATCACCCCGACGATGTCGCTGATCTCGGCCGAGCGGCGGCTGATGCCGTCCATGGCGGCGACGGCCCGGCGCATGACGTCGCTCGACCGATCCGCCTCGGCGTGAGCCTTGGACGCGACCGTCGCCGCCTGGCGCGCGCCTTCGGCCGCCCGCTGCACGGTGACGGTGATCTGATCCAGGGCCGCCGCCGTCTCCTCCAGCGAAGCGGCCTGCTGTTCGGTGCGGCGCGACAGGTCATCCGAGGCCTGGCTGATTTCGTCGGAGCCGCCGCGCAGCGTGGCCACCGCCGCCAGCACCTGCCCCAGCGCCGTGCGCAGGCTGGCGACGGCGCCGTTGAAGTCCGACTTCACCGCCTGGTGGGCGCCTTCCATCTCCTGCTCGATGGCCGCCAGGAGATCGCCGTCCGAAAGGCGGGAGAGCTGTTCGGCCAGGGCGCCGACAAGGCGAGCCTGCGCCGCCTCGGCCGCCAGGCGGGCCTGCTCCGCCCGCTGCGAGGCCTGTTCGGCCTCGGTGATGTCGACCGCCAGCTTGACCACCTTCAGCGGCCGACCGGCTTCGTCCAGCACGGGATTGTAGGAGGCTTCGAGCCAGACCTCCCGCCCGCCCTTGGCGATGCGGCGGAACTTGCGGGCGACGAAGCGGCCCTCGTTCAGTTCACGCCAGAAGGCGCTGTAGTCGGGCGTCGACGCCTCATCGGGGTCCATGAACATCCGGTGATGCCGTCCCTGAATCTCGTCCAGGGCGTAGCCCATGGTCTGAAGCAGATTGTCGTTGGCGCCGAGAATCGTCCCGTCCAGATTGAATTCGATCACGGCCTGGGACCGCCCGATCGCCGCCATCAGGCGGTCCAGTTCCTCAAGCCGCTCCAGATCCGCAGCCTGTTTTCGCCGACGATTTCTGCTGAACATCCGACCCGCTCCCCTTCTGATTGCGGTGATGACCCTAGGCACGTCTGAGGGAAGTCTACGGCCGGAAGCTTTCTTTTTCCTTTCTCGCGCGCATAGGTTGTAACGTCAGGCCGGCTTCATCGCTCATTAACCATGATGCAGCAGTGTCCGCCCATCGGCCGCGCGCCTGGGATCGCCCCATCGCGCCTGCGGTCCAGGGGCTTTCTTTGCGCAATCTCGTCGCCGCCGTCGAAGCGATCGACCCTTTGGTCGTCACCGGCAAGGTGGCGGGCGTCAGCGGCCTGCTGATCGAGTCGCGCGGCGGCCTGTCGCGTCTGGCCGTCGGGGCGCGGGCCGAGATCGAGCGGCGCGGCCAGCCGCCCCTGCCCGCCGAGGTCGTCGGCTTTCGCGAGGCCAAGGCCCTGCTGATGCCCTTCGGCCCGGTCGAGGGCGTGGCGCCCGGCGCCGACATCAGGATCATCGACGCGGCCGCCAGCGTGCGCCCCACCACCGCCTGGCTGGGCCGCATCATCGATTCCTTCGGCGAACCGATCGACGGCCTTGGGCCGCTGACGCCGGGCCTCATCCCCTACCCCTTGCGCGCCCCGCCGCCGCCCGCCCATTCACGCGGCCGGGTGGGCGAGCGGCTGGATCTGGGCGTTCGGGCGATGGACGTTTTCACCACCACCAGCCGAGGGCAGCGCCTGGGCATCTTCGCCGGTTCGGGCGTGGGCAAGTCGGTGCTGCTGTCCATGCTGGCGCGACAGGCGACCTGCGACGTCGTGGTGGTCGGCCTGATCGGCGAACGGGGCCGCGAGGTCCGCGAGTTCATCGAAGAGACCCTGGGCGAAGAGGGGCTGAAGCGCGCCGTCGTCGTGGTCGCCACCAGTGACGAACCGGCGCTGAAACGGCGCCAGGCGGCATACATGACCATGGCCGTGGCCGAGTTCTTCCGCGATCAGGGTCTGGAGGTGCTGTGCCTGATGGACAGCGTCACCCGCTTCGCCATGGCCCAGCGCGAGATCGGTCTGGCGGCGGGCGAACCGCCGACGACCAAGGGCTACACCCCCACCGTCTTCACCGAACTGCCCAAGCTGCTGGAGCGCGCCGGGCCGGGGCCGATCCGGCCGGACGGCACCGAGGCGGGACCGATCACCGCCCTGTTCACCGTGCTGGTGGACGGCGGCGACCATGACGAGCCGATCGCCGACGCCGTGCGCGGCATCCTGGACGGCCACATCGTCATGGACCGCAAGATCGCCGAGCGCGGCCGCTTCCCCGCCATCGACGTGCTGAAGTCGGTCAGCCGCACCATGCCCGGCAACCAGTCCCCGCCCGAGCGCGACCTGAACCGCCGCGCGCGCCAGTGCCTGAGCGCCTATTCCAACATGGAAGAACTGATCCGCATCGGCGCCTATCGCACCGGGGCCGACCCCATTGTCGACCGCGCCATCGCCCTGAACCCCGCCCTGGAAGACTTCCTGACCCAGGACAAGGACGACGTGACGCGGCTGGGCGACAGTTTCGACAGACTTGAAACCATCCTGAACCAGGGCATGGTGGACCAATGATCGCGGGAGACGACGCATGACGGCTTGGGCCCAATCCCTGATCCGCATCTCCAACTATGAGGTCGAGACGCTGCAGAAGCGGCTGGCCGAGATCAGCGCCCGCAAGGCCGAGGCCGAGATGCGCGTCGCCGTGCTGGACGCCGAGGCCGAGGTCGAGCGCGAGAACGCGCGGCACGACCCGTCGTCCGGCATGATGCTGCAGGCCTATCTCACCGGCTGGAAGCAGCGCCGCGCCGACGCCGAGGCCGAAGTCGCCGCCGTCGCCGCCGAAGAGGAAGGCGCCCGCGACGCCCTGACCGGCGCCTTCGAGGAACTGAAGAAGTTCGAGCACGTCGCCGAGACCACCCGGCTGAACAAGCTGATGGCCGCCGCCAAGCGCGAGGCCGCCGCCTATGACGAAATGGGCCTGCGCCGCCGCGCCGAAGGCTGACACGTGATCGACCGCCGCGCCCTGCTGGCTTCGACCCTCGCGCTCGCGTCCTGCGGCGCAGGCGAAGCGCCTGTTCCGTCGCCGACCGGCCCCGTCCGCCCGCTGAAGTCTGTCGCGTCCTTCCCTGTCGGGACCGTCGCCATGTCGGGCCAATTGTCCGATCAGGACTGGTTCCGTCTGGTCTCCACCCACTTCTCCCAGCTCACGCCCGAGTGGGAGATGAAGATGGAATACATCCTCCAGAAGGACGGCTCCCTGCGCTTCGACGCGCCGGACCGCATCGCCTATTTCGCGCGTGATCTGGGCATCCGCCTCTTCGGCCACGCCCTGATCTGGTACGCGCAGGAGCATCCGTGGTTCACCGCCCTCGTCGACGACCGACCGCGCTTCATCGCCGAACACGACCGCTACATCGCCGAGGTCGCCGGGCGCTGGCGCAGCCAGATCGTCGGCTGGGACGTGGTCAACGAACCGGTCGAGGATGACGGGAGCGGCTATCGCGACTGCGTGTGGAGCCAGGGCCTGGGCGGCGTCGACGCCTATATCATCCGCGCCTTCGAACAGGCCCGCATCGCCGCGCCGGCTGCGACCTTGTTCCTGAACGATTACAATCTGGAGAACACGCCGAAGAAGGGCGCCGCCTTCCTGCGTCTGGTCGAGCGGCTGCTGAAGGCGGGCGCCCCGGTTCAGGGCATCGGCGTCCAGTCTCACCTCGACATCGAAATCCCCGACGGCCGGATCGCCGGCTTCATGAACGAGGCCCGCCAGTTCGGCCTGCCCATCCATGTCTCCGAACTGGACGCCTCTCTGAAACGCGGCGGCCGGATGCCTGACCTGCGTCCCGGCGCCCAGCGACGCGAACAGCAGACGGCGCGCGTGGCCGAACTGGCGGAAGCGTTCATGGACCTGCCCCCCGCCCAGCGCTTCGCCTTCACCGTCTGGGGCGTGCGCGACAGCGACTCCTGGCTGCGCCGCGCCGAGAACGACGACGGCAAGGACAGTCCGCTGCTGTTCAACGACGAAGGACGGCCGAACCCGCTGTTCGGCGTGCTGTCAGGCGCGTTCGGCGCCTGACGCCTCTCCAGGGCCGGGCCTACAGGCTGATCGGATTCAGCACGCGCACGGGCTGGCCGCGCTCCAGGCCCAGCTCGTCATAGGTCCAGCTGACCGTCTTGCCCTCGGGGACCAGGGCCTTGCACAGGTCAGGCGAACGGCGGGCCAGGGTCAGTTCGGCGGGATCGCCGTCCTTGATCCGCACCTCGAAGCTGGACGCCTCGGTGCAGCCGTTGGAGCCGACGACGACGTTCAGACGCTGGCCGTCGAAATCGACCTTGCGGACGGCTTCCAGCGGCTCGTCCCGAGCCGCGCTCTGGTCCGTGACGATCGAGACCTTCTCGCCGCCCTCGTTGGAATAGATGACGCAACCGCCCAGCAGCGGCAGCAGGGCGACGGCGGCGACGACGGCCAGGCGCATCAGTTCGCCTCGGCGGGGGCCGAGTGGATGACGCGGGTGGTCGGCTTCTCGGTGGCGATGATGATGCAGCCCGACAGCATGGGCGCGGCGACCGCGGCGACGGCGAGAGCGATGATGAGACGACGCATAGGTGTTCCCCTTGTTGGTTGGCGGCAAACTGCCAGGCTCGCGGTTGGGGATCACGTGAATAATCGGAAAGGGAGGCCTTGAACCCAACCGCCACAGTCATAGCTACTGTGCCCCGCCTCCCCGGGGTTCATCGAAAGATTCACGCATGAGCCTGCTGTTCACCCCGCGCGCCGTCGGGCCGCTGACGCTGAAGAACCGCATCGTTATCGCCCCCATGTGCCAGTATTCGGCCGTGGACGGCGTTCCTCAGCCCTGGCACGCCCAGCATGTGGCCAGACTGGCTCTGTCGGGCGCCGGACTCGTGGTGATCGAAGCCACGGGCGTCGAGGCCGCTGGCCGCATCTCCTGGGCCGACACCGGCCTGTGGAACGACGCGCAGGAAGCCGCCTTCGCGAAGATCATCCGCGACATCCGCACCTATTCGGACACGCCGATCGGGATTCAGCTGGCCCACGCCGGACGCAAGGCCTCGACCAATCCGCCGTGGATCGACCGGGGCGGCCCGGCCCCGGCGGACAAGGCGTGGGAGACCTTCTCCGCCTCGGCCCAGCCCTATCGCGACGACTGGCATACGCCGACCGCCCTGGACCAGGCGGGCATGGACCGCGTGGTCGCCGCCTTCGTCGATGCGGCCGAGCGCGCCGACCGCGCCGGGTTCGACCTGGTCGAGCTGCACGCCGCCCACGGCTACCTGCTGACCCAGTTCCTCTCGCCGTTGTCGAACGAACGGACGGACGAGTACGGCGGCTCGCTGGAGAACCGGATGCGCTTCCCGCTGCGCGTCGCCCAGGCCCTGCGCGACGCCTGGCCCCGGACCAAGGCCCTCGGCGTCCGCTTCAACGGTTCGGACTGGACCGAGGGCGGGATCACCCCGGACGAGGCCGCCGTCTTCGGCCAGGCCCTGCACGAGATGGGCTATGACTACCTGCACCTGACCAGCGGCGGCAACGTCGCGACCGCGCGCATCCCAGGCGACCAGCCGGGCTATCAGCTTCCCTTCGCCGAGGCGGTCAAGGCGGCGGTCCCCGAGGCCAACGTCATGGCCGTAGGCATGATCGTCACGCCGCAACAGGCCGAAGCGGTGCTGACCGAGGGCAAGGCCGATCTGATCGCCGTCGCCCGCGCGGTTCTGGACGACCCGAACTGGGGCCATCACGCCGCCGTCGCCCTGGGCGCGAAAGAGGCCCTGCCCGTCCAGTACGAACGGGCGGACGCGACGCACTGGCCGGGCTACGCCGCCGCGCGCTCGGCCTGAGGCTCGGCGGCTTCCGTCGCCGCGATCCTGACCACGCCGTTCAACAAGGCGTCGGCCTCGGGCTGAGGCCGACCCAGCAGGTAGCCCTGCACCTCATTGCAGCCCTGGGCGCGCAGGAAGGCCAACTGCTCCGCGGTTTCGACGCCTTCGGCCAGGACCGGGATCGACAGACTTTCGCCGATGGTCAGGACGGCGCGGATGATGGCCCGCGACTGCGGCGCCTCGCCGTCCAGTTCGGTCATGAAGGAGCGGTCCAGCTTGATCTTGTCGAAGGGGAAGGCCTTCAGCGTCGACAGGGAGGAATAGCCCGTGCCGAAGTCGTCCATGGCGATGCTCACGCCCAAGGCCTTCAGTTGGCGCAGCACATGGGTGGTGCGCTCCATGTCGGTGATCATGGCCGTCTCGGTGATCTCCAGCTCCAGGCGCGACGGCGCCAGGCCGGTCTCCAGCAGGATCTGGTGCACCAGACGAGGCAGGTCGACGTGGCTCAACTGGACCGGCGACAGGTTCACGGCGATGCGATGCGGCTCGGCCCAGGCGGCGGCCTGACGGCAGGCCTGGCGCAGCACCCATTCGCCGATCGGCAGGATCAGACCGTTCTCCTCGGCCACAGGGATGAAGTCGGCCGGCGAGATGTAGCGGCCGTCGTGATCCTTCCAGCGCAGCAGAACTTCATAACCGGTAGCCTTGCCGGTGCTGACCGAGGCCTGCACCTGATAGTGCAGCTCGAACCGCTCATTCTCAAGCGCCTCGCGCAGGGCCTGGGTCACACGACGGCGCGCACGGACCGCCTGGTCCATGTCCGCCTCATAGAAGCAGACGTCCTGGGTCAGGGAGGCCTTGGCGCGATACATGGCCAGGTCGGCGTTGTTGATCAGGGTAGAGACGTCGTGGGCGTCCTCAGGCCACAGCGCCACCCCGATGCTGGCGCCGCAGGACAGGTCGGCGTGGTCGAGGGTCACGGTCTGAACAACGGCCTGACGCAGGCGCTCGGCAACAGCGCGAGCCTCGTCGCGGTCGGCGACCGAGGCCAGGGCCAGGAATTCGTCGCCGCCCTGACGCGCGATGAACTCGCCCTCGCGCAGAACGCCCTTCATGCGCTCGGCGATGACGCACAGCAACTGGTCTCCAACCGCGTGACCGTACAGATCATTGACTTCCTTGAACCGGTCCAGGTCCAGGGCGAACAGGGCCAGGGCCTCCCCCTCGGCGGCGGTCTGCTTCTGGCGGGTCAGACGCTCCAGGAAGGAGGCGCGGTTCGGCAGACCGGTCAGGCTGTCGTTGCGCGCCAGATGAGCGATGCGGCGCTCCTGGGCCATGCGGGCGCGCAGGTCGCGTACGGCGTAGATCATGGTGCGGCTGCGCGCGGTGAGGTCGCGACGGGCCGACAGTTCGACGGGAATCTCCTGTCCCTTCGCCATCAACACGGTCTGGGTCACAGCCCCGTCATCGAGACGGCGGGCGTCCTGCACCCAGGCCTCCAGATCCGAGCCGATCAGGGCCTGGCGATCCGCGCCCGTCAGTTCCGCCAGCACTTCGTTGACGGCGACGATGACGCCGTCCCGCTCGATCGCCATGCCGTCCACGCCGGTCTCGAGCAGGTACTGCAGGCGTTCACGGTTCTGCGCCAGAGCCTCGCGGTCCAGAGCGTGGCTGGCGGCCCCGGCGCCCAGAACCAGCAGGCCCACCCCGGCCACGCCCAGCGCCAGCACTCCACGCGCGTTCTCACCCGTCAGCATGCCGTCCAGCGGCGCCAGGGGGATGACCGTCATCGCCGCCATGGCGGTGAAGTGCAGGCAGACGATGCCCAGCACCATGGCCGCTCCGCCCTTCAACCGGGCGTAACGGTCGTCGGCCGACGCCAGATGGAAGCTCAGAGCGCCGAACAGCACCGAACCGGCGACGGATACGGCCAGATAGACGGCCGACCAATGGACCACGCCCTCGACCGACAGGGCCTCCATTCCCACAAAGTGCATTGCCGCCACGGCCGCGCCGAACAGGATCCCGCCAGCCTCGACGGAGAACCGGCGGCGCATGGAAGCGGCCGCCAGCGCTAGGCCGACGCCCAGAATCGCCACCGCCAGGGAGACGCCCGTCAGCAGCGGCTCATAGGCCGTCTCGACGCCTGGCCGATAGGCGATCATGGCCACGAAGTGCGTACACCAGATCGTCGCCCCGCCCGCGACGGCGCCCAGGAAGAGCCAGGACAGACGAGCCATCCCTGCGTTCTCCCTGACCCTTTTCAACAGTCCTGTGGTGATGAAGCTGCCCAGCAGGCAGATCAGGGCAGCGAGGGCGACGAGCCCCAGATGATGCTCGTCGGTAAGGCAGGTCAGGACACGCATGGAAGACGCCGGGGAGGAAAAGAGCCGGCCGTTCTAACTCCCAGGCATTAACCCTGGCTGTTTCGATATGGATAAAGGAAAGTTGAAAAAGGCCGCCCTAACGGCCTTCGCCCTCACTGGCTGATGGCTACGGCCGCGCCGTCCATCATGTAGGGGTTGTTGACCACGACATTGGCGCCGGGCGGCAGGCCCAGTTCCTGGAAGGTCCATTCGACCTGGACCCCGCCCTTGATCGGACGGGTGCAGCGATCCTCGTCCAGGCGGCGCAGGGTGATGACCGCCGAATCCTTGAGCCGGGTGATGAAGGGCTTCACGTCGCTCTTGTCGGTGCAGCCGTTGGAGCTGACGCGGAACACGGCCAGGTCGCGGGTGAAGGCGGCGGCGTGGATCGGCTCCAGCTGGCCCGGCATCCCTTCGGTCCGCACCAGCGAGCCCGGCTTCTGGGCGCAACCGGTCAGGACGACGGATAGCGCCACAGCGGCGCAGAAAGCGATCCGATATCTCATTTCAGCCTCCCGCGGCTCGATCCTGACAGCCGGCGCAACATGCCTTGGTTTGGCCCAAAAGGGAACCGCCGCTGCGTCGGATAAGAAAAAGAGGCCCCGGCGAGCCGGAGCCTCTTCTTGATCCTGAAACCGCGCCCGACGGATCGAGCAGGTCCGTCGAACTTACGAGGAGTAGTATTCGACGACCAGGTTCGGCTCCATCTTCACCGGATAGGGCACGTCGGACAGTTCCGGCACGCGGCCGTAACGGACCGAGAAACCACGATCGCCCAGCTCCAGATAGTCAGGCAGGTCGCGCTCGCTCGACTGCTGGGCTTCGAGCACCAGAGCCATGTTGCGCGACTTTTCCTTGACCTCGATGACCTGGCCCGGCTTGACGCGGTACGAACCGATGTCGACCTTCTTGCCGTCCACGGTCACGTGGCCGTGCGAGACGAACTGACGGGCGGCCCAGACGGTCGGCACGAACTTGGCGCGGTAGACGATGGCGTCCAGACGCGATTCCAGCAGGCCGATCAGGTTTTCCGAGGTGTTGCCCTTGCGGCGGGCGGCTTCGGCGTAGGTCGCCGCGAATTGCTTCTCGGTGATGTTGCCGTAGTAGCCCTTCAGCTTCTGCTTGGCCTTCAGCTGCAGGCCGAAGTCAGAGACCTTGGACTTGCGGCGCTGGCCGTGCTGGCCGGGGCCGTAGGAACGCTTGTTGACGGGAGACTTGGCGCGACCCCACAGGTTTTCACCCATGGCCCGGTCGAGTTTGTACTTGGCGCTATGGCGCTTGGACATGTGTCACTCTTCATCATGATGCGGCCCGGCCCCTCCCCTATTGGAGCGGCGATCTCAACGGCGGTCCACGCATCGTCCGTAATAGACATCGCGCCTCAGGCGAAACCCGGTGCGAGAAGGCCGGGCTTATGAAGGCGGCGAGGCCGGGAGTCAATGTCGGCGGCCTTGGCTCCAGCATGACAGAAAGGAAACTTGAGCCCGCAGCCTCCGCCCGTGCAGTTGTCCGAACCAGAAGAAACAGCTCGGGAGGACACGACATGGTGAGCAAGTTCCGGCGCACGGCGGCCGCGGCCCTGGCCGTTCTGACGGCGACGGCGGCGCAGGCCGGCGAGGCCGACCGACCCGACGCCCTTGTGCTCTCCGGTCGGATCATCGACGGCTCGGGCGCGGCGCCGATCCCTCAGGGCCGGGTCGTTGCGATCGACGGCGTCATCACCTGCGTCGGCAAGGCGGCCGATTGCCCCGCGCCTCCAGGCGCCGTTTTCATCGACGCGGGCGAAGGCAGCATCATGCCGGGCCTGATCGATCTGCACGCCCACCCGCGCCCCCACTACTACGGCTGGTTCCTGGCTTCGGGCGTGACCACGGTGCGGTCCGCCAACACCGATCTGGCGATGGTCCGGGCCCTGAAGGCCCTGCCCGCGCCGCAGACCCGTCTGGTCTGGGCCGGGCCGATGCTGGACGGCGAGAACAGCATCATCAAGCGCTTCTACCCCGCGGCGGAGCCGGACGGGCCGTCGCCGGCGCGCCCGGCCGACGGTCCGTCGCTGGAAGGCGTCGAACTGCTGATCGCGGAGACGCCCGAGCAGGCGATCGCCGCCGTGGACGCCCTAGCGGCGGAAGGCGCCGACTGGGTCAAGCTGTACGAACAGCTGCCGCCCGACGCCTTCGCCGCCGCCGTCCAGCGCGCCAGGGCGTTGGGCCTGCCGACCATGGCCGATCTGGGCATGGCCTCGACGCGCGGTCTCGTAGGCGCGGAGGTCGATCTCCTTCAAGCCGCCGCCTTGGGCCTGGACAGTCTGGAGCACGCCAGCGGCGCGGCCCTGGCCTACCGTCGTCTGGGCGGCGATCTGGACGCAGACGTTCTCGATCCAGCCCTGATCGATCAGCTGGCCCGCACATTGCTGACGGCGCAGACGGCGCTAGTCCCCACCCTGTCCGTCTCCCACTTCACCGCCGAGACGCAATCGCCCGATCCGGTGTTGGCCGATCTGCCGTTGGGCGATGCGCAGGGGTCGGTCCGCGACGGGCTGGATCAGCAATGGCGCGGCGTCCATCAGCATTTCCACGCCAATGCCGAGAGCAACGGCAAGGCGAGACTGGACGCCCGCATCGGCGCAGCCGTGATGGTGCGTCTGGCCCAACTGGGCGGCCGCATAGGCGCAGGCTCCGACACCCCCGCCGGCGCCTACAACCTGCCTGGCGGCGGTCTTCATCTGGAAATGGAGCTGATGACCCGCGCGAGCCTGAGTCCCCTCCTGGCGTTGTCGTCGGCGACCGGAACCGCAGCGGACATCCTGCAGCGCCAGGACATCGGCCGCATCGCCGTGGGACGTCGCGCCGATCTGCTGGTCGTGGAGGGCGACCCGTCGCAGGACATCCGCGACACCCGACGCCTGCGTCAAATCATACTGGACGGTCAGGTCCTTGACCCCGCCGCCCTGAAGAACCGGGCCTTGGAGGACGGCGAGGCGCTGCTGGCCGCCGTCATGGCCGAGCAGGCGGACTAAATGAAAACGGCCGCCGCTTCCCTTCGGAAACGGCGGCCGCAGATCAGACGCTCAGACGCCGGGCGATCAGCCCTTGGCGGCTTCGTACAGTTCGTTGACCTTGTTCCAGTTCACCACCGACCAGAAGGCCTTGAGGTAGTCGACGCGGCGGTTCTGGTATTTGAGGTAGTAGGCGTGCTCCCACACGTCGGCGGCCAGAAGGACGGCGCCCTTCTCGTCGGCCACGTCCATCAGCGGGTTGTCCTGGTTCGGGGTCGAAGTGACCTTCAGCTTGCCGTCCTGCAGGATCAGCCAGGCCCAGCCCGAGCCGAACTGGCCGGCGCCGGCGGCGTCGAAGTCAGCCTTGAACTTGTCCATGCCGCCCAGTTCGGCGTCGATCTTGGCGGCCAGTTCGGCCGAGGGCGCGCCCGCCTTGTCGGCCGGGGCCAGCAGTTCCCAGAACAGGCTGTGGTTCCAGTGGCCGCCGCCGTTGTTGCGGACCGCCTTGGGCAGCTTCGACATCTGGGCGAACAGGTCTTCGAGCGACTTGCCCTGCAGCGAGGCGTCGGCGTCGATCGCCTTGTTCAGATTGTCGACGTAGGTCTGGTGATGCTTGTCGTGGTGGAAGGTCATCGTCTCCTTGTCGATGGCCGGCTCCAGCGCGTCATAGGCGTAGGGCAGCGGGGGCAGGGTGAAGGCCATGGGAGACTCCTCTTTACGGCGTTTGATTCCTCTGGACCCTATCTAGGGCCGCGCGCGACATACCCAAGCCTTGAACGTCGCCTTTGTTCACAATTCTCGAGCCAAAGCCGATTTTCGGAACCTAAAGCGCGAAATAGCTGTTTTCCGAACGCCCCTGACCGTCTTTCCGGTCGCTTTTCAGGGCGGTGCGCCATGTCTGGTCGTTCTCGCGACGCCTTCCTGTCCGACGCCGAAGCCGAAAGCCTGCGCCTGCAGTTGCTGGAAGTGATTCCGCGTCTCCGCCGTCATCAGCTGATCGATCTCGCCGACACCCTGCACGAAGCCGCGCGGGAGCGGCGCTGGTCGTCGGACGATCGGCTCGACCTGAGGGCCTGACGCCCTCGCCCTGGATCAGCCCGCGTGAAGCTCCTGCTTCACCCGTTCGGCCAGGGTCTTGATGTCCAGCGGCTTGGGCAGGAAGGAGACCCCGACCTCGTCCTGCAGCAGGTCCGAGAAGTCGCTCTCGGCATAGCCCGAAATGAACATGACCGGGGCGTCGCCCAGGAACGGCCGCGCCTTCCTCAGCAGCGACGGCCCGTCCAGCCCCGGCATGATGACGTCCGAGATCAGCATGTCGATCTGGCCCGCCCATTCCTCGGCCAGGACCAGGGCCTCCTCGCCGTCGGCGGCCTCGATCACCTCATAGCCGCGCTGGCGAAGCAGGCGGGCGGCGATGCCGCGCACGGCGGCCTCGTCTTCGACGAACAGGATGCGGCCGGCGCCCGACAGGTCGCGCGGCGCCTTGACGACCTTCTCGACCACCGGGGCCTCGACCAGTTCCTCGGCCGTGGCGGCGGGCAGGAAGATGCGGAAGGCCGCCCCCGCGTTTTCCAGATTGGCGACCGTGATGTGGCCGCCCGCCTGCTGGGCGATGCCGTAGACGGTGGCCAGTCCCATGCCCGTGCCCTCGTTCACCGCCTTGGTGGTGAAGAAGGGCTCGAAGATCTTGTCCAGCAGGGCCGTCGGCACGCCGGGGCCGGTGTCCGACACCTCGATCAGGGCGACGTCCTCGGACGCCTCGCGCCAGCCCAGATCGCGCGCCTGCGCGCCAGTCAGACGACGGGTCTTGATCGTGACCACGCCGGCGCCCGGCTCGACCACGCCGCGCATGGCGTCTCGGGCGTTGACGGCCAGGTTCATCACCGCCGTCTCCAGCTGGCTCTTGTCGGCCAGCACCAGCGGCAGGTCGCGGCCGTAGTCGGTCTCCAGCCGCACGTCCTCGCGCAGCAGACGACGCAGCAGCACGGCGAACTCGCCAACCAGCTCGCCCAGGTCCAGCCGTTCGCGCCGCACCGTCGACTTGCGCGAGAAGGCCAGCAGCTTGCGCACCAGATCGGCGGCGCGGATGGCGGTCTGGCGGATCTCATTCAGCCCCTCATAGGAAGGGTCGCCCACCGGGTGCCGCTCCAACAGGCCGCTCAGTTGCAGCTGGATCGCCGTCAGCAGGTTGTTGAAGTCGTGCGCCACCCCGCCCGCCAGCTGGCCCACGGCCTGCATCTTCTGGGCCTGCGACAGCTGCAGCTCCATCGACTTCTGCGCCGCCACGTCGAACAGCCAGACGCGGCGTCGGTCGCCTTCGGGCGCGACGTAGAGGTGCAGTTGGCGATCCGGGTGGGCGCGGGCGATCAGTTCGATCGGGCCGGACGACCCGGCCTCCAGCTTGGTCCTGGCCTCGGCCACGCCCGCCGGGTCGAACAGATGGCCGAAGGCGGCGTCGCCCGAGGCGGCAGGGCCGGTCAGCAGGGCCAGGGCCGCATTCGGCTCCTCGACCCGGCCGGCGAACAGGTCCTCGCCGCCGATCACGGCCGAGCCGAAGGGGGCGCCTGCGGCCATGGCGCGGGCCTCGCCCGTCGGGGCGGCGGGCTGGGGCGCGGCGGGCGCGGACGGGGCCAGCGGCAGGACGGCGTCGGGCGCGGCGCGGACCAGGAAGCGCCCCTGCCCCGCCTGGCCGATCAGCACCTCGATCTCGCGCGCGCCGATCTGGACGATGGCGCGGCCCTGATGTCCCTCACGCGCCTGGGCGAAGGCCATGTAGAGGGCTTGGGCGGACTTGCCCCCTCCCTTGCCGGATCTGGGCAGGGTGGTGACGGCCCCGTTCTCCTCGGCCCAGGCGGCGTTGTAGGCCAGCACCTGCCCCGACGGCCAGACGAGGGCGGCGGGCTCGGCCATGGCGTCCAGCATCTCGACCGCCGTGTCGCCCGCTGCGGGACGCCGCTCGGACCGGCCGAACGCCGACAGCCAGATCAGCGCCGTCGCGCCCGCTGCGAAGATCAGGATCAGCCCCGGCGCGGTGAAGGCGCCGGCCCGAAACGCCGGATAGGCGATGGCCGCGATCGCCATGGCGAAGCCGACCGCCATCAGGACCAGCCACGGATCGAAGCGCGGGCGACGCACGGCGCGAGCCTTCTGGCGGTCCTGCGGTCGGGAAATGGTCATGGCGTCTCGCCCGGGCGAATCAGGGTTCGTCAGCATACGCCGTTCCTCCACCGTCGCCCTCATCGCCGCTTCCTCTGCTGCATGACGAAGCCGATGACCTTGGCCGCCGCCTCGAAATGTTCGCGCGGAATGATGTCGTCCACCTCGACCGCCGCATAGAGGGCGCGGGCCAGGGGCACGTTCTCGACGATGGGCACGTCGTGCTCCCTGGCCATCTCGCGGATGCGCAGGGCCAGGGCGTCGACGCCCTTGGCGACGCAGACGGGCGCGCCGTCGCCCTGATCCGGCTCATAACGCAGGGCGACCGAATAGTGGGTCGGGTTGGTGATGATGACGGTGGCGTCGGGCACGGCCTGCATCATCCGCTGACGACCGCGCTGCATACGGATCTGACGCAGCTTGGCCTTTACGTGCGGGTCGCCTTCGGACTGTTTGAAGTCTTCCTTCAGCTCTTCCTTGGTCATCCGCATCCGCTTGGCGAAGCGCATCCGCTGCCACAGATAGTCGGCCCCCGCCGTCAGTCCCAGAAACACCAGGGCCGACAGCATCAGCGCCAGGGCCAGGTCCCGCGCGAAGGGCAGGATGGAGGCCGGGCTCATGGCGGCCAGGTTCTCAAGCTCGCGCGTGTGGGGCTTCAGCACCCACCAGCAGACAAGGCCGATGGCGACCAGCTTGATGAAGGTCTTGAGGAACTGCACCAGACCGTCCGGGCCGAAGATGCGCTTGAAGCCCTCCAGCGGATTCACCTTGGACCATTTGGGCTTGATCTTCTCAGTGGTGAAGATGAGGCCGGACTGCGCCAGATTGCCGCCCGCCCCGCCCAGGATGACCGCGAACATCAGGGCCGCCAGAAAGGGCGCCGCCGCCCAGACGGCGCGCATGCCGATCTCGACGCCCGCCCCCGCCTCCAGCCCGCCGATCATGGCGTGCGGTTGGGCCAGGAAGGGAGTCAGCGCCTCGGCGATCCGGGTCGAGAACCAGCCGCCGCCGGCCAGCAGCACGCCCGCCGCCCCGGCCAGCGACAGGGCGGCCGCCACGTCCGGCGACTTGGCGACGTCGCCCTTTTTCCGCGCATCCTCGAGTTTTCGCGGGGTGGCGTCTTCTGTTTTCGACTCGGGATCGGGGCCGTCAGCCAACGGCGCCTCCCGTGAAGAAGGCCGCCACCGAACGGTAGCGGTCGATGAAGACCGTCCCCAGCACGCCCAGGCTCAGGGTGAACACCGACAGGCCCAGGATGACGCTGAGCGGCGCGGCGGCGAAATAGACCTGGAAGCTGGGCATGACCCGCGCCACCAGCCCGGAAGCCAGGTTGAAGATCAGGGCGAAGACCAGCACCGGCGCCGCCAGTTGCACCCCCAGCATGAAGCTCTGGCTCAGGGTCCGCACCGCCATGGCGGTGAAGTCCGACACGATCAGCGGCCTGGCCGGGGCGATGGCCTCATAGGAGCCGACCATGCCGCCGATGAACAGGTGATGGGTGTTGGTGGCGAACACCAGGGTCACGCCCAGCAGCATCAGGAAGGCCGACAGGGTCGTGCCCGGCTGGGCCTGCAGGGGGTTGGCGGTCTGGGAGAAGCCGAGCGTCGTCTGCAGGGAGACGATCTCGCCCGCCGTGGTCATGGCGGTCATGAAGCTGCGCAGGATGGCGCCGATGGCCAGGCCGGTCAGCACCTCGCGGATCACCCAGCCGACGGTGGCCCCCAAGGTCGCCGGAAGGACGGGCAGGCTGCTTCCCACGATGGGCCACAGCGCCAGCGACAGCACCAGGGCCAGCGACAGGCGCACCCTTGGCGGCACATAGGATTCGCCGAAGCCGGGCAGCAGCATCAGGATCGCCCCGACGCGCGCGAAGATCAGCCCCCCGGCCCAGACCTGTTCCGCCGTGGCGTAAGGCTCCATGCCCTCTCGCCCTCGCCTACATGCCCGCGATGCGGGCGGCGATCTCGCGCATGAAGCCGCCCAGAAGCGCGCCCATCAGCGGCAGGAACAGCAGCAGCGACACGAAGACGGCGACGATCTTGGGCGCATAGACCAGGGTCTGCTCCTGGATCTGGGTCAGGGCCTGGAACAGACCGATGGCCACGCCGACGACCAGGGCCACGATCAGGGCCGGCAGGCACAGCTGGATCGTCAGCCACAGGGCGTCGCGACCCACATCCAGAACTTCCGCGCCGTTCATCGCCGATCCCCGAAGCGCCCCGAACACACGCGCGGGACAGTGGGCAGAAAATGCCGACAGGATGGTTAACGCGACGTTAGGACGAGAGAAGGAGGTCAGGGTTCCGGTCGAGGCCGTTTCACGCGATTGACAACACCGGCGACTAGACGAACGGTCTCGCCCTCCTCGATTCCACGCCTGAAGGATGCCCCATGAAACCGTTCCTGCGTCTCGCCTCCGTCCTGATGATCGCGGCCTCGGCGTCGCTGGTCGCCGCGTGCGACAACAAGGCGCCGGAACAGACCGAGACGACCGCGGCTCCGGCCGAGGGCGCGTCGGCCGCCGCAACGGGCGCCTTCGACGTGAACGGCGTGGCGCTGTCGACCGCCAGCCTGGGCGACTTCCCCTATCTGCGCCTGCCTGAGGGCTACAAGCCGCAGAACAGCGAGACGCAGGATTTCGCCGACTTCCCCTTCTGGACCGGATCACGCTTCGAGATGGTCGAAGGCCGCATCCATCAGGTTCGGATCACCAACGACAGCGACAAGACCTTCTCGAGGCTGGAACTGCTGCGGAACATGGAGCACGCGCTGAAGGACGCCGGCGCCGTGCGCATCTTCGACGGTCAGATCCCGAGTGAAGCCGCCCATGCCCTGCCCGAAGCCGTGCAGCTGGCCGCGCTGGACGGCCTCGGCGACATCTACAACGACCCGTCGCAGACCTGGGTCATCCGTCAGGCGGACCGCACCGTCTGGGTCCACCTGCATGTCGGCAGCGCGTCCGGCTCCCTGGCCGTCGCCGAGGTCAAGGCCCTGGTCCCGACCGCCGGCCTGCTGCCCGCCAGCGAACTGGCGCGCAAGATCGCCGCTGACGGCCGCGTCGCCGTTCCGGTCGAGTTCGCTCTGGACAAGGCCGACATCCTGGACGCCTCGCGGCCCCAGATCGACGCCGTGGCCCAACTGCTGAAGGATGATGCGGCCCTGCGTCTGTCCGTCGAGGGCCACACCGACAACACCGGCGCGCCGGCCCGCAACCGCCCCCTGTCCGAGGAACGCGCCCGCGCCGTGGTCGCCGCCCTGACCCAGCAGGGGATCGACGCCCAGCGACTGGAGGCCAAGGGCTTCGGCGCCGACAAGCCCGTCGCCGACAACGCCAGCGACGAAGGCCGCGCCCGCAATCGCCGCGTCGAGCTGGTTCGTTTATCCTGAGCCGGAAAGAGACTGTTTTAAACAGCGGCGCCGTTTCCAAAACCGGCGCAGGGGGGGTATGCAGCCTGTCATGAGCGACCAGACCCCCTTTTCCCCCGCCGTTTCCCAGGAAGAAGCCGAAGCCGCCGTCCGCACCCTGATCCGCTGGGCCGGCGACAACCCTGACCGCGAAGGCCTGATCGAAACGCCCAAGCGCGTGACCAAATCCTATCGCGAGCTGTTCCAGGGCTATGAGGTCGAGCCGCGCGACTATCTGGAAAAGACCTTCGAGGAGGTCGGCGGCTACGACGAACTGGTCGTGCTGAAGGACATCCGCTTCGTCAGCTTCTGCGAACACCACATGCTGCCGGTGGTGGGCAAGGCGCACGTCGCCTATCTGCCGACCGACCGGGTCGTCGGCATCTCCAAACTGGCCCGCGTGGTGCGCGGCTACGCGCGCCGCCTGCAGATCCAGGAGAAGATGACCTCCGAGATCGCCAACGCCATCCAGGACGTGCTGCGTCCGCTCGGCGTCGGGGTGGTCATCGAGGCCGAGCACAGCTGCATGACCATGCGCGGCGTCGACGTTCCGGGCGCCAGTCTGTCGACCAGCTGCCTGCTGGGCGCCGTCCGCGAAGACCCGCGCACCCGCGAGGAGTTCCTGCGGCTCGTGCGGGGGTGAGGCCAGGCTTGCCGTCCGGCGGGTCCTAAGGGTTCGCCGGTTTTCCCGCTGCGGCCGACGGCGTCATGACGACCGGCGCAGTGGGCGCCTGCCCCGTTTCCAGACCGTCGATATAGGCTAGCTGAGCCTTGGCGGATCGATCTTCAGGGTCCAACTTCAACGCCTCGTCATAGGCGGCGCGAGCTTCCGGCAACCGCTGCAGTTCGATCAGGCTGAAGCCCCGGCTGCGATGCAGAGCGCCGGCGTTCAGCAGGATGCGGATCGAATCGGACGCCAGCGCCTCGCTCGCCAGTTTGAGAGCTTCTTCATTGCGCCCGGCTGCCTGCAGAGCCGACGCTTTTTCCTTAATCAGCACCCAGTCGTCGGGCTGACGCGCCAGCCCCTGATCCAGCACGGCGATCGCCTCGTCCAGGCGCCTGCGTTCGACAGCCTCGCTGCCCAGCATCAGCGCGACAAGCTGGTAGACGTTGGGTTGCTGCCGCACCGTCACGGACGACGCGCCGTCTTCCTGCGCCGCAACCTGAAGCATCGTCGCCGTCAGCACAGTCTCGCCGATTTCCAGCGTGCGCACGATCCACTCGTCGGCGTTCCGCTTTTCGACGTACGGGTAGATGGCCGGCGCGCGCGCCAGGGCGCGCCTGAGCGCGGGGAGATGACGGTCCAGGCCTGCGTAACCTCGCGTCTGTATGTCGCGCATCGCCCGTTCCACCAGGTTGAAGTCCCGCTTCTCCTGCCCCGAAAGGTCGCCGCTCACGATATTCAACGTTACGGTCGGCCGCTCCTCCATCTTGGAAGAACCCTGGGGCGTCGAAACCTGCTGTGCGCGGACATCGCTCGGCGCCGAAAGAACTAGGGCCATGGCCAGGGCAGCCGCGCCGCCTATCCTTGCTGTAGCCGTCTTCATGATCGCCGCCTTGCTGACATACGAGCCTCGCCAATACATTACAGCGTTACATCAAGGACAATTAATATTGCAATGGTCCGGCCCCGTTCCTGCATGGCTCGCCCTGAACAAGGGGGTCGCCATGCTGCAGGCCGTGTTTTCGTCCCGGAATGAACCGCCGCCGATCTCGCGCGGCGGATGGCTGGATGCGCTGCGCTTCATCGTGGCCGCCCTGATCATCCTGCATCACTTCCAGATGTCGGCGCCCGTTCCCCTGGCCGAGAGCCTTCATCCCGTGTTCGAGCGAGGCGGCTTCCTGCTGACCAACTTCTTCCTGATCGACAGCGGCTATGTGCTGATGCGGGTCTACGGCCGCGCGGTCGGCTCGGGTCGCATGTCGAAGACCGACTTCTTCCTCAAGCGGGCCTTGAGGGTCTATCCGGCGCACCTGATCGTGCTGGGCCTGCTGGTCGCCCTGGTGCTGGCGGCGACGCTCGCCGGAAAGCCGCCCAGCCATCCCGAGTGGTTCGCCTGGGATCAACTGCCCGCCCAGGTCGCCCTGGTGCAGTCGTTCGGCGTGTACGGCGGCATCGGCTGGAACGCCCCGACCTGGTCGATCTCGGCCCTTCTGGGCTGCTATGTCGCCTTCCCCTTCGTGCTGCGCGGTCTCAGCCGGATCGGGCCGTGGACCGCGCTGGCCCTGGTCGTGGTCGGCTATCTGGCGGCCAATGAGCTGAGCTGGGCGATCCTGAAGTATCCCGTCTATCAGATGCCGCTGAACCTGGGCATTTGGCGCGCCCTGCCCCTGTTCATCCTCGGCATGGGGCTGGCCTGGTTCGCGCAAGGGGTGTGGATCAATCCGCGCGTCGCCGGTTGGGCCGGGGCGCTGGCCGCCGTCGCCCTGGCCGGGGTGCAGCATTTCGACAAGCACGCCCTGATCTCGCTGGTCTTCATCAGCCTCATCATCGTGGCGGCGGGCGCGGCGCCGGGCCGCAAGCCGTCGAAGCTGGTCGAACAGGCGGCCATGGTGTCCTTCTCCATGTTCATCTCCAACGAGGTGGTGCGCATCGCCTGGTTCGGCCTGGCCGAGGCGGCCGCTGACAAGCTGGCCCTGGGCGACGCCTGGCGCTGGGGCCTGTGGGGCCTGGGCGTGCTGGCCGCCTTCGTCTTCGCCTTCGGCCTGCACTATCTGATCGATCAGCCGATCCAGAACAGCATCCGCGCCTGGCTGAAGGCGCGGGGCCGCGAGAAGCCTGTCAGCCAGCCGGTCGTCTCGCTGGAGGGCTAGGCTGCGCCCGCTCCCCCGAACAGGTGCAGGATGTTGCCGTCCGGATCCTTGAACCAGGCCAGGCGCAGGCCGCCGGCGACATGAATGTCTCCGTCATGCTCCATGCCGTCGTAGCGCTCGAAGGCGACGCCCTTGGCCTTCAGATCGGCGACGATGTCGTCCACCTCCACGCCCACGTCCCAGACCACGGCGTTGGCCCGGTTGGTCCCGGCGAAGTCCGAGCGATAGACCGTCAGCCAGGTGGCGCCGGTGCGATAGCCCAGCACCCCGTCCATCCCGGTGTCCGCCAGATTCAGCCCCAGCACGTCCGAGTAGAAGGTCCGGGCGCGCTCCAGATCCTTCACCGCCACAATGGCCGAGGAATTCTTGTTCTTGAGCATGGGTCTCTCCTCTTCTGCTGAAGAGAAACCCCAGGCGCGCGGTTCGATCCCGCGTTCGACGCGGCTGAGCGGCCGCGTGCTGACAATCCGCCGACAAAAAAGACGCGAAGGTCGCCCTCCGCGTCTTCCTGTTTGATGAACCCGAAGGTCCGTCAGGCCTTAGAGGAGCTTGAGCTCCACAGCCGAGGTCTTGCCGCGCTGGGTTTCCAGCTCGTATTCGACCTTGGCGTTGTCATCCAGGCCCGCCAGACCCGCCTTCTGGACGGCGGTGATGTGGACGAAAACGTCCGAGCCGCCCGTGTCGGGTTGAATGAAGCCGTAGCCCTTGGTGGGGTTGAACCACTTGACCGTGCCGGTCGCCATATTGCGTCTCCGTAAACGCGCTTTGCCAGGCGGGCTTCCATGCAGGAGAGCCCGTCAGCCCATCTGGACAAGCTCGTTCAGGCGAAGGAGCGAGACGCGGGTTTGGACCCCACGTGAAATCCGGACTGCGGCGATGTTGTCACCCGACTATCCACAGCGGTCAACTGTAAAGCGAAACCGAACTGACAGTCGTTACAGTTAATTTCGCCGCCGCGCGCATACTCCCCGGCCCGCTGCGTCCAGGTGAAAGTGGTCGCGATGCGCAGCGTTGTAGTCCGGCGTCAGCACATTGCCGAACAGACGACATCCCCCATCGCGCAAACGCCGAAGAAACGCCGCCCCGGCGGCCCCTGAAGGGCCCTGACCGTCCCAATCGGCGGCCAGCGTCGTCCGGCGGCCGTCCGAAAAACGCACGCCCGCCACGTCGAGCGCGTTGGCGCGCGCGTGCTGGCTGGGTCGCGCCGCCGTGTCGGCCGATCCGTAGACGCGACGGCAGGCGTAGGTTCCCAGATTGTCGATCCGGACGGCCTCGGCGCCCATGATCTCGCGGGCGGCGGGACGCACGACCTCGCGATCCCACAACAGGAGCCGCGCCGCCATGGGGCAGCGCATGGCCACGCCCGACGGGTCGAGGGGCGTCAAATCGCCGCCGGTCAGCCGCACCGCCCCCTGCACGACGCAGAACCCGCCGTCGTCGCGATCCGGCGCCCGCTCGACCGCGACCCCCGCTTGGCGCAGCAGGGTGATGCAGCGCGTCGTGCCGGTCTCGACCTCGGCGGCGGTCGCCGTCGGCGGCAGGTCCAGCGCCCGTATCTTTGCGGCCGTGGCGGCGCCCATGGGCAGGCGCAGGTCGAGCAGCTTCCACGGCAGATCCTGCGGCGGGGCCCAGGCGTCGATCAGGGCGAAGGCGCCGCAGGCGGCCAGGGCCAGCATCCACGCCTCGCTCCAGAGATCGGCCAGAGGGGTGGACGGCGACGTGGACGGCGGGGGCTTGGACCTTGGCGGCGCGGAAGGGGAGGTCATCGCTGAGCCAATGCTCAGAGCGCGCGCAGGATCCCCATCGCCAGGGCCTGGCAGGCCGGGCCGCCGCGGCCCCCGTCGTTCGACAGGCCGAGCACGGCCCGACCGCCCGCCGGATCGACCAGGGCGATGGCGTGCCACAGGGTGTTGGAGCCTTCGTGAGCGATCACGGGGCCCCTGGCCCAGGGCTGGGGCGGCAGGACGATCCAGCCGCAGGCGTAGGTCCGCCCCTCGCCCGGCGTGACCAGCCGCCGCACCGTCTCGGGCTTCAGCCAGCCGTCGCCTTCGGTCAGGAAGACCTTGAGGAAACGGGCGTAGTCGGCCGCCGTCATATGCACCGTGCCCGCGGGGCCCAGGGCGAGCGGATTGTCCGATCCCGGATCGGCCGGGTCCGTCGCCAGGGCCGTTTCGCCCGTGCGGCGATGGCCCCAGGCGTTCGCTCCCCCGGAGATATTGGTCCCAGGAGCGCCGAAACCCGCCGAAGTCAGGCCCAGAGGTCCGAACACCTCGGCCTGCATGGCCTCTTCCCACGACCCGCCGGTGATCGCCTCGATCGCCGCCCCGACCAGCACATAGTTGGCGTTGCCGTAGGCGAACGTCCCGCGCACGCCCGACGGCGGCGCAGACAGCGCCCGTTCGACGATGGCGCGGCGTTGCATGGTCAGGGACTGGGGATCGGCGCGGGCGGTCATCAGCCAGGCCATCCCCATGACCGCCTCGTCCTTCAGCCCCGCCGTATGGGTCATGAAGTCGTCCAGCGTCACCCCGTCCCAGCCCGCGTCGATGGTCAGGTCGGGAAAGGCCTCGGCCAGCGGCATCGCCCAGCGCGCCCGCCCCTGCTCGACCAGACGGGCGAACAGGGCCGCCGTCATCGCCTTGGTGTTGGAGCCCAGGTGCCAGCGGTCGGCCAGCGTCGCCGGATCGTCTCGCCCCGCCCGCCGCACGCCCCGCACGCCGGACCAGACCAGGCCCTCGTCCGTCACGACGCCGCCCGCCAGGGCGACCGGCTTGACCGCGTCGAAGGCCGCCACCAGGGCGGCCTCGAACGCCCCCTCCCCTTCCGCGCGCGCGGCCGAAGGCGCGACGGCAGCCGCAGCGCCGACGGCCAGGACATGACGTCGATTGATCATTTCACGCTCCTTTGCGTTGCACCCTGAACGGCGAGGCTGGCGACGCCAGTGAATTCGCCGCAAGGTTCGCCGATCGCGACACAAGGACACGCCCATGGCCAAGGACGACTACGACGACATGCTGGAAGCCCTGCAGATCCAGATGGTCGAGACCCAGGCCTGGGCCATCGAACAGGAGCTGAAGGTCATCATCGTCTTCGAGGGGCGCGACGCCGCCGGCAAGGATGGGGCGATCAAGCGCATGACCGAATACATGGCCCCGCGCCAGACGCGCGTCGTCGCCCTGCCCAAGCCGACCGACCGTGAGACGACCCAGTGGTATTTCCAGCGCTACGCCGCCCATCTGCCGGCGGCCGGCGAAATCGTCATCTTCAACCGCTCCTGGTACAACCGGGCCGGGGTCGAGCCGGTCATGGGCTTCTGCACGCCCGCGCAATACGAACGCTTCCTGCACGACGCCCCGCATTTCGAGCGGATGCTGACCCAGTCCGGAACCTTGCTGATCAAGCTGTGGCTGGACATCAGCCGCGACGAACAGGGCCGCCGTCTGGAGGAGCGCGTCGATCACCCGCTGAAGCGCTTCAAGGTCTCGTCACTGGACGCCGAGGCCCAGGCGCGCTGGAGCGACTATTCCAAGGCGCGCGACGAAATGCTGAAGCGCACCCATGTCGACTATGCGCCCTGGACCGTGGTGGCGACCGACAAGAAGAAGACGGCGCGGCTGAACATCCTGCGCCACGTCCTGCGCCGCCTGAACCGTCCCGGCCTGGAGTGCCGCGAACCGGACCCGGACGTGGTCTTCCCCGGCGATGAGGCGCAAGGGCGGCTGGCCGAATAGAACGCCCCACACCACGAGGAGATGGACCATGACGGAGCAGGAACGCCAGATTCTCAGCAAGGTCCCCGCCGTCACCCTGGGGTTCTGGATCATCAAGATTCTGGCGACCACGCTCGGCGAGACGGCGGGCGACACCGTCACCATGACGATGAAGTTGGGCTACCTGGCCGGAACGGTCATTTTCATGACCGTGCTGATCGTCCTGGTCTGGGGCCAGATCACGGCGAAACGGTTCCGCCCCTTCCTCTATTGGGCGACCATCATCGCTTCGACCACGGCGGGCACCGCCCTGGCCGATTTCGCCACCCGTTCACTGGGCATAGGCTACACAGGCGGATCGCTGCTGTTGCTGGCCTGCGTCCTGGCTTCCCTGGCCGTCTGGCGCTGGAGCACGGGGTCCATCTCCTCCGACACGATCAGCACGCCGCGCGCCGAGGCCTTCTACTGGCTGACGATCACCTTCTCGCAGACGCTCGGCACGGCGCTCGGCGACTGGACTGCGGACACGGGCGGCTTGGGCTATATCGGCGCCGCCCTCGTGTTCAGCGCCCTGCTGGCCGTCGTCGCGGGCCTCTACTTCTGGACCAAGGCGAACCGGGTCCTGCTGTTCTGGGCCGCCTTCATTCTGACCCGGCCGCTTGGCGCCACGGTCGGAGACTTCCTGGACAAGCCGCTGGATCACGGCGGCCTGGCTCTGAGCCGCCCGCTGGCGTCGGTTGTTCTGGCGGCGGCGATCGTGGCGCTTATTTTGCTTCTACCTCAACGCGCAGGACGGCACCCCGGCGAAGCCTGAGCGGCTAACCGCCGAACAGGCGCCGGTTCTTGTCGATGAAGGCGCGCATGGCCCGCACCAGCGGCCCGCCTCCGCGCCCCTTCAGATAGGCCCAGCCGGCGCCCGCCCCGATCAGGGCGCCGATGGAGTCGACGATCAGGTCCCACATGGTGTCGACCAGGCCGGACTTCTGGGTGTTGAGGCCGAACACCTGGTCCAGAGTGAACTCCCAGATCTCCCACAGGGCGCCGATGGTCACGGCGAAGCAGAAGGCGAAGAAGGCCACCGTCAGGGGCGCAGCCTTCAACTGGCTGCCCTGCACCAGCATCAGCATCAGCAGGGCGCCGACCAGGCCGAAGGCCATGGCCGAACCGCCGTGCAGCACCACGTCCCACCACCAGTAGCGCTCGTAGAAGTCGCCCAGCTCGCCGAGGAACAGGGTGGCGCACAGGAAGACGGCGATGGCGGTGACGAAGCCGATCGGCAGGTTCAGCCCGACGCGCGGCGCCAGCCAGAACGGGACAAGCGTCAGCAGGAAGGTCCCGGCGCCGACGAAGGTGACGCTGAACTCCCCCGTCAACAGGCCGCCGACGGCCGCGCCCAGCAACACCAGCCAGGTCAGGATGAGCAGCCAGGGGAACGGGGCCTTCCTGCGTATCGTCATCCGTCCTGTCCGACCGGCTGCTGTTCTCGGGTCTCGAGCCTAACCGGACGGCTCCGAGGCGCAAGCCCGGCGTTGCGCTTCACCCCCAGCACCAGGCCCAGCGGTCCCAGGCGACGCGCGACCTCATAGGCGGCCCAGCAGCCGCCGAAGGTGACGGCGATCAACAGCCCCGCCTCCAGCCCCTGCGGCAGGCCCAGCTTCGACAGGTGATAGGCCGCGACGACGGTGATCGTCTGGTGCACGATGTAGAAGCAGAAGACGCCGCCCGTCAGATAGCGCAGCCACGGCCCGCCCCGGTTCAGATAGCGCGCGCCATAGCCCATCACTGCGGCGATGAAGGCCCACTGATCCAGCGCATAGACGAGGCGCATGGCGGCTCTCAGCGCTTCGGGCGGCGTTCCGCTGTCGCGATAGGTCCAGGCATAGGCGGCCCATCCCGCCCAGGCGCCCAGGGCCAGGATCAGCGCCGGTCGCCGCAGCCGCTCATAGGTCGCCTTCAGCACCACCGAGCGGACGCTGAGAAAGCCGAACAGGAAGGCGCTGAACGACACCGCGTGGTTGTACCAGTCGTCGGTCAGGGCGTGGGTCGTCGGGAAGATGCGCGCCAGGGTCCAGCGCAGCAGAAACAGCCACAGCACCGGCCAGATCAGCAGGCCCCAACGCTTCAAGGCGCGCTCCAGCCCGGACTGGATCACGGGCAGCAACCCGCGCCCGAACGCCAGCAGGCCCGCCAGCACCAGACTGTAGACGAACAGATAGGCCACGAACCACATGTGGTTCCACGTCGGCGTGATCAGGCAGCCGTCGGCGTCGCACCAGCCGCCGGACGCCGTGGCGTATTTCACCCAGAAGTCGGCCAGCCAGGGCGAACGCGCCGGATCGACAACGCCCAACCCCGAAGCCGCCTCGACCACCTCATAGTAGGACTGCGGCGGCACGATCACGAACATGGCGAACAGCAGCGGCGGCAGCAGCCGCCAGGTGCGCGATCCGGCGAAACGGCGCGCGGCGCCCTTCCCCTCGCGTTCGAAACTGTCGAACAGGAATCGCGTCGCCGCGCCCGAGACCAGGAACAGCAGCGTCAGACGCCAGGGGTTGGTCAGCTGCATCACCGGCTCCAGCCATTCGACCGGCCGGGGGCTGTTCACATGCCAGTCCCAGGGCACGTAGAACATGCCGACGTGGTAGAGGATCAGCAGCATGAAGGCGCAGACCCGGATCCAGTCCAGGTCATGGCGGCGCAGGACTGCGGGGGTTTCGGATGCGAGGGGTTCTGAGGACATGGACGACCTGAAATGACGGAAACGACGCCATCCGCCGTGCCTCGGGCGCCTCACGTCCGGCAAGGCGCAGGGGCCGTCCGGTCAGACTCGAGGGCCGGACCGCTGGCGCCAGGGACGAGCGGCGCGTCCGCCGGGACGAACGGGGCGGACCGGCGCGACCTGCTGACCGGCGCGCCGATCATCATCGCCGTCACCCTGGGCTTTCTCGTCGTCAACGCCCTGACGGTTCAGGCCGACTGGCCGAGCCTGCGGTCATGGGCGCCCTGGGTGTGGGAAGGATCGAGCGCCCTGGCCCTGGCGTTGCTGATCTGGCTGCCGTGGATGGCGGCCGCCGCCGCGCCGACAGACCTGTTGCACGACGGCTGGCGCGCGCGAGGGCGGTTCCTGGCCCTGCACCTGGGCGCCGTCTGCCTCTACAGCCTGCTGCACGTCCTGATGATGGTGGCGATGCGGCACGGCGTCTACGCCCTGATGGGCGAGGTCTATGACTATGGCCCGCCCATCGAGCGGTTCGTCTATGAACTGCGCAAGGATCTGCTGAGCTACACCCTGTTCGTCGGGACCTTCTGGAGCGTGCGCGGCCTGCGCGAGGCGCGCGAGACGCCGCTGCGGCCCGTCAGCTTCGACATCCGCGACGGAGCGCGGCTGATCCGGGCGCCGCTGAACGACATCCTGGCCGCAACCTCGGCGGGCAACTACGTCGAGTTCGTCCTGGCCGACGGACGCAGGCCGCTGATGCGCGTCACCCTGGCGGCGGTCGAGGGCGAACTGGCGCGCTTCGGCTTCGTGCGGACGCACCGGGGCTGGCTGGTCAACGCCGCGCGGATGACCGGACTGCGGCCTGAAGGCTCGGGCGACTGGACGGTGGAGCTGGGCGCCCTGGACGTCCCGCTGTCGCGCCGTTACTCCGAAGCGCTGGAGCGGCTGCGCGCCGCCTGAAGCCGCATCCACCCCGCGATGCCCAGGGCGCAGACAAGGCTCAGCACCGCGCCGACCGCAAAGGTCGCCTGCGGCCCGAAACCGTCCCACAGCAGGCCCGCCGCCACATTGCCCGCCAGGGCGATCAGACCCGAGATCAGGGCGAAGAGGCCGAACGCCGAGCCGCGCAGATGGGCGGGGGCCGCATCGGCGATCAGGGTCATCAGCAACCCTTGCGAAAAGCCCATGTGCAGGCCCCACAGCGCCACGCCCAGATAGAAGACGACCTGATCGCTCGCCAGCGCCAGCGCCACATCGGCGGCGGCCAGGAAGACCAGGCTGAGCAGCAGCAGGGAGGTGCGGCCGATGCGGTCCGACAGCGCCCCCACCGGGAAGGCGGCCAGGCCGAACACCAGGTGCAGCAGGACGATGGCCGCCGGCGCGAAGGCGGCGGGAACGCCGACGTCCAGCCCCTTCATCAGCAGGAAGGACTCGCTGAACCGCGCCAGGCCGATCACCGCCGTCAGGGCGATCATGGTCCAGGTGGCGGCGTCCAGACGCAGCGCCCCCTTCAGGCTCGGCGGCTTCCTGGCGCCCTCGTCGGGACGCGGCGGGTCGGACACGCCGCCGACCAGCAGGGCCACGGCCAGGAAGGCGGGGATGGAGGCCAGCCAGAACACCGCCTTGATGTCGTTCGCCAGCACCACCATCAGCCCGATCGCCAGCAGCGGGCCGACGAAACCGCCGACCGTATCCAGCGATTTTCTCAGGCCGAAGGCGCGTCCCCGAATGTCCGGCGGCGTCACCGCCGCCACCAGGGCGTCGCGCGGAGCGGTGCGGACGCCCTTGCCGATCCGGTCCACGCCCTTGGCCAGCAACACCCCCTCGACCGAGGCCGCCAGAGGGAAGATCGGCTTGGACAGGGCCGCCAGCCCATAGCCCGCGACCGCCAGCCACTTGGGCCGCGAAATACGATCCGACCAGAAGCCCGACAGGAACTTCACCGCCGTCGCCACGACGACGGAAAAGCCTTCGACCAGACCGATCATCACCGCCGAAGCGCCCAGCCCCACCACCAGATAGATGGGCAGAAGCGTCTGGATCATCTCCGACGAGACATCCATCAACAGGCTGACGAGGCCCAGAATCCAGACACTGCGGGGGATGGAGCTGCGAGCCATTCGCGCCCAGTGGCGGATACGGCGCTCACTGTCCAGCCTGGGCCGCAAACTTCATAAATCTGAGACTTCGCCTTTCCGCCAGATGGCGGTCAGAGCGCTATTTCAGTCCGTCTTCCGCCAGGGTGTGCGCCACAAGGGCGTTGGCGTGGCCGTGTCCCATGTCGTGCTCGTTCTTCAACATGGCGACCAGGTCCATGTGCTTGGCCGGGTAGCCGGCGCGAATCTCCGCCTTCCACTCGGCGACGGGGCGGCCGTACTTCTTCTCGATGGAGGGAAAATAGGACGCTGGGCCCTTGATCGGCGCTTCGGTCATCGGCGGCTCGCTTCTGTCTGGTTGCGAGTAAAGGCGGTGCGGCGAGCCGATGCAACCGTCTGGAGAGACGCCGGTTCGAAGCCCCCTCTTCACCCGCAGCGTCATCAAGGTCTAAGACGGTCGGCATGAACACAGCCCCGCTTCCCGACGCCGCCGGCCAGAACTGGGTCGACCGTCATGCGCCCGAGCGTCTGAAGCCCTGGCTGAAGCTGGGCCGCTTCGACCGGCCGATCGGGACGTGGCTGCTGCTGCTGCCCGGCTGGCAGGGGATCATGCTGGCGCTGAACCAGTATGACCGGCCGTTCGGCGGCTATGAGCTGTGGTTGGTCGTCGGCTTCGCCGTCGGAGCCGCCCTGATGCGCGGGGCGGGCTGTGCGGTGAACGACATCGTCGACCGCGACTTCGACGCCCAGGTGGCGCGCACCGCCCTGCGCCCCATTCCGGCGGGCCAGATCAGCGTCAAGCAGGCCTGGGCCTTCGTCGGCGGCCTCAGCCTCATCAGCCTGTGCATCCTGCTGACGATGAACCTGACGTCGGTGCTGCTGGGCGCCCTGTCGCTGGGACTGGTGGCGGCCTATCCCTTCATGAAGCGCATCACCTGGTGGCCGCAGGCCTGGCTGGGCCTGACCTTCAACTGGGGCGCCCTGCTGGGCTTCGCGGCGGCGACGGGCGGGCTGTTCGCGCTCGGCTGGCTCTATGTCCTGAGCGTGAAGGCCAGCGGGGACAGCTACTGGATGGCCGAGGGCCTGAACCGCATGGGGAACCTCGCCCTGTCTGCGGGGCTGCTCTACGCGGGCGGCGTCTTCTGGACCCTGGGCTACGACACCATCTACGCGCTTCAGGACATCGAGGACGACGTCATGGCCGGGGTGAAGTCCTCGGCGCGGGCGCTGGGCGGCAAGGTGAAGGAAGGCGTGGCCGTCTTTTACATCCTGGCCGTGGTCCTGGCGGGCGCGGCGGGCTACGTCGCCGGTCTGGGGCCGGTCTTCTATCTCGGTCTGGCGCTCTACGCCCTGCATTTCGTCTGGCAGGTGCGGCGGCTGCAGCTGGACGATCCGAAACTTTCCCTGCGTCTTTTCAAGTCGAATCGCGATGCGGGGTTGATCCTTCTGGCCGCCATCGCGTTCAACGGCCTAGCTTTCTGATCGAACCGTTCCAAAGGAGCCCGGCATGATCCCTTCGCGCCCCCTTCGCGTCCTTCTCGTCACCGCCGCCGTCGCGGCCTCGCTCGCCGCCTGCCAGCGCAATGAGAAAAAGGACACGCCCGCCGCGCCGGCCGCCTCCGCCCACGCCGTCGAGGGGCCGCTGAAGTACGACAGCGCCACGCCCTACGCCAAGGTCAGCCTGAGCCTGCCCGAGGCCGTGCTGTCCTATCCGGCGCTCTACACCCCGCTGTACCGCGACGAGGTGGCCAAGCTGAAGGAATACGCCGAGGGCGCCCAGGCCGACCGCACCGAGGCCGGATCGCCCGAAGGCATGCCGCCCTATGAGAAGACCATCGTCTACGGCGCCCCGATCGAGACCGGCCGCCTGTTCAGCCTGATGCGGACCGACTTCGACTATTCGGGCGGCGCCCACCCGAACACGGTGGCCACGGGCCTGCTGTGGGACAAGGCCGAGACCCGCCGCATCGCCGCGTCCGACCTGTTTGCGGATCGGGCCGACACGACGAACCTGGAGCGCGCCCTCTGCCAGGCGGTGAACACCGCCAAGACCAAGCGCCCCGGCTCCACGCCGGTCTCGACCACGGGCGACATGTGGGCCTGCCCCAAGCTGAAGGACGTGGCCGTGACGCTGGCGCCGGGCACGGTTCCGGGCAAGGCGGGCGGCCTGACCTTCCTGCTCGACGCCTATGCGGTCGGCCCCTATGTCGAGGGCGCCTATTATCTGACCCTGCCGCTGTCGGCCTTCCAGAGCGCCCTGTCCCCGGAATACGCGGGCGAATTCCAGGGCGAGCCGACCAAGGCGGGCGACGTCACCGACGACCTGCGGCTGAAGGCGCCCGCCGCCTGATCCGCGATCCGTCCTGTCTCTTGAGGAAGGCGTCGATCAGGAGATCGGGATAACGCCCCCCCTGTCCGGCCCTTCCTGCGACTGGCTTCGCCGACCGCATTCCCCCTCACGGGGAAAGGAGGATTGGTGCGCCCCGTCTTGACTCACCGGCCCTCTCGCCCGACACGACCGGTCCATGATCACGCGCTATTCCCGCCCCGACGCCGTCGCCATCTGGTCGCAAGAGACCAAGTACAAGATCTGGTTCGAGATCGAGGCCCACGCCGCCACCAAGATGGCCGAGCTGGGCGTGATCCCGAAGGAATCGGCCGAGGCCATCTGGGCCAAGGGCAAGGACGCGACCTTCGACGCCGACCGCATCGACGAGATCGAGCGCACCACCAAGCACGACGTCATCGCCTTCCTGACCCATGTGGCGGAAATCGTCGGCGAGGAAGCCCGCTTCCTGCACCAGGGCATGACCTCTTCGGACGTGCTGGATACCTGTTTCGCGGTGCAACTGGCGCGCTCGACCGACCTGCTGCTGGGCGGCGTCGACCGGGTTCTGGCCGCGCTGGAGACCCGCGCCAAGGAGCACAAATACACCCCGACCGTCGGCCGCTCGCACGGCATCCACGCCGAGCCTGTCACCTTTGGCCTCAAGCTGGCCGGCTATCACGCCGAGTTCCAGCGCGCCAAACGCCGCCTGATCACGGCGCGTGAAGAGATCGCCACCTGCGCCATCTCGGGCGCCGTCGGCACCTTCGCCAACGTCGATCCGGCCGTCGAACAATACGTCGCCGATCAGATGGGCCTGGCCGTCGAGCCCGTCTCGACCCAGGTCATCCCGCGCGACCGCCACGCGGCCTATTTCGCCGCCCTGGGCGTCGTCGCCTCCTCGGTCGAGCGTCTGGCCGTCGAGATCCGCCACCTGCAGCGCACCGAAGTCCTCGAAGCCGAGGAGTTCTTCGACAAGGGTCAGAAGGGCTCGTCGGCCATGCCGCACAAGCGCAACCCGATCCTGACCGAGAACCTGACCGGCCTGGCCCGTCTGGTCCGTTCGGCCGTCACCCCGGCGATGGAGAACGTCGCCCTGTGGCACGAGCGGGACATCAGCCACTCCTCGGTCGAGCGCGGCATCGGCCCGGACGCCACCATCCACCTGGACTTCGCCCTGCACCGTCTGGCGGGCGTGATCGAACGTCTGAACGTCTACCCCGAGAACATGCAGAAGAACCTCGACCGCCTGGGCGGCCTGGTCTTCTCGCAACGGGTCATGCTGGCCCTGACCCAGGCGGGCGTGTCACGCGAAGACGCCTATGCGGCGGTTCAGGAGAACGCCATGAAGGTCTGGCGCGGCGAAGGCGTCTTCATCGACTTCCTGAAGGCCGACCCGCGCGTCACCCTGCCCCACGACCAGCTCGAGGCCCTGTTCGACCTCGGCTACCACACCAAGAACGTGGACGTGGTCTTCGACCGGGTGTTCGGGAGGCGCTGATGGACGGCCCGGCGATCCGCATCAACCCGAAGATTGACATCGGACAAGCGGCCGACGCCTTCAAACGCGACGGCTTCGTACAGATAGACGAAATCTTCGAGCCTGCGGTGGCCGAACACCTTCTTCACCTCCTCGAGACCCGTATCGATTGGGATCTGGTCTTCCAGGGCGAGGACGGTCGGCCGAGCCTGTTCAACCAGACCCAAGCCAAGGCCGCCGGAAACGAGGAGCTTCGGCGACGCTTGGCGACGATGATGACGAGGGCAGGCGCCGCCTACGGCTTTCTGTATCTGACCTACCCACTCATAACGGCCTATCTGAGCGGGCGAGACTCTGGTCACCCCATTCACAGGCTCACTGAGTTCCTCAATGACGAGTTTGTTCGGCTGGGCGTCGCGATCAGCGGGCAGTCGGAGATCGTGAAAGCCGACGGGCAGCTTACGCGTTATCGGCCCGGCGACTTCATCGGCCTGCATAATGACATCGGGGCTGAACGGAGCGATCGCCTGATCGCCTATACTTTAGGGCTGACACGGCATTGGCGTCCGGACTGGGGCGGCCAGCTCTTGTTCCATGACGACGCAGGGGACGTCTCCCGAGGCTTCGCGCCGCGATGGAACACCCTGACGCTTTTTCGCGTCCCTCAGAACCACTCCGTTGCGCCGGTAGCAGCTTATGCCCAGGGCGCGCGGCTGTCCGTGGTCGGCTGGTTTCGGAACGCAGGCGCCTGATCATGCGCGCGGTCGGCTTCGCGCCTGTTGTCGATGATCGCACCCAGCTTCTCATCCTCGGCAGTCTTCCGGGCGACGCCTCGTTGAGGGCGGCGCAATATTACGCCCATCCGCGCAACGCCTTCTGGCGGCTGATCGGGAGCGTGACCGGCGTCGAGCTGACCGCCCTGCCCTATGAGGCGCGGTTGGCCGCCTTGCTGGCGCGTCACGTGGGTCTTTGGGACGTGATCGCCTCGGCCGAGCGCAAGGGCAGTCTGGACGCCGCCATCCGCACGCCCGAGGCGGCCGATCTGATCGCCCTGACGCACCGCCTGCCCGACCTGCGGGCGATCGCCTTCAACGGCGGAACCGCCGCGCGACACGGGCGGCGCATCCTGGAAAGCGCGACGACCGCCGCCCTGATCGACCTGCCGTCCTCCAGCCCGGCCCACGCCCGCGCCTTCGAAGAAAAGCTCGCCCATTGGCGGATGCTCGACCCCTATCTGGGCTGAAGGTTCACGCCCGACGCCTGAAAATTTGAACCCGCTCGCATCCTTTTGCGTATCTGGGCCGTATCCCTTCCACCGGGGCCATGTCGTCCCGTGCGCCGCTATCGAAGGAGAGACGCCATGAATATCCGCATTGCAGTACTCGCCGTGTCCAGCGTCGCCGTCTTGACCCTGGCCGCCTGCGGTCAGAACGACGGCAAGAAACAACCGTCCATGATCGAGGGCCCCACGCCTTCGGCCGTTCCCGCCACGACCGAACCCATGGTCGGCGGCGCCGCGATGAATCCTTCCGACAACCTGGTCGCCAACGCGTCCAAGGCTCCCAACCTGACCACCCTGGTCAGCGCGCTTCAGGCCGCCGGCCTGACCGAGCGCCTGCAGGGCCCCGGCCCCTTCACGGTCTTCGCCCCTGACAACGCCGCCTTCGACAAGATTCCCGCCGCCACGCGCGAGAGTCTGATGCAGCCGGCCCAGAAGGCTGAACTGACCAAGATCCTGACCTATCACGTGGTGCCGGGCCGTTTGACCGCCGCCGATATCGCCGCCCAGGCCCAGGCCAACGGCGGAACCGCGACCCTGACCACGGTTCAGGGCGAGAAGCTGACGGTCAAGGACGCCGGCGCCGGCCAGTGGCGGATCACCGACGCCAAGGGCGGAACCTCGACCATCACCCAGGCCGACATCGCCCAGTCGAACGGCGTGGTCCACGTCGTGGACACGGTGCTGATGCCGAAATAGGCGCCGGATCGAACCGAACCGATCGAACTGATAGGCCTCAGGCGCGTTGATCAGATGCGCCCCGGCGCCTCCGGTCACCCCCGTTTCCCCGGCGGGAGGCAGATCGAAGAAGGGCCGCAACCGTCGCCGGTTGCGGCCCTTCTGTCATCGGGTGGCGATGCGCCCTATTCGCCGGCGCGGATCTGTTCGCGCGCGATCGAGGCCAGTTCGTCCATCTTGGAGCGAAGCTCGCCCTCGGACACCGTCATGCCCGAGGCCTTGAAGTCGCCGGCCACCTTGCGGAAGACGTCTTCCTCGCCCGGCTGCTCGAAGTCGGCGCGGACCACGGCGGCGGCGTATTGCTCGGCGCTTTCGGTCGACAGGCCCATCTTCTCGGCCGCCCACAGGCCCAGCATCTTGTTGCGACGCGCGATGGCCTTGAATTCCTGTTCCTGATCGAGGGCGTACTTGGCCTCGAAGGCCTGTTCCCGATCGTCGAAGGTCGTCATGCGCGTCGTAACTCCAGTCACGGGCCAGTCTCGCCCGCAAACGGCTCTATGGCCCCCGGCGCGAGCGAACGCAACCAGACTTCGGTCGCGGATGCTGACGCAGGGTCGCTTCAGGATATTTGTGTCACAGACGCCCTTCGGTTAAAGGGCGCGTGGTTCTATTAGAGCCGCCGTCGATTCAAGGACCGCGCCGCCCCGACCTTCGGGCCGCGCGTTTTTCGTTTTGAGGCCGTCCGTTTCCTTCCCGTCCGGGACCCGAAGATGAACACCAAGCGCAAGAAGCTCTACGAGGGCAAGGCCAAGATCCTGTACGAAGGGCCTGAGCCGGGCACGCTGATCCAGTATTTCAAGGACGACGCGACCGCCTTCAACGCGCAGAAGAAGGCGACCCTGGAAGGCAAGGGCGTCATCAACAATCGCATCAGCGAATTCATCATGTCGCGCCTGAACACGATCGGCGTGACCAACCACTTCATCAAGCGTCTGAACCTGCGCGAGCAGCTGATCCGCGAAGTCGAGATCATCCCGCTGGAAGTCGTCTGCCGCAACGTCGTCGCCGGTTCGCTGGCCCAGCGCCTGGGCCAGGAAGAGGGCACGCCCCTGCCCCGTTCGATCATCGAATTCTACTACAAGAAGGATGAGCTGAACGACCCGATGGTGACCGAAGAGCACATCACGGCGTTCAACTGGGCCACCACCCAGGAACTGGACGACATCCTGGCCATGACGGTGCGGGTGAACGACTATCTGTGCGGCATGTTCGGCGCCGTCGGGATCACCCTGGTGGACTTCAAGATCGAGTTCGGCCGCGTGTGGGAGAACGACTTCAGCCGCGTCATCCTGGCCGACGAGATCAGCCCCGACTCGTGCCGCCTGTGGGATTCGACCACGGGCGAGAAGCTGGACAAGGACCGCTTCCGCCGCGACATGGGCGACGTCATCGAAAGCTACACCGAGGTGGCCCGCCGCCTCGGCATCATGAAGGACATGCCGACCGTGATTCAGGGAGGGCTGCATTAATGGCCAAGGTTAAAGTTCACGTCTTCCTCAAGCCCGGCGTCCTGGACGTCCAGGGCAAGGCCGTCGAAGGCGCCCTGCAGGGTCTGGGCTGGAACGGCGTGTCGAACGCCCGCGTCGGCAAGCTGATCGAGTTCGACCTCGACGACGCCGTCGCCGACAAGGAGGCCGAGGTGAAGCGCATGTGCGACACCCTGCTGGCCAACACGGTCATCGAAAGCTACCGGATCGAAGTCGCCTGACATGATCCTGCGGCCTGAAACCCAGGCGGATCAGGCCGCGATCCGGGCTCTGACGGCGGCGGCCTTTGACGGCCACCCGCACAGCGACGGCTCGGAGCCGCGCATCATCGACGCCCTGCGAGACGCCGGCGCCCTCGCCCTGTCCCTCGTCGCCGAGCTGGACGGTCGGATCGTCGGCCACGCCGCCTTTTCCCCGGTCGAATGGTCTGCTCAGCCCGGCTGGTTCGGCCTTGGGCCCGTGTCCGTCGCCCCGGCCCATCAGGGTCAAGGCATCGGCGGCCGATTGATAGAAACGGGCCTGGGCGATCTGCGCCGCAACGGCGCGCGCGGCTGCGTCGTCCTAGGCGACCCCGCCTATTACACCCGCTTCGGGTTCGCTCAGGACCCGCGCCTGACCTATCCTGGGCTGCCGCCTGAATATTTCATGGCGCTGGGCTTCGGCCCCATCACGGGGACAGGTCCCGTCCGCTATGATCCCGCCTTCGGTCAGGCCTGACCGCACAGATAATCCCGGCTCAGCGGCACGGCGGTCTGTTTCTTCGTCAGTTGCAGCTGGAAGACCATGTGGCCCAGTTCGCGGAAGGCGACCTCGCTGCAGGCCAGATAGAATTCCCACATCCGGCAGAAGCGTTCGTCATACATGGCCCGCGCCTCGCCGCGCCGCGCCAGAAACCGCTCGCGCCAATGCCGCAAGGTCTCGGCGTAGTGCAGACGCAGCACCTCCATGTCCGTGACCCACAGGCCCGCCCGCTCGATGGCGGGCAGCACTTCCGACAGCGCCGGAATATAGCCGCCGGGGAAGATGTATTTGCGGATCCAGGGCTGGGTGCGATTGGGCGGCGAGTTACGGCCGATCGCGTGGACCACCGCCACCCCGTCGTCATCCAGCAGGCGGGCGACGGTGTCGAAATACTCCTGATAGTTCGGCGCGCCGACATGTTCGAACATGCCGACCGAAATGATGCGATCAAAGGTCTGGTCCAGGTCGCGATAGTCCTGAAGCCGGAAGTCGGCCCGGTCCGTGACGCCCAGAGCCGCCGCACGCTCATTGGCCGTCCGGTGCTGCTCCGTCGACAGGGTGACGCCCGTCACCCGCGCCCCGCGCTCGACCATGGAAAGCCCCAACCCGCCCCAACCGGCGCCGATATCCAGGGCGCGGTGCCCCGGCTCCAGCAACAGCTTGTCGATAAGGCGGCGCTTCTTGGCGACCTGGGCCTGCTCCAGGCTGGCGTCCGGCGTCTCGAAGAAGGCGCAGGAATATTGCAGGTCGTCGTCCAGAAACAGGCGGTAGAAGTCGACCGTCAGATCATAGTGGTGATGCACATTGCTGCGCGCGTTCAGTCGATCATTGGCCTGCTCGGCGCCACGCTTGATCCGCTGCATCCAGGTCATCTTCGGCGTGCGCGGACGCAAGGCCATCTGCGAGGCGGTCAGCTCCAGAAAGTCATAGATGCCGCCGCCCTCGACCTGGAATGTTCCATCCATGAAGGCCTCGCCCAACGCCAGGTCAGGATTGGCGGCGATGGCGACGGCCGCCTTCATGTCAGTCAGCACGGCCGTCAGTTCCGGCTCGCCCGGCCCCGCCGTCAACTCGCGGCCGTCGGGAAATCGCACCCGGATCGACCGCGTCTGAAAGGTTCGGTCCAACAGGGCTTGCAGCATCCCGTTCCTCCGCTCATCAAGACAGCTTGACCTTAGCTAGGGACAGAATGTCGCGACGCAACGTCCGTGACCAGTCTTTCGTTAGTCCTGTTTCAGTTTCGGCGGCCTGATCCGCCGCCAAAGGGAGAACGCCGCCATGGGCTTCACTGTCGCCTCGACCGACTTTTCTGACGGAGGGGTCCTGCCTGACGCCCAGGTCAAGGCGCTGGGTAACACGTCGCCGCAGCTCTCATGGTCGGGCGCCCCGGAGGGGACCAGGAGCTTCGCCGTCACCTGTTATGACCCTGACGCGCCGACCGGGTCGGGCTTCTGGCACTGGACCGTCGCCAACATTCCAGCCGATGTCGCCGAACTGGCGGCCGGCGCGGGCGCGGTCGGCGGGGCGAACCTGCCCAAGGGCGCCGTCCAGGGCCGCACCGACTACGGCGAGGCCGGTTTCGGCGGCGCCGCCCCGCCCCCAGGCCACGGCCCGCACCGCTACATCTTCACCGTCTTCGCCGTGGATGTGGACCGGCTGGACGTGACGGAAGACAACTCGGGCGCGGTCTTCGGCTTCAACCTGCACTTCCACACCCTGGCCAAGGCGTCGATCACAGCGACCTACGAAAACCGGGGCTGACGCCCGGCCTCCCGAGGCATGGACACAAAGCGTGATGAGCGCTTCGACGCCGCTCCGGTTGATGCCGTGGGCGGCGTTCCTATTTTGCAGCGCAACCTCCCCTTTTGCTGCATTGCGATAATCCATGCCCCCTGCCGACGCCGCCCCCTGCCTCGACGAAACCGGCTGCATCACGGCCGGTCGCGACATCGAGCGCGTGGCCGAGCCGGGCAAGACGGCGCTGGTGCTGCTGGCCCTGGCCATGGGCGGCTTCGCCATCGGCGTGACCGAGTTCGCGGCCATGAGCGTCCTGCCCGACTTCGCCGCAGGCCTGGGCGTCAGCGAGCCCAAGGCGGGCCACGTCATCAGCGCCTATGCCGCCGGAGTGGTGGTCGGGGCGCCGATCCTGGCCGTTCTGGGCGCGCGCCTTCCGCGCTGGCTGCTGCTGATCGGCTTCATGGCCCTGTTCGCGGTCGGCAACGCGCTCAGCGCCATCGCCCCGACCTATGAGTGGATGCTGGCCTTCCGCTTTCTCAGCGGCGTGCCTCACGGGGCCTATTTCGGCGTGGCGGCGCTGGTCGCGGCGTCGCTGGTCCCCCTGCGCCTGAGAACCCGCGCGGTCTCGACTATCCTGCTGGGTCTGACGGTCGCCACGGTGATCGGGGTGCCGGTCGCCAACGCCGTCAGTCATGAGTTCGGCTGGCGCTGGACCTTCGCCATCGTCAGCGTGCTGGCGGTGCTGACCATGGCGCTGGTCGCCCTGTTCGCGCCGCGCGATCCGGCCCATCCCGACGCCAGTCCCTGGCGCGAACTGGGAGCCCTGAAGCGCGGCCAGGTCTGGCTGACGCTGGGCATCGGCGCCGTCGGCTTCGGCGGCATGTTCGCGGTCTACGCCTATCTGGCCTCGACGCTGAAGGCGGTGACGGGCGTGGGGCCGGAGGTCCTGCCCTGGGTCTTCGCCCTATTCGGCCTGGGCATGATGGCGGGCAATCTGCTGGGCGCCTGGGCCGCCGACCGCTTCGGCATGGCGGCGGCGGGCGGCCTGTTGCTGTGGAGCGCGGCGGCGCTGGCGCTGTATCCCTTCGCCGCGCCCCATCTGTGGGCGGTGATGATCGTCGTGCTGCTGATCGGCGGCGGCGGCGGGCTGGGCTCGGTGCTGCAGACCCGGCTGATGGACGTGGCCGGCGACGCCCAGACCCTGGCCGCCGCCCTCAATCACTCGGCCTTCAACACGGCCAACGCCATCGGCCCCCTGCTGGCGGGCATGGCGGTGGCGGCGGGCTGGGGCTGGACCTCGACCGGCTGGGTCGGCGTCGCCCTGTCGTTGGGCGGTTTCGCGGTCTGGGCGGTCGCCTGGACCACCGGTCGCAAGACGCCGCAAAGCGACGCCTGACATTCTCCACGAAGGGTGCTAGGAGGCCCGGTCATGAGCGCAGCCGTCATCGTCTTCCCCGGTTCCAACTGCGATCGCGACTGCAAGGTCGCCGTCGAACGTTCCACTGGCGAACAGGTCCAGATGGTCTGGCATGCCGAGACCGAACTGCCCAAGGGCCTCGATCTGATCGTGCTGCCCGGCGGGTTCTCCTACGGCGACTATCTGCGCTGCGGCGCGATGGCGGCCCAGGCCCCGATCATGCAGGCGGTCAAGAAGGCCGCCGACGACGGCGTCACCGTGGTCGGCATCTGCAACGGTTTCCAGGTCCTTTGCGAAGCCGGGATGCTGCCGGGCGCCCTGATGCGCAACAGCAGCCTGAAATACATCTGCAAGCCCATCAGCATCACCGTCGCCAACGGCCAGACGCGCTTCACCTCGGGCTATCAGGGCCAGCGCGAAATCGTCATGACCCAGGGCAACGCCGACGGGAACTACTTCGCCGACGCCGAGACGCTGAAGCGCATCGAGGGCGAGGGCCAGGTGGTCTTCCGCTACGTCGACAACCCCAACGGCTCGGTCGGCGACATCGCCGGCCTGCAGAACGAACGCGGCAACGTCCTGGGCATGATGCCCCACCCCGACCGCGCCTTCGAAGCCGAACTGGGCAGCGCCGACGGCGCCACCCTGTTCCAGAGCATCTACGCGGCGGCCTAAACGCCCTTACGATCCAGGACGCTGGCGCTACGTCCGGCGTCGCTGACCTGAGCAGCTTCGTTCGCAGGTTCACCGCCCTCGTCGAGGTCGCGTTCCAGCGTGCCTTCGGCGCCGGATTCGTGGATGGCGGCCAGTTCGCGAGCGCCGACGCCCAGCCCCTGTTCAAGGGCGCGGTTGGTCGCGACTTCCTCATTGATCGTCGGCTCGGCGGGGGTCTGTTTCTCGGCCATCGTGGCCTCCTGTCATCTGTCCTGAAACAGCAAGCCCGAATGCACCCGGCCGGTTCCGCGCGCCTGCGGTGAACCTTCCGTCGCGCCGCGCGTAGATACGGCGAAGCTGAGCCGGAGAGACGCATGACCGCCATCGAACGCCCCACCCCCGCCCAGCAGACGCGCCGCCTGGCCGTGCTGGCCGCCGCCGTCTTCGCCGTCATCGTTCCCATCGTTCAGGCCCTGGGCGGTTTCGGCCTGAGCCAGGCGGAGTTCGCCGCCGACGGAAACCAGACGTTGCGGGTGGCCGGTTACGCCTTTTCGATCTGGAGCCTGCTCTATCTGGGCCTGCTGATCTACGCCGGGCGTCAGGCCCTGCCCCAGACGGGCGAAAGCGTGCTGATCAACCGCATGGGCTGGCCGTCGGTCGTCGCCTTCTTCGGCATCGGCTTCTGGATCATCATGGCGGCGCTGAACCTCAAGGCGGCCAGCGTCATCGTCATCTTCGCCTCGCTCCTGGCCCTGCTGCTGCCGATGCTGGCCAGCGCGCGCACGATCCGCGCGACCGGGGCGATGGAGCGGGACCGCTGGTTCCTGATCTGGCCGCTGGCGGCGCTGGCCGGGTGGCTGACCGTGGCGGCGCCGCTGAACCTGATCACCGTGGCGACGGCGTTCGAGGCCCTGCCCGCCGCCCTGTCGCCGACCGGCTGGGCCGTGCTGGCCGTGATCGCGACCACCCTGATCGGGATCGGCGTGACCTGGGCCTTGCGGACCTTGGCCTATCCCCTGCCCATCGCCTGGGGCCTGGTCGGAGCCTTCGTGGCCGAGCAGGAGGTCAAGCCGGTGCTGGCCTTTACGGCCCTGGCGGCGGCCTTCGTCGTGGTGGTGGCCGGCGTCATCGTCACCTTCGGCCTGAGGCGCGGAATCGAACGCCGTCGTTGAGTCTCGCCAAGGCCGCTTCGGATGGGCTGACAGACGCCCCAGAGACGGCTAGAAGGCCCGCCCATGAGCGCGCCCCAAAAGACCATCGCCCAGCTGGCCGAAGAGTACGGCCTCGCCCCCAATGAATATCAGGTCCTGCTGGACCGGCTGGGCCGCGAGCCCAACCAGGTCGAGCTGGGCGTCTTCTCGGTCATGTGGTCCGAGCACTGCTCCTACAAGTCGTCGAAGAAGCAGCTGATGAAGTTCCCGGTGACGGGCGAGCGCGTCATCTGCGGCCCCGGCGAAAACGCCGGCGTGATCGACATCGACGACGGCGACGCCTGCATCTTCAAGATGGAGAGCCACAACCACCCCTCCTACATCGAGCCCTATCAGGGCGCGGCGACGGGCGTGGGCGGCATCATGCGCGACGTCTTCACCATGGGCGCACGCCCGGTGGCCCTGCTGAACGCCCTGCGTTTCGGCGATCCGTCGCACGAGAAGTCCAAGCGTCTGGTCAAGGGCGTGGTCAGCGGCATCGGCGGCTACGGCAACTGCGTCGGCGTGCCGACCGTCGCGGGCGAGACGAATTTCCACACCGGGTACAACGGCAACATCCTGGTCAACGCCATGTGCGTCGGCCTGGCCCGCGCCGATGAGATCTATTATTCGGCCGCGCCCGAAGCGGGCCACGACGTGGTCTATTTCGGCTCCAAGACCGGCCGCGACGGCATCCACGGCGCCACCATGTCCTCGGCCGAGTTCGACGACGAGTCGGACGCCAAGCGCCCCACGGTGCAGGTCGGCGACCCCTTCGCCGAAAAGCTGCTGATCGAAGCCACGCTCGAGCTGATGGCCTCGGGCGCCGTGGCCGCCATTCAGGACATGGGCGCAGCGGGCCTGACCTCTTCGTCCGTCGAGATGGCGGGCAAGGGCGGCGTCGGCGTCGAGCTGGATCTGGACAAGGTGCCCCAGCGCGAAACCGGCATGACCGCCTATGAGATGATGCTGTCGGAATCGCAGGAGCGTATGCTTGCGGTGCTGAAGCCCGGCTTCGAGGACGTCGGCTATCGCATCTTCCAGAAGTGGGGTCTGGACTTCGCCATCATCGGCAAGACGACCAACACCGGCCATCTGGTGCTGAAGCATCACGGCGAGGTGGTCTGCGACGTGCCGCTGGCCCCGCTGTTCGACGACGCGCCCCTGTATGACCGTCCGTGGGTCCAGCCCGAGCTGCAACCGCGCCTCGACCCGGCTGAAGTCCCCGCGCCGGAAAGCTGGAACGACGCCGTGCTGAAGGTCGTCGCCTGCCCCGACATGGCGTCCAAGCGCTGGATCTGGGAGCAGTACGACCGCCACGTCATGGCCGACACGCTGCAGGATTCCTCGACCGGCGCCGATGCGGGCGTGATCCGCGTCCACGGCACGGAAAAGGGCCTGGCCGTCACCAGCGACTGCACCCCGCGCTATGTCCAGGCCGACCCCTATGAAGGCGGCAAGCAGGCGGTGGCCGAGGCGTGGCGCAACCTGACCGCCGTCGGATCGCGTCCCATCGCCATCACCGACAACCTGAACTTCGGCAACCCGCAGCGTCCCGAGATCATGGGCCAGATCGTGCGCGCCACCGACGGCATGGCCGAGGCCTGCCGCGAACTGGACTTCCCGGTCGTGAGCGGCAACGTCAGCCTCTATAACGAGACCAACGGCGTCGCCATTCCGCCGACGCCGACCGTCGGCGCCGTGGGCCTGCTGACCAACTACGACGTGACCACCGGATTCGGCGGCGCGGCCGAGGGCGACCAGCTGGTGCTGATCGGCCAGACGCACGGCGAACTGGGCGCCTCCATCTATCTGCGCGAGGTTCTGGGCCGCGAGGACGGCGCCCCGCCGCCGGTCGACCTGAAGCTGGAACGCAAGACCGGCGACTTCGTGCGCGGCCTGATCGAGGCGGGCGAACTGACGGTCGTTCACGACCTGTCGGACGGCGGCCTGGTCGGGGCGGCGGCGGATATCGCCCTGGCCTCGGACGTCGGCATCGAGCTGAACGCCTCCAGCCAGGCTCACGCCCACGCCTTCCTGTTCGGCGAGGACCAAGCTCGCTATCTGGTCGCCGTGGCGGACGCCGACGCCCTGATCGCCAAGGCGCAGGACGCGGGGTTGCACGCCTCGGTCGTCGGTCTGGTCAAGGGAACGGACTTCGCCTCCTCGGGTCCGAAGGGCGAGCTGTTCCGCCTGCCGGTCGCCCACCTGCGCGAATTCCACGAAGGCTGGATGCCCAACTGGATCGAAGGCTGATGCGAGCCTTCGTCCTCACCCTCGTCGTCGCGGGCGCCGCCCTGCTGTCGGCCTGCGAGTTCGAGGGCGGCGATCCCGTCCAGCACGCCCTGCGCGATGCGGCCGCCGCCCGGCAGGCCGCCGCGCTGAAGACCACCGAAGAACAAGAGGTCAAGGCGATCCGTCGCCCGACCGCCTCAGGCCCGGCCCTGCATGAGCCGGATGAACTGTCGCGACTGATCACCGCACGGCGCCAGGCGGTGGAGGAGACCCGCGCCGCCCTGGCCGCCGTCGCCGATCCGGCGCTGAAAGCCCAGTTGGCCGAAGACCTGAAGGCCGAGGAAGCCAGCCTGCGCGCGCTTGAGGCGCGCCGCGCCGCACAACCTTAAGGCGGATTGTCAGCAGCCGTTCATGTTGATGGTGTAGGGCGCTCGGCATAGCCAAGCCCCGACGGAGCCCTCCGCTGAAAGTCGCTGTCGTCCTGCCTTCCGGTTGCCGCTTCTCCGCATCCCAGCCGAATTCCATGGAGACGGTCGTGCGGACCCTGGCTCGCGGCGCGCAGAAGGCGGAGCTCCGCATCTTCTGCTGCGAAGGCGCTGACGACCACGGCGACCTGCCGGCCCACCGCCTGCCCAGCGACAGGAAGCGCATGGCGGCGCTTGAAAAGGCGCTGAGCGACTATCAACCGGATGTGATCGAATTCCATCAGCAGCTCCGACAGGCCCTTCATATCGCCCGCCGGTTTCCTCGCGCCACGCGAGTTCTCTATCGGCACAATGCGCTGAAATCCCCACGCACCCCGCTTGATCGCTGGCGCTACGAGCGGCGCTTTCGCCAGTTGGACGGCCTGGTCTTCGTCAGCGAGGCCGGGCGGCGGGAATTCCTGCACGATTTTCCGCGCCAGGAGCCGAAGGCCTTCGCCGTTCCCAATCCGATCAGCGTCGATCTGTGGCGGGCGCCGGTCGAGAACCGCGAGCCTGTGATCGCCTTCGCCGGTCGCGCCATGCCGGAGAAGGGGGTGCACCTGATCTGCGCCGCCCTGCCCGCCGTGCTGGAGCGCCATCCGGACTGGCGCGCCGTGCTGATGCTCAACGACTGGGACAAGCACGCCGCCTGGGCCGCGCCGCACGTCGCGCCGTTGGAGCGGTTCGGCGATCGCGTATCGGTGCTGAAGTCCGCGCAGCTGGGCGAGGTCCAGGCGGTGATGCAACGGGCGGCCATCGCCCTGACGCCTTCGGTCTGGGCCGAACCTCTGGGCCTGACCGCGCTGGAGGCCCATGCGGCGGGGGCGGCCCTGATCTCGTCGGGACGCGGCGGCCTGCGCGAAGCCAGCGGCCCGCACGCCGTCTATGTCGACGACCTGACCGCCGAAGGACTGGCTGCGGCGATGGACGGTCTCATCGGCGATCCCGAACGACGCCTGGCGTTGGCCCGGGCCGCACAGACCTATGTCCTGCAGACCCACGCTCCCCAGCGTCGCGCGACGCAACTCCACGACCTGCGTGAACGGTTGCTCAGCGCCAGGCGTTTGGCGGGATAGCCTCGAAGCCCCCTTCATTTTGACATTATAGTCAATAAATATGGAGTCAACCTGAGAAGGAGCGCTCCATGACAGACGCCGCCGCCTCGACCTTCCGTCCCTGGACGCCGCCGCGCCGGACCGCGCGGATGAGCCTGCTGCCCTTCCTGTGGCAGAGCTGGCGCGACCCGCTGCAGATCTGGGGCGAGGCGCACTTCAGGGAGCTCTACATCAGCGGCCAGTCGCCGCTGGGACGGTCGCTGGTGGTCAGCGACCCGGCGGGCGTGCGTCATGTCCTGACCGACAACGCCGCCAACTATGTGAAGGGCGACCTGCAAAGACGGGTGCTGGGGCCCATGCTGGCGGACGGCCTGCTGCTGACCGAGGGCGAGCAGTGGCGGCGGCAACGCCGCATCATGGCGCCGCTCTTCACGCCCGCCTACACGGCCCGAACGGCAAACATCATGGATGGGGTCTGCCGCCGCCGGGTCGAGGGCTGGCGCCTGCCGCACCACGGCGCGCGCGTGCTGAACATCGACAGCGAGATGAGCGGCCTGACCTTCGACATCCTGTCGGCGACCATGTTCTCCGACGACCTGGACGGCGACGCCGCCGGGTTTGAAAGGGCCCTGAACCAGTATCTGTCGGTCGGGGCGCGGATCAGTCCGCTCGATGCGCTGAAGGCGCCCGACTGGATCCCGCGTCTGGGCCGCGTGGCCTCGGGCGGGGCGGCGCGCTTCTTTGAGGAGCGGGTGGCGGCCCTGGTGGCGCGACGTCGCGCCCGCTTGACCCACGGCGACGCGCCCGACGACCTGCTGACCGCCCTGCTGAACGCGCGGGATGAGGAAGGCGACGGCTCGGGCCTGTCGGATCATGAGGTCGCCTCCAACATCCTGACCTTCATCCTGGCGGGACATGAGACGACGGCCAGGACCCTGGGCTGGACCCTGCACCTGATCAGCCGCGACCGCCGCGTGGCCGACATCCTGAAGGCCGAGGCGGACGGCTGGGACCGCAGTCCGGCGGGCGTGCGCGACCTAATCTGGCACCGTGCGGTGATCGAGGAGGCCATGCGCCTGTTTCCGCCCGCCCCCGCCATGATCCGACAGGCGCTGGAGGACGACGAGATCGGCGGCCATGAGGTGAAGGCGGGTCAGAGCGTGCTGATCGCGCCCTGGGTCATCCATAGGCATGAGACGTTGTGGGTCGAGCCCGACGCCTTCCGCCCCGAACGCTTCCTGCCCGAGAACCGCAAGTCGATCGATCGCTACGCCTGGCTGCCCTTCAGCGGCGGCCCGCGCATCTGCATCGGCGCCGCCTTCGCCATGCAGGAGGCGGTGATCGCCCTAGCCGAAATCCTGAATGCCGCCGAGGTCGAGGCCATCACCCCGATCGAGCCCCGCCCCATCCATCAGGTCACCCTGCGCAGCCAGCGGACCCTGCGCCTGCGGCTCAGGGCGCGGAAGCGGGCCGCTGCGGCCTAGACCTGCGGGATCGCCTGGCTGAGACGCCCGCCGACGCGGATCGGCTCGACGCGCTTGGCCAGGCCGGTGCGGTCATCCGTCTCGACAAAGACGCCGCAGATGGTGGCCGGGCCGCTGGCGGGGGTGTAGCGCCCGCCCGACAGGCGGGTGGTGAAGCGGCGCAGCGGCTCTTCCTTGTCGTTGCCGATGACGGAGTCATAGTCGCAGCAGCCGCCCGCGTCGGTCTGATAGGCCGTGCCGTGGGGCAAGATTTGCGCGTCCGCCGTCGGGACGTGGGTGTGGGTGCCGACCACCAGGCTGGCGCGGCCGTCGCAGAAGTGGCCCATGCCCATCTTCTCGCTCGTCGCCTCGGCGTGCATGTCGACGATGACGGCGTCGGCGACGACGCCCAGGGGCGCCGCCTCCAGTTCGCGCTCCACCGCGCTGAAGGGGTCGTCCATCGGGTCCATGTGGACGCGGCCCAGAACGTTGATGACCAGCACTCGGCGCCCGTCCGGCGTGACGAAGACGTCGGCGCCGCGTCCCGGCGCGTCCATCAGGCGCGGATAGTTGGCCGGCCGGATCAGGCGCGGCTCGCGCACGATATAGGTCAGGGCTTCGCGCTGGTCCCAGCTGTGGTTGCCCAGCGTCAGGACGTCGGCCCCGGCGTTGAAGATGTCGTTGGCCGTGTTCTCGGTGATGCCGAAGCCGCCCGCGGCGTTCTCTGCATTGACCACCACGAAATCGAGCCTGAGGTCGCGCCTCAGCCCCGGAAGGTGGTCCGAAAGTCCATCGCGCCCGGACTTGCCGACCACGTCGCCGAAAAAAGCCAGTCTCATTGGGGGAGCCTCATGGGAAGGCTCTATAGCCGGTCTCGTTCAGAACGCCATGCAAACGGATGTCATGCGGCTCCAGATCCAGGCGTTCGACCGCCTGTCCGGCATAGGCGAAGCCGATGCGCCGGGCGTCGGGCAGCGCCGCGAAGGTGCGGTCGTAATAGCCGCCGCCCTGCCCCAGCCGCCCGCCGTGAGCGTCGAAGGCCAGCAGGGGCGTCAGGATCAGGTCGGGCGTCACCACCTCGCCGAGAGGCAGGGGCGCGGGGCAGCCGGCCACGTCCAGCTCCAGCGGTTCGTCCGGCGCCCAGGCGCGGAAGATCATGGCCGCGTCGCGCTCCAGCACCACCGGCAGGCACAGACGACGCCCCGCCTGATGCAGGACATTGGCGAGAGCATCCGTATCCAGCTCCGATCCCATGGCGCGGTAGAGGGCGACGATCTCGCCGGAAGGAAGGGCGTCGGCATGGCCTGCGGCGCGCTCGGCCGCCTCGCGGTCGGTCTCGGCCAGACGCTTGCGAAGCGCGCGCATGGCGGCGCGAAGTTCGTGCTTGGGGGTCATCGCCGCTCGGCCCTTCGCCAGATTCCACCGTCATCCTCGGGCTTGACCCGAGGATCCAGCCCAACGGCGCGCTGAACGCCGACAAGCAGAGCGCGTCGCCCAACCCGATCCTCGGGTCAAGCCCAAGGATGACGGCGGGAGGAGGAACGGTTGGAGAATTGCACACCAAAATGCGCTCAAGTAGTGAGCGACCGCGTCGCGAGCGTAGCGCACTAAAAAAGAAGGTTGGCGGCGCCGCGTGAGCCGTGAAGCGCGTTTAAATCCTCTCGACCTGGGTAGCCAGGTGGGCTCCGTATGCCCAGGCCCTCGAGCCCGGACAGGGACAGATCCCTATGAGTGAATTAAGGTCAGAAGGATATGTTGTCTTCGACGTGAGCCGCAGCAGGACCCGCCGCCGCACAAGATAGGCGTTCACGCGGGTTTCAACAATGGCGAACATCCCTCTTCCCCCCATGAAGGGGAGGACGAAACCGCGCTCAGATCGTTTGAGTGATCTTCTCGATCCTTGCGGCCACGGCGTTCAGGGCTTCGGCCACGCCGTCGCTGGCGGAGGCCGGCGCAACGGCGGCCGCAGCCGTCGCCTTGGCCCGGCCCGAGTTCTGGACCGCCGCCTGACGTTTCGCCTCTCCAAGCTCGTCGGCCAGCATCAGAGCCGCCATCAGGAACAGGCGCACGTCCCCGACCTGGCCGACCTGATCGGCCACGCCCTGCACCCGCTCGTTGAACTGGGAGGCCAGGTCGCGCACCCGCGCCTCCTGACCATCGGCGCAGCCCACCGCATAGGGGCGGCCGTGAACCTCTACCGTCACCGTCGCCATCAGTTCGTCTCCTCTCGCCCAGCGGCCTGCTGTGAGGCCGCCTGCTGTTGCGCCAACACTTCGCGCACGGCGTCGGCCGCAAGGGCCAGGGCCTGAGCGGTTTCCTGGCCGACCTCTTCAAGCTCGGCGATGCGCGCCAGATCGGCCGCGTTCGAGGGACGTGGCGCGAACAGATCGTCATCGGCGATCGGCGGCGCCGAGGCGGGCCTCGCCTTCAGCTCCAGCACCTTGCGCTCCAGATCGGCCAACGCTCGATCAATCCGCGCCTTTGCAGCCGTAACGGCGTCCATGGGGGTCCTTTCTTCCAGATTCCGTGTAGAACCTGCCGGCGCGCCGGGGTAAAGCGGCGCCGCCCCCGCTTTATCCTGTTCCTGAGGAAAGGTCTCGCCGTGACCGACGCCCAAGCCGCATTCGCCAAGCCTTCGCCCAAACAGATGGCCGACGCCATCCGGGTGCTGTCCATGGATGCGGTCGAAAAGGCCAAGAGCGGCCACCCCGGCATGCCGATGGGCATGGCCGACGTCGCCACCGTCCTCTATTCGAAATTCCTGAAATTCGACGCCAGCCGTCCCGACTGGGCCGACCGCGATCGCTTCATCCTGTCGGCGGGCCACGGCTCGATGCTGATCTACAGCCTGCTGCACCTGACGGGCTACAAGGACGCCACCAAGGAGCAGCTGGAAAACTTCCGCCAGTGGGGCTTCAAGACCGCCGGCCACCCCGAATACGGCCACATGGCCGGGATCGAGACGACCACCGGCCCGCTGGGTCAGGGCCTGGCCACCTCGGTCGGCTTCGCCCTGGCGGAGCGCCATCTGGCCGCTCGTTTCGGCAAGGATCTGGTGGATCACCGCACCTGGGTCGTCGCCGGCGACGGCTGTCTGATGGAGGGCGTGTCGCAGGAAGCCATCGCCCTGGCCGGTCGCCTGAAGCTGAACAAGCTGTGCGTCCTGTGGGACGACAACGAGATCACCATCGACGGCAAGGTGTCGCTATCGGACGCTACGGACCAACTGACGCGCTTCAAGGCCTCGGGCTGGGCGGTCAAGGCCATCGACGGCCACGACTATAGGCAGATCCAGAAGGCCCTGGCCTGGGCGACCAAGCAGGACAAGCCGACGCTGATCGCCTGCAAGACCAAGATCGGCAAGGGCGCCGCCACCATGGAAGGCAGCCACAAGACCCACGGCGCGGCCCTGGGCGCCACCGAGATCGCGGCGACCCGTCAGGCGCTGAACTGGCCCTTCGCCCCGTTCGAACTGCCGGAAGGCGTGCAGAAGGCCTGGGCCAAGGTCGGCAAGCAGGGCGCCAAGGCCCGCAAGGCCTGGGAAGCCCGCCTGCTGAACCACGACCAGCGCGACGACTTCACCCGCGCCATGGCCGGCGACCTGCCCACCGGCGCCTTCGAAGCGCTGGACGCCAAGCTGAAGCAACTGGTCGTCGACAAGCCCGCCCTGGCCACCCGCCAGTCCTCGGGCGAGGCGCTGGAGACGGTGTTCAACGCCATCCCCGAAATGGTCGGCGGCTCGGCCGACCTGACCGGCTCGAACAACACCTTCGTCAAGAACACCCAGATCATGGACGCGCCGGACTATGCCGGTCGTTACCTGAACTACGGCATCCGCGAGTTCGGCATGGCCGCGGCGATGAACGGCCTGGCGCTGCACGGCGGGGTCATCCCCTACGGCGGCACCTTCATGGCGTTCGCGGACTACAGCCGTCCGGCGATCCGTCTGGGCGCCCTGATGGGCGTGCGCGTGGTCCACGTTCTGACGCACGACAGCATCGGCCTGGGCGAAGACGGCCCGACGCACCAGCCGGTCGAGCATCTGGCGGCCCTGCGCGCCATCCCGAACCTGCTGACCATGCGCCCCGCCGATACGGTCGAGGCGCTGGAGTGCTGGCAGGTCGCCCTGCAGCACAAGACCACGCCGACCGCCCTGTGCCTGTCGCGCCAGAAGACTCCGGCCGTGCGCGTGACCGACGCGGGCGAAAATCTCTCCAGGAAGGGCGCCTATGAGCTGAAGGCCGCCAACGGCGAGGCGAAAGTCACCCTGTTCGGCACCGGCACCGAAGTCGCCTTGGCCCTGAAGGCCGCCGAGACGCTGGAGGCCGAAGGCGTGCCGACCCGCGTGGTCTCGGTCCCCTGCTTCGCCCTGTTCGAGCAGCAGCCCAAGGCCTATCAGGACGCCGTCATCGGCCGCGGCACCGTCCGCGTCGCCGTCGAGGCCGCGATCAAGCAGGGCTGGGAACGCTTCATCGGCGAGGACGGCGGCTTTGTCGGCATGACCGGCTTCGGCGCTTCGGCTCCGGCCGAAGTCCTCTACCGCGAGTTCGGCATCACCGCCGAGGCCGTGGTCGAAGCCGCCAAGGCGCGGCTGTAAACCTCATGCGCCGCCTCGCCCTCGCAATAAGCCTCGGCTTGTCGATGGCGGGCGGCGCGACCGCTCTCGCCGCACCGGCCGAGGACGCGCCCGCCGTCGCCGAGACGCCCATCGTCATCGGCCGGTCCTACGCCCTGCCCTCGGCCGTCATGGGTCAGACGCGCGAGATCAACGTCTGGCTGCCGCCCGGATATGCTGAAAGCGGCCAGACCTATCCGGTCCTCTATGTGCTGGACGGCGGCCAGGATCAGGACTTCCACCACATCTCGGGCATCGCCCAGTTGGGAACCATCGTCGGCACGACCCGCGATGTGATCGTCGTCGGCGTCGCCTCGGTCGACCGTCGCAACGAACTGGCCCTGCCGACGGAAGACGCCGAACTGATCGCCCGCTATCCGACGCAGGGGCATTCCGACCGCTTCCGTCGCTTCATCGGCGAAGAGGTTCAGCCCTTCATCGAGAGCCGCCTGCGCGCCAGCGGCGAGACGGCGCTGATGGGCGAGTCTCTGGCGGGCCTGTTCGTGGTCGAGACCTTCCTGAAAGAGCCGCAGATGTTCGACGCCTATGTCGCCGTCAGCCCCAGCCTGTGGTGGGACGGCGGCAGGCTGGCCCAGCAGTCCGGCGCCCATCTGCGCGACCACTCCAACGACCCGCGCACCCTGATCCTGACGCTCGGCGACGAGGGCGAGATGATGCAGGCGCCGATGGACGTGCTGACCGCCAATCTGCGCGACCACGCCCTGCCCGGCGTCAAATGGGACTTCACCCCGCGCCCGGCCGAAAGCCACGCCACCATCTATCACGGGGCGGCGCTGGACGCGTTTCGCCGCCTCTATGCGGTTCCGGCCGCGCCGGGAACCTGAACGACTTTTCGGAGCCTGACGCCATGAAGATCGGCACGCCGCTTACCGACCACGCCACGCGCGTCATGCTGCTGGGCTCGGGCGAACTGGGCAAGGAGGTCGCGATCGAGCTGCAGCGCCTCGGCGCCGAGGTGATCGCGGTCGACCGCTACGCCAACGCTCCGGCCATGCAGGTGGCGCACCGCAGCCACGTCATCCCCATGACCGACGCCCAGGTGCTGAACGGCGTCATCCTGGCCGAGGCGCCGCACATCATCGTGCCCGAGATCGAGGCCATCGCCACCGACGTGCTGGCCGGCATCGACGCGGCGGGTCTTGCCCGCGTCATCCCCACCGCGCGGGCGACGCAGCTGACCATGAACCGCGAGGGCATCCGTCGTCTGGCCGCCGAGGAACTGGGCCTGCCGACCAGCCCCTACGCCTTCGCTGCTTCGGCCGAGGAGCTGGCGGCGGACGCGCAGGCCGTGGGCTTTCCCTGCTTCGTCAAGCCGGTCATGTCGTCCTCGGGCAAGGGCCAGTCCTATGTCGAAGGCCCCGAGGGCGTCGCCGACGCCTGGGCCTATGCCGAAGCCTCGGGGCGGGTCGCGGGCGGCGTCGTCATCGTCGAGGGCAGCATCGACTTCGACTATGAGATCACCCTGCTGACGGTGCGGTCGTTACGCGACGGCGCGGTGCGCACCGATTTCTGCGCGCCTATCGGCCACCGCCAGCAGAAGGGCGACTATGTCGAAAGCTGGCAGCCGCAGGCCATGAGCGAGGCGGCGTTGAAAGCGTCGCAGGCCATCGCGGCCAAGGTGACGGAGGCGCTGGGCGGCCTCGGCGTGTTCGGCGTCGAACTGTTCGTGAAGGGCAATGACGTCTGGTTCTCGGAGGTGTCGCCGCGCCCGCACGACACCGGGCTGGTGACTCTGGCCACCCAGACCATGAGCGAGTTCGCCCTGCACGCCCGCGCCATTCTGGGCCTGCCGGTCGACGTGACCCTACGCGAACCGGGCGCCAGCGCCGTCATCTACGGCGGGATGGAGGCTGAAGGCGTGGTGTTCGAGGGCGTGGCCGAAGCCCTGTCGGTCCCGACCGCCGACCTGCGCCTGTTCGGCAAGCCAGAGGCCTTCGAGCGCCGCCGCATGGGCGTGGCCCTGGCGCGCGGCGCCGACACGGACGAGGCGCGTGCGCGTGCAACCGAGGCGGCGAGCAAGGTGCGGGTGGTCGCTCCGTAATCCTTCTCCCTCTCCTGATGGGAGAGGGTCGAAACATTAGCCATGCCCGCAGCCAAGCTTCTTCGACTTTTGTCGATTGGCGCCGGGCGCGATTAGGGTCCAAAAAAGGCGAAAGGTCGCACCCAGTCGACCCGGAGGACCGTTCGCCATGGGCAAGCTCAAGACGGCGCTGATATTCGGCGCCATCGCCATATTGGGGGCCGTGTCCCTCGCCGTCATCGCCCTGCACCAAGGCGAAAGCATCAGCGCCGTCTGGATCGTGGTCGCGGCGCTGTGCGTCTACGCCATCGCCTACCGCTTCTACGCCCGCTATTTGGCCGGAAAGGTGCTGGGGCTGAACGCCCGCAGGCCCACGCCCGCCGTTAGACACAATGACGGGCTGGATTACGTCCCGACGCCGCGCAACGTCCTGTTCGGCCACCACTTCGCAGCCATCGCGGGCGCAGGCCCTCTGGTCGGGCCGGTGCTGGCGGCGCAGATGGGCTATCTGCCGGGCGTGCTGTGGATTCTGGTCGGCGCCGTGCTGGCGGGGGCGGTGCAGGACATGATCGTCCTGTTCATGTCGACCCGACGCGACGGTCGCTCGCTGGGCGACATGGTCCGCACCGAGATGGGGCCCATCCCCGGCGTCATCGCCCAGGTCGGGGTGCTGATGATCATGGTCATCATCCTGGCCGTGCTGGCCCTGGTGGTGGTCAAGGCCCTGGCCGAGAGCCCGTGGGGCACCTTCACCGTCGCCGCCACCATTCCCATCGCCGTCTTCATGGGTCTGTACACCCGCTATCTGCGGCCCGGCCGCGTGGGCGAGGTGTCGGTGATCGGCGTGGTGCTGCTGGTCCTGGCCATCATCGGCGGCGGCCATATTGCGGCTGATCCCTTCTGGGGTCCGGCCTTCACCCTGTCGGGCACGACGCTGGCCATCGCCATGATGGCTTATGGCTTCATCGCCTCGGTCATTCCGGTGTGGCTGCTGCTGGCCCCGCGCGACTACCTGTCCACCTTCCTGAAGATCGGCGCCATCGTCGCCCTGGCCGTCGGCATATTGATCGTGCGACCGCACATCCAGATGCCCGCCATCACCCCCTTCATCGACGGAACCGGGCCAGTCTTCTCGGGCGCCCTGTTCCCCTTCCTGTTCATCACCATCGCCTGCGGGGCCGTGTCCGGCTTCCACGCCCTGATCTCGTCCGGCACCACGCCCAAGCTGCTGGAGAACGAGAACCAGATCCCGCTGATCGGCTACGGCGCCATGCTGTGCGAAAGCTTCGTGGCCATCATGGCCCTGATCGCCGCCACCGTGCTGGACCCGGCCGTCTATTTCGCCATGAACAGCCCGGTCGCCGTCATCGGCGACAACGCCGCATCCGCCGCCGCCGCCGTGGCCCAGTGGGGCTTCCACATCACCCCGGCCGAGCTGGAGAACCTGGCCCGACAGGTGGGCGAGCACTCCATCCTGTCGCGCGCGGGCGGCGCCCCCACCCTGGCCGTCGGCATGGCCCACATCCTGTCGGGCGTCATCGGCGGCGAGGCCATGATGGCCTTCTGGTACCACTTCGCCATCCTGTTCGAGGCCCTGTTCATCCTGACCACGGTCGATGCGGGCACCCGCGTCTGCCGCTTCATGATCCAGGATCTGCTCGGCATGGCCGTGCCGAAGATGCGCCAGACCCATTCCTGGACCGGCAACGTCGTGGCCACGGCCCTGACGGTCGGGCTGTGGGGCTATTTCCTCTATACCGGCGTGGTCGATCCCCTGGGCGGGATCAACAGCTTGTGGCCCCTGTTCGGCATCGCCAACCAGATGCTGGCGGCGGTCGCCCTGATCCTGGGCACGGTCGTCCTGTTCAAGATGAAGCGGCAGAGGTTCGCCTGGGCCACGGCGGTCCCAGCGGTCTGGCTACTGATCTGCACGGTCACGGCGGGGCTGCAGAAGCTGTTCCACCCCGACGTGAAGATCGGCTTCCTGGCCCATGCCCGGAAGTATCAGGACGCCATGGCCGCCGGAGAGATCCTGGCCCCGGCCAAGACCATCGGCGACATGCACCGCGTCATCGTCAACGACTACGTCAACTCGGCGCTGACGGCGGGCTTCCTGTTCGTGGTGCTGACGGTCGTGGTCTATGGCGTCGGGGCCTGCCTCAAGGCGCTGAAGTCCGATCGCCCGACCGTGGTCGAAACCCCGGCCGAGCATGAGCTGACCCTGGCCGACGAAGCCATGGACATCGCCCGTGCCTAGGCCCTCTTCATCCTCGGCGACAACCGGAGGCGCGGATCTGCTCTGCGCCTGTCGCGACACTCTGGTGCGGTGGGGCAAGGACGCCCGCCGCACCGCCGGGCTGATGATCGGCCAGCCGGATTATGACGCCTATGTCGCCCATGCGAAGGCGACCCACCCGGATCAGGAACCGCTGAACCGCACCGCCTTCTTCCGCCTGCATGAGGCGCGGCGGTTTGGCGAAGGGGGCGGCTTCCGCTGCTGCTGAAGGGCTGGGCCGCGCCCCGACGGTTACAGGCGATCATACCTTGTTACGGGCCTTGTTACGGCGACGGGGTTGCAACCGCGCGCGCTCCGTCCCACTAAGGCGCCAATCATAAATAACCCTTGGTTCAGGAGACCTCGCCCCATGACCGTTCGCGTCGCCATCAACGGCTTCGGCCGCATCGGCCGCCTCGTCCTTCGCTCCATCGTCGAGCACGGCCGCAAGGACATCGAGGTCGTGGCGATCAACGACCTGGGTCCGGTTGAGACCAACGCCCACCTGTTCCGCTATGACTCGGTGCACGGCCGCTTCCCCGGCACGGTCACGACGGGCGAGGACTGGATCGACGTCGGCACCGGCAAGATCAAGGTCACGGCCGAGCGCGATCCGGCCAACCTGCCGCACGCCGAGCTGAAGGTGGACATCGCCCTGGAATGCACGGGCATCTTCACTTCGAAAGACAAGGCCTCGGCTCACCTGAAGGCGGGCGCCAAGCGCGTGCTGGTCTCGGCCCCGGCCGACGGCGCCGACAAGACCATCGTCTTCAAGGTCAACCATGAGACCCTGACGGCCGACGACATCGTCGTCTCCAACGGCTCGTGCACGACCAACGCCCTGGCCCCCGTGGCCAAGGTGCTGCACGACCTGTTCGGCATCGAGCGCGGCTACATGACCACCATCCACGCCTACACCGGCGACCAGCCGACGCTAGATACGATGCACAAGGACCTGTACCGCGGCCGCGCCGCCGCCCTGTCGATGATCCCGACCTCGACCGGCGCCGCCAAGGCCCTGGGCCTGGTCCTGCCGGAACTGAAGGGCAAGCTGGACGGCTCGTCGATCCGCGTCCCGACCCCGAACGTCTCGGTCGTCGACCTGAAGGTCGTCGCCGGCCGCGAAGTCACCGTCGAGGAAATCAACGCCGCCCTGCTGGCCGCCGCCAACGGCCCGATGAGCGGCGTCCTGGCCACGACCACCGACCCGCTGGTCTCGGTCGACCTGAACCACGTCGCCGCCTCCTCGACCGCCGCCCTGCCCCAGACGCAGGTTGTCGACGGCAAGCTGGCCCGCGTCCTGACCTGGTACGACAACGAGTGGGGCTTCGCGACCCGCATGGCCGACACCGCCCTGGTGATGGCGAAGTTCCTCTGATCCGGCCTCGCGCCTGACAGACTGCTGACCTATGAGGGGCTCTCGCCGAACGGCTGAGAGCCCCTTGTTTCAAGACGACGGGCCCGCCGCCCAGATCAAAAGACGGATCACCGATGACCTTCCGCACCCTCGACGACGTTTCCGACCTTTCGGGCAAGGCCGCCCTGGTCCGCGTGGACTTCAACGTGCCGATGGAGGACGGGAACGTCACCGACGACACCCGACTGAAGGCCGCCCTGCCGACCATCCACCGCCTGCGCGAGGCGGGCGCCAAGGTCGTGCTGCTGGCCCACTTCGACCGTCCCAAGGGCGAGCGCGTGCCGTCGATGAGCCTGAAGCCTGTCGTTCAACCGCTGGAACTGCTGCTGCACGGCCCCGTGCGCTTCGCCGACGACTGCGTGGGCGATGAGGCCAAGGCCGCCGTGGCCGATCTGGACGCGGGCGGCGTGCTGCTGCTGGAGAACGTCCGCTTCCACAAGGGCGAGGAAAAGAACGACCCGGCCTTCGCCCAGCAGCTGGCGGAACTGGGCGACCTCTACGTCAACGACGCCTTCTCGGCCGCGCACCGCGCCCACGCCTCGACCGAAGGCCTGGCCCGCCTGCTGCCCGCCTATGCCGGTTGCGCCATGGCGCGCGAGCTTGAGGCGCTGGATGCGGCGCTCGGCAAGCCGCAGAAGCCGGTCATCGGCATCGTCGGCGGTGCCAAGGTCTCGACCAAACTCGACCTGCTGAAGAACCTGGTCGCCAAGCTCGACTACCTGGCCATCGGCGGCGGCATGGCCAACACCTTCCTGTTCGCCCAGGGCGTCGATGTCGGCGGTTCGCTGTGCGAGAAGGATCTGGCCGACACCGCCCGCGAGATCATCGAGGAAGCCCGCCGTCAGGGCTGCGAACTGCTGCTGCCGGTCGATGTGGTGGTGGCCAAGGGCGTCAAGCCGGGCATCGAGTCGGGCGTGCGCGCTCTGGATCGCATCGCCGCCGACGACCTGATCCTGGACGCCGGGCCGGAGACGGTCGCCCGCCTGAACCGCGCCATGGACCTGTCGAAGACCCTGATCTGGAACGGCCCGCTGGGCGTGTTCGAGGTTCCGCCCTTCGACAAGGCCACGGTCGAGGCCGCCAAACACGCCGCTGAACTGGCCAAGGCCGGCAAGCTGGTCGCCGTGGCCGGCGGCGGCGACACCGTCGCGGCCCTAAACCACGCGGGCACGGCCGCCGACATGACCTTCGTCTCCACCGCGGGCGGCGCCTTTCTGGAATGGATGGAGGGCAAGGTTCTGCCGGGCGTCGAAGCCCTGCGCGCCGCCTAAAAACGTCAAGGCGAGGGCTGTTCGCGGCCCTCGCCCCTGATGTCCAAAGCTTTAGTCTTCGCCGTCCATATCGACGGCGCGCGCGACCAGATCGCGCCACGTCGGATCGGTGTCGTCCACCAGATCGACATCGTCCAGCAGGGCCACCGCCCCGCCGCCGTCCGGCAGGATCAAGCCCAGCACTTCCATCAGATCGCCGTCGGGCCCGACGTGGGCTTCGGCCTGGACCATCACGGCCGCCTGCTCGCCGTCCTCCTCCCACCAGATGACCGGCTGAGGCAGTTCCATGTCGATGACGCGCGCCTCTTCCGTATCGCCCAGGGCGAAGACGGCCTTGCCCGCCTGGACGTCATCCAGCGTCGCCACAGCGCCGGCGAAGGGCGTCAGCCGCGACCAGTCGTCGACGTCGAAACCGCCGCCGTCCTCGTCCAGCGCATCATCATTCTGGCCCATGGCCGCTCCTTGGTCTGACGCTGTTCACGCGTCGGAACCCCTTAGAGCTTCAGCGCACAAAGTCCACTACGCCGCGGCGCTGTAACCCGGCGTGACTTCCCCCGCCCGAACGGCTAAGAGGTCGGGCAAAATCATAACCGGTTCAGGAGACTATCCATGGCGCGCATCACGCTGCGACAACTGCTCGACCACGCGGCGGAGCACGACTACGGCCTGCCCGCCTACAACATCAACAACATGGAGCAGGGCCTGGCCATCATGGAGGCCGCCGACGCCGTCAACGCGCCGGTCATCATCCAGGCCTCGCGCGGCGCCCGCTCCTACGCCAACGACATCGTCCTGACCCGGCTGATCGACGCTCTGGTCGAACTGTATCCGCACATCCCGGTCTGCATGCACCAGGACCACGGCAACGGCCCCGCCACCTGCGCCACCGCCATCCAGTACGGCTTCACCTCGGTGATGATGGACGGCTCGCTGGAAGAAGACGCCAAGACGCCCGCCTCCTACGACTACAACGTCGACGTCACCCGCCGCGTCACCGAGATGGCCCACAGCTGCGGCGTCTCGGTCGAGGGCGAATTGGGCGTTCTGGGCAGCCTCGAGACCGGCATGGGCGAGGCCGAAGACGGCCACGGCTTCGAAGGCAAGCTGGACCACTCGGCCCTGCTGACCGACCCGGATCAGGCCGTCGACTTCGTCAAGGCCACCAAGGTCGACGCCCTGGCCATCGCCATGGGCACCTCGCACGGCGCCTACAAGTTCACGCGTCAGCCGGACGGCGAAGTCCTGGCCATGAACGTGATCGAGGAAATCCACCGCCGCCTGCCCAACACCCACCTGGTGATGCACGGATCAAGCTCGGTGCCGCAGGACCTGCAGGACATCATCAACCAGTATGGCGGCCAGATGCCCCAGACCTGGGGCGTGCCGGTCGAGGAAATCCAGCGCGGCATCAAGAACGGCGTGCGCAAGGTCAACATCGACACAGACAACCGCATGGCCATGACCGGCGCCATCCGCAAGGTGTTGGCCGAGAAGCCGGGCGAGTTCGACCCGCGCGCCTATCTGAAGCCCGCCAAGGAAGCCATGCGCAAGCTGTGCATCGAGCGCTATCAGGCCTTCGGTTGCGAAGGCCAGGCCTCGAAGATCAAGCCCCTGTCCACCGCCCAGATGGCCAAACGTTACGCTTCGGGCGAACTGGACCCGCGCATCGGCTGATCGCCGGTTACGTCCTGATCGGACGGAAACGCCCGCCTCCAGTCGATGGAGGCGGGCGTTTTCATCTTCACCAGACGCCGTAGCGGCCGCCGATCGCGCCGCGCACCGCCCGCGCCTCGATCTCGGCGTAGCGAAGCGCCTCCTCGGCCTGGCGCGCATCCCGGCGAGCCACGCGGATTTCCTCGCGCACCTCGCGGATACGGTCGCGGATGCGACGACGTTCCTCATCGGTCAGTCCTTCCTGCCGCAGTTCGCGCTGCTTGGCTTCCAGCTTGTCCTCGCGATTGCCGATGCGGCTGATCGCCGAGTTCAATGCGCTCTCCGCCGAGCTCACCGCCTGCTCGACCGCATGGATGCGTCGTCCGTCCTCATAGGCGGGCAGGAAGTCGCGCTCCTCGGCCGGGGCGCAGACTCCCCCATAGCTGTTCCCTTCACGACCCTGCCGGAAGCCGTTCTCCCACGTGCAATAGGTCCGCAACCCGTCCTCTCGCGAGGCCAGGTAGGCGCTCATGTTCGGCGCCACCCCGTATTTGGCGCAGGCCTTGGCGTGATCGTCCAGGCGGCTGACCTGGCGTCCGGCCGCGCCGTCGCGCCAGCCCTGACCGCCCCAATCGCCGACAAGGCACTGGTCCTCGTTCATGGTGGCGCAGCCCGACAGCAGGACCACGCCCGATACGGCGACAACAGCGGCGATCAGCGACTTCATCTTCGGCCCCTCCAGGGCGTATTGCGTGCGCTCAAGGACCGATGACGCCTCTCTGCGCAAGCCATGCTATTTCGCCCTATGGCCGATGAACCCTTGCTGACGGAAGATGACGAAACGCTTGAGGAGGCGACCCGCGACGCCGTCGAGGTGATGCAGGCGCGCATCGACGCCTCCGGCGTGCGCCTGGACAAGGCATTGGCCGAGGCCTTCCCCGCCTTGTCGCGCGCCCGGCTTCAGGCCCTGCTGGCCGACGGCGCCGTGACCCGCGACGGGCAGCTCGTCTCCAGCGGCTCGGCCAAGGCCCGACCCGGCCTCTACGCCGTCGCCCTGCCGCCTGTCGCGCCGGCGACGCCGCAACCCGAATCCCTTCCCCTGACGGTTCTGTTCGAGGACGCCGACCTGATCGTCATCGACAAGGCGCCCGGCATGGCCGCCCACCCGGCGCCCGGCTGCGAGACCGGCACCCTGGTCAACGCGCTTCTGGCGCATTGCGGCGACAGCCTGTCCGGCATCGGCGGCGTCGCCCGCCCCGGCATCGTCCACCGCCTCGACAAGGACACCTCGGGCGTCATGGTCGCCGCCAAGTCCGACCGCGCTCACGTCGGCCTGTCCGCCCTGTTCGCCGCCCATGACATCGAACGCACCTATGTGGCTCTCACGCGCGGAGCCCCCACGCCCGAGAAAGGCCGCATCCAGACCCAGATCGGCCGCTCCAGCGGCGACCGCAAGAAGATGGCCGTGCTGCGTTCCGGCGGACGCGAGGCGATCACCGACTATGTGGTCCAGCAGACCTTCGGCCGCCCGCCCAAGGCCTCGAACGCCCCCCTGGCCGCCCGCGTCGCCTGCACTCTCCACACCGGCCGCACCCACCAGATCCGCGTCCACATGGCGTCCAGAGGCGCGCCCCTGCTCGGCGATCCCGTCTACGGCTCGGGCAGCCCCTCCGCCCCCGTCCGCGCCGCCGTCGAGGCGGCCGGGCTGAAACGCCAGGCCCTGCACGCCGCCGTCCTCGGCTTCGTCAATCCTGTGACCGGTCAGGCGCTACGCTTCGAAACCGCTCCGCCCGAGGACATGCAACGCCTGGAAGCCCTTCTGGCCGACCTCTGAGGCGGCCCCGGAGCGCGCCGCTTTATTCGCAACAACATCTGTGCTAGATAACTGATCGACGACGACGGACCGTCGCCGCCGAATTGGGACAATCCGCCCCTTCCGCTTCGGGCAACGGATTCCCATCTTGTCAGTTGAGGGGCGAGGTGAAGATGCACGTCATGTGGTCGGAACCGTAGCGCCAGCTCATGCAGCCGGAGGGACCATATGGCCAACAATACGCTGACGGTGATGTCGCCCGAACAGGGACTGTCCCGTTATCTTACGGAAATCCGTAAGTTTCCCATGCTGACCAAGGACGAGGAGTTCATGCTCGCCAAGCGGTGGAGCGAACACCAGGACACCGAGGCCGCCCACCGTCTCGTGACCTCTCACCTGCGCCTCGTGGCCAAGATCGCCATGGGTTATCGCGGCTACGGCCTGCCGATCGGCGAGGTGATCTCGGAAGGCAACGTCGGCCTGATGCAGGCCGTCAAGAAATTCGATCCCGACAAGGGCTTCCGCCTGGCGACCTACGCCATGTGGTGGATTCGCGCGTCCATTCAGGAATACATCCTGCGCTCCTGGTCGCTTGTGAAGATGGGCACCACGGCGGCGCAGAAGAAGCTGTTCTTCAACCTGCGCAAGGCCAAGAGCCAGATCTCGGCCTTCGAGGAGGGCGATCTGCACCCCGACCACGTCTCGCACATCGCCACCAAGCTGGGCGTGACCGAGCAGGACGTCATCGACATGAACCGCCGTCTCGGCGGCGACGCCTCGCTGAACGCTCCGTTGCGCGCCGACGGCGAAAGCGAGTGGCAGGACTGGCTGGCCGACGACAACGCCGTCAGCCAGGAGACCGAACTGGCCGAGAGCGAGGAAAAGTCGATCCGCATGGGCCTGCTGCAAGAGGCCATGGAAGAGCTGACCGACCGTGAAAAGCACATCCTGACCGAGCGCCGGCTCAAGGACGACCCGGTCACGCTCGAGGAACTGGCCGGTCAGTACGGCGTCAGCCGCGAGCGCGTCCGCCAGATCGAGGTCCGCGCCTTCGAAAAGCTGCAGAAGGCCATGCGCGCGGCCGCCGAAGAACGCAATCTGGTCGACGCCTGACGTCGACCCGTCTCCTAACCCGCCCGCGCCAGGGTCTCGGGCGGCGCCAGCTTCAGCACCGCCTGGACCGGCGCCGTCAGCGAAGCCCTGGTCGGCGCTCCGGCGGCCAGCACCGTGTCCAGTCCGGCCGCGGCGATGGCCAGCGGCGCATCGCCCGTCTTGATGGCCAGCGCCTTCAGCGTCTCGGCCTGCTGCTTGATGGCCCGCACGGCCTGCAACGGGTCGCTGTCGAACTGCGTTAGGGCCGAGAACAGGATCCGCATCGCCTGATCCTTGACCGCCACCGCGGCCTCGGCGCCCGAGCGCGGCTTGTCCGCCCGTCGCTTCTGCGGCCCGGCGTAGTCGTCCGAGTTGAAGCGCCGCCGGTCCGGTCCGACATAGCCCACCGCCTCGACCCAGTCGCGCGGCTTGGTCGCCAGATTCTCGATCCGCCGCTGCAGGTCACCGCTGGTGAAGGGCTTTCTCAGGAACTCATGCACGCCGGAGTCCCGCGCGCCCTTGATGGCGCTGGCGGTCGCCTCGGCTGTGACCATGATGATCGGCGCGCGCCGGCACGACAGGCTGGAGCGACGGATACGCCGCACCAGAGCCTCGCCGTCCAGCTTCGGCCCCGCCCGCTCGGTGCAGATCAGCCCCGGCTCCATCTCCCGCGCCAGGTCCAGCACGCGCGACTCGTCGCCTTCGACCACCACCTCGCGCGACCCAAATCCCTTCAGCAGGTCCATCAGCAGGCGCGCGGCGGCGGGATTGGGATCGACGATCAGCACGCGCCGCACCACCGGCGCGATCCTCTGCATCGTCTTGGCGTCTAGGGCGAACACGGGGCGAGCTCCATTCCAGAGCCCGACCCTATGCTCGACGGGTTAAGGCGTCGTTGCCTTATGCCAGAATGTAAACTCAGCCCTGGAAGGGATCGCGCATCAGAATGGTGTCGTCACGCTCGGGGCTGGTCGACAGCAGGGCCACCGGCGCGCCGATCAGCTCCTCGATCCGCCGCACATACTTCAGCGCATGGGCGTTCAGATCCTTGAAGCTACGGACGCCGCCCGTGCTCTCGGTCCAGCCTTCCAACTCCTCGAACACTGGCTCGGCCGAGGCCTGATCCTTCAGGCTGGACGGCAGATAGTCCAGCACCTCGCCGTTGATGCGATAGCCGACGCAGATCTTCAGCGTCTTCAGCCCGTCCAGCACGTCCAGCTTGGTCAGGGCGATGCCGTCGATGCCGTTGATCGCCACCGACTGGCGCACCAGCACGGCGTCGAACCAGCCGCAACGGCGCGACCGGCCCGTGTTCACGCCGATCTCACGCCCCACCACCGCCAGGTGCTGGCCGACCTCGTCGTTCAGTTCGCAGGCGAAGGGCCCTTCGCCCACACGGGTCGTATAGGCCTTCACGATGCCCAGCACGTAACCGACGCCGCGCGGACCGATGCCGGAGCCCGCCGCCGCCTGTCCGGCGACCGTGTTGGACGACGTCACATAGGGATAGGTGCCGTGGTCCACGTCCAGGAAGGCGCCCTGCGCTCCCTCGAACAACACGCGTTTGCCCGCCTTCTGGGCCTGATCCAGCACGCGCCACGCCGGCTTGACGTAGGGCAGGATCTTCGGCGCGATCTCCAGCAGTTGCGCCAGCAGGGCCGCCGGGTCGATCGGTTCGAGCCCCAGACCGGCGCGAAGCGGATCGTGGTGCGAGCGCAGGCGGTCGATCTTGACCTTCAGATCCTCTTCATTGGCCAGGTCGCAGACGCGGATGGCGCGGCGGCCGACCTTGTCCTCATAGGCCGGGCCGATGCCGCGTCCGGTCGTGCCGATCTTGGCCCCCGGCGCGCTGGCGGCGGCCTCGCGCGCCACGTCCAGCGCCGGATGGATCGGCAGGATCAGGCAGGCGTTGTCGGCGATGGTCAGGATGTCGGGGGTGATGGCCACGCCCTGGGCCTGGATCTTCTCGATCTCGCCGACCAGGTGCCAGGGATCGACGACCACGCCGTTGCCTATGATCGAGGGCTTGCCCTGCACCACGCCCGAGGGCAGCAGCGCCAGCTTGTAGACCTTGCCGTCGACGACCAGGGTGTGGCCCGCGTTATGGCCGCCCTGGAACCGCACCACCATGTCGGCGCGATTGGACAGCCAGTCCACGATCTTGCCCTTGCCCTCGTCGCCCCATTGGGCGCCGACCACCGCGACGTTCGCCAAGACCGTTTCTCCGCAATCCAGAATGCGGTGGGAGCCTATAACCCCTGAATCGTCCGGAGTCGCCCCACTCGCACGGAATGAGGTGCAGAATTATCCCGCCAACTCGCCGACCGCCGTCTGGAACGCCCATTCCAGCCACGGCGTCGCGGCCACGACGTCCGCCGTCTCGATCGTGCAGCCGCACCACAGGCGCAGGCCCGGCGGGGCGTAACGATGCGGCTCCATGTCATAGACCGCTCCCTCGCCTTCCAGCAGCGCCTTGAACCGCTTCACGAAGGCCTTCTGGCCCGCCTCGTCCATCGCCGCGATGCGCGGATCGACGAACTTCAGGCAGACCGAGGTGGTCGAACGGATTTCCTCCCGCTCCGGCAGGAAGTCGATCCAGTCGGTCCGCTGCACCCACCCGGCCAGGGCCGCATAGTTGGCGTTGGTGCGCGCGATCAGCGCGGGCAGGCCGCCCACGGCGTTCGCCCAGTCCAGGGCGTCGATCCAGTCCTCGATGGTCAGGACCGAAAAGGTGTTCATCGCCACCCCGTCCGCCAGCGTCCGATCAAAGCCCTTCTTGTCGACGATCCGCAGCACCTTGGGCACCGCCCGATCCGGGCGATAGGCGTCCAGCCGCGCCACGGCGCGCGGCGACAGCACCATCAGGCCGATGCCCGCCTCGCCGCCCAGCGCCTTCTGGAAGCTGAAGGTGGTCACGTCCAGCTTGTCCCACGGCAGGTCCATCGCGAACGCCGCCGAGGTCGCATCGCAGATCGTCAGCCCCTCGCGGTCATCGGCGATCCAGTCGCCGTTCGGCACGCGTACGCCCGAGGTCGTGCCGTTCCACGGAAACACCACATCCTTCTCCGGGTCGACCCTCGCCAGGTCCGGCAGATCGCCCCACGGCGCCGTCAGGGCCTCAGGATCCAGCCCCAGGTGATCCTTGACGTCGGCCAGCCAGGTCAGGCCGAAATTCTCATAGGCGACCACCTGCACCGGCCGCTCGCCCAACATGCACCACAGCGCCGCTTCGACCGCCCCCGTGTCCGATCCCGGCGTATAGAGCATGACATAGTCGTCCGGCGGGCTCAGCACCTCGCGCGTCAGCCGCAGTCCATGCGCGAACCGCTCGACCACCTCCGGCGCGCGGATGCCCCGCCCCATCAGGTTCGTCGGCAGGTTCGCCAGCTCCCAGCCCGGACGCTTGGCCGTCGGCCCGGCAGAGAACCAGGGGCGAGCGGGCTTGGCGGCAGGCTTGGACGTCATGTCAGTCTCTGAAGTCTCGCAGGAGAGGAGGAAGGCCAAGCCTTTAGGCCATCAACGGCCGGGCTTGTAGGGCCGGCGTTCACGCCATTCGGTCGCAAACCGGACCAGTTCGTCGTCCGGCGTCTCGGGCAGCGTCACCACCAGCTTCGCCATCAGGTCGCCGCGCCTGCCGTTCGCATAAGCGCCGCGCCCCTTCAGCCGCAGCACCTTGCCCGAGTTCGAGCCCTTGGGAATGGTCATCATTACCGCGCCCTCGGGCGTCGGCACCTGGATCTTGCCGCCCAGCACCGCGTCCGGAACCGACACCGGCAGATCCATCGTCAGATCGGCCCCGTCGCGCTTGAACACCGGATGCGGCTGGATGCGCAGTTCGATCAGCGCGTCGCCCGCCTGACCGCCGCGGCCGGGCGCGCCCTGCCCCTTCAGCCGGATGGTCTGGCCTTCAGACGCCCCCTTGGGGATGGTCACGTCCAGCATCCGCCCGTCCGAGAACTGGATACGGCGCGTGGTCCCGGCGATGGCGTCCTCAAGGCTGATATCCAGCGTAGCGCGCACGTCCTGCCCGCGCCCGCCGCCGAACCCGCGCCCAGCGTTACGCGCCCCGCCGCCGAAGGCGCCGAAAATCTCTTCCAGATCGATGTCGTCGAAGCTGGCCCGCCCGCCGGGACCGCCTTCGCCGCGCCCGCCGAAGCCGAAGCCGCCGAAACCGCCGCCGCCCGGACGTCCGCCCTGAGCGCCGCCGCCGAAGCCTCGGAATTGCTCACGTCCATCGGCGTCGATCTCGCCGCGATCATATTTCGCCCGCTTCTCGGCGTCGCCCAGCAGGTCGAAGGCGGCGGTGATGCGCTTGAACCGTTCCTCGGCCGCCTTGTCGCCGGGGTTCTTGTCGGGATGCAGCTCCTTGGCCAGCTTGCGGAACGCCTTCTTGATCTCGTCCGCGCTCGCGCCCTTGGAAACGCCCAGTTCCTGATAGGGATCGCCAGCCAATTTTCGCTCCACTCCGGATCAACACAGACCAGAGCGTCAGTTAAGCCATGCGCCCGCCCGCCGAAAGGGGCGAAAGGCCTTTCTGCCCCCCTCTCCCGGCGGGGAGGGCTTGAGCGCACGAGAGCGCAGCGATCGTTCTTGCGCAAAAGGGTGAGGGGCTTGTCCTCTCCGTCGGCGCAAGCCGTCGCGCAAGACGAGCTACGGCCTGCGGCCGACTTCAGCCGCGAACCCTCACCCTTTCGCCTTAGCCAATCGCTTCGCTCTTGGAGGCTCAAGCCCTCTCCCAACAGGAGAGGGCCTTGTATCTCACAGCCCCGCCACCGCCTCCGCGCCCCAGCCGTACCCGTCGCCCCACTGGGCCACGGCGACCTTGGCTACGGAGCCGACGCCCCCGGGAAAGTCCGCCGCGACCTCTACCGCGCCATAGACCGCCGCCAGCTCCTCGACCTCCCAGACCCGACGCTCGGCATCCCCGTCCAGCACCCGCACCCGAAACCGCCTCGGATCGACCTCGACCGGCTCACCTTCCCAACCGTCGCCGCTCAGACGCACGCGCGACAGCCAGCTCAACCGCCATCCGCCGCCCTCCGGCCTCGCCTTCAGATGCGCCGGTCGCCACGGCGCCGCATTCCGGTTGCTCCAGACGAAGCCGGCCTCCGTCGTCCCCGCCCCGCCCGGCGGCGAACCCACAGGCCCCGCCCGCCAGATCCGCGGCAATCCGCGCTCGACCGCATCCACCTCAGCCCGCGCCATGCCGCGCTCCAGCACCACGACCAGCGCCCCCGGTTCCGCCCCGCGCGCGGCCGCCTCTTCCGTCCCCAGCTGTCCGCGCAACAAGCCGCTCAACCGCCACACGCCGCCGCCGACCATCTCGGCCCGGCGGAACTGCACCAGTTCCCACCCATTTGCACTGCGCACCGCCAGCAGATTGGCGCCCGACAGCACCGCTTCCGCCGCCCGGCTCTGCGGCGCCTGCCCCTCGATCCTCACGCTCAGCACGCCCGTCTCGTCCCAGCGCCCGACCACGCCCGGCCGCAAGGGCGCCGTCAGCGTTCCCACCGTCGCGGGCGTTTCCACCAGCGCCCTCTGCGTCAGACTGTCGACCGAGCCCCCGCCATGCAGCGCCATCGGCGTCCAGGGCTCGGCCGCCGCCGCGACCACGGGCCGCCCGTCCGCCTCCTCGCCCGGCAGGGGCGGCAGGTCCAACAGCATCAGGAACGGCGCCCCCACGGTCGCCGCCCCGCCGCCCTTCCCACGCCAGTCCTCCGGCGCATCCACGACGGCGACCTCGACCAACGGAGCCAGCACCGCGCTAGGCGTCTCGTCCCAGTCCAGCCGCTCGACGCGCCAGTCGCCCGCACGGCCCTCCACCGCCGTCACATCGCCCGGCTCCAGCCTCAGCGCCTCCAGCGGCCCCAGCTTCAGCGTCAGCCGCTCGGCCGCCTCGCCCGCCAACAGCCGCTGCGCCGCCGCCGTCGCCAGCCCGGCCCCGACCACGGCGGGCAGGGCCGCATCCACCCCGCCGCCCTCGCCGTCGCCGCGTACCGTCACCGCGCCCAGCTGATAGTCCGCCGCCTCATCGATGAAACGCAGCCGCGCCGCGCCGGGCCGTGGCGTCAATCGCCGATCCGCCGCCGCGCTCCCGCCCTTGTCCGGCAGGGCCAGCGCCGCCTGATCCAGCGTCATCTCCCGCGCCGTCTCGCCCAGCACGGCGGCCCGACCGTCGCGCTCGGCCGTGGTCACCCCCAGCGCCTGAACCAGCGGCGACAGGGCGTCCTTCGTCGCCATCGGCCGGTCGATGACATAGCCGGTCACCCCGCCGTCCACCGCCCCGACCGTAAAGTCCGCTTCGGACAGCCCTCCTCGCTTCAGGATCGCCTCAATCAGCCCGCGCGCATCACCGCCCATCCGCCCGTTCAGCCAGTGCCCCGTGCGCCAGGCGCCCGCGTCCGCCCACACCTCATCCAGCGCCGGAAACGCCGGATAGGGCCGCGCGTCCCAGCACCAAACGTTCGCCCCTTCCAACATCCGCCCGCCATAGACGCCCGAGACCGGGTTGTTCGCCGGCTGCGCATAATGCTCCAGCACCGCCTCGATCAGACGCCGCTGCATCCGGTCGTCGCGCGCCCCCGTCGAGTGCGGCGGCAGGGCGTTCTCGCTGCTCTTGGAGTCCTGGAACAGGTTCGGCGCATTGCCCCCGCGATCCACCGCCGCACAGCCGAACTCGGTCAGCCGGATCGGCTTCATCCCGGGAACCCAAGCCGTCGGCGACGCCTGCCGCACCCCGCCGACGCGCTCATGATGGCGGTTCGACCACCAGCCCTTCAGATCCTTGTAGCGCCAGATCCAGTCCTCGCCGTGGGCGCCGTCCTCGATCGGCGTGCGCCGCTGCGCCGCCCGATCCGCCGCGTTGGCGTAGAACCAGTCATACCCCTCGCCGCCCGCGACCTGCGCCGCCAGATAGGCCGGGTCCGACGGCCCGTTGAAACCGTCGGCGTCCAGCCCACCCGCGCCCCCGCGCCAGTCCCCCATCGGCGGATACCAGTCGATGCCGACGTAATCGATGTTCGGGTCCGCCCACAGAGGATCGAGGTGAAAGCGCACCTCCCCATCCCTTTGCCAGCCGAAATATTCCGACCAGTCGGCGGCGTAACTCAGCTTCACGCGCGCCCCGACCACCGCCCGGCACTCGGCCGCCAGCGCCCTGAACTGCGCCACCGCCGGAAAGCCGCCACTGGCATCGCGCGTCCACGTCAGCCCCCGCATCTCCGAGCCGATCAGCAGCCCGTCCGCCCCCTCATCCGCCGCGATCCGGGCGTAGTGCAGCGCCAGCCGCCTCAGCCCCCATCCGTCCGCCGCGCCGAACAGGGCAGCGACCTCAGCCGTCGCCCCCGCCCCGTCCATTCCCGTGATCCGCCCGCGCCACGGATAGCCGGGGCAGTCCATGAAGACGAAGGGATACAGCGTCACCTCGAGCCCCCGCACCTTCAGCGCCCGGATCGCCTGACGCACGCTGTCGTCCGAGGGCGTCCCGCCATAGGCCGGGCCGCCGCCCGCCTGGGAGATCAGATGGGCGTCCGCACGCCCCAGCCCCGTCACGCTCCAGACCAGCGGCCGGGTCGGCTTGTCCCGTCGCTCCACCCCCGGTCGGATACGGCAGTGACCCATCCGCACGTCATCGCCGAACCAGCCGACCACCAGGCTGACCCGCTTCAACCTCGGCGCCTGGGCCGTCAGCTGATCCAGCGAGGCCTCCAGGTCCGTCTGACCCGCCGTCAGATGCACGTTCTCAGGCGTGGATCGCGCCAGCCCCTCGCGCCGCATCACCGGCTCGGTCGCCAGGCAGAACTCCCCCGCGCCGGGGATCAGGCACACGCCCTCCAGCCGATCCTCCAACTGCGGCGCCGCCCCCTGCGCCCGCCGGAACACCTCCAACGCCAGCTGCGGCGGCCGGTCGCCATAGGCGTCCAGCGGCAGATCCTCGAACACCACATAGGCCGTCCCGCGATAGGCGGGCGCCCGCCCCTCCACCGCCTCGATCAGCGGGTCGGGCAGTTGGTCCTCAGTCCCGCGATGCAGCCGCATCGTCACGCCCGCCATATCCATCGGCTGGCCGTCAGCCCAGACCCGGCCGATCCCGTCGATCGGCCCCTCGCACAGGGCCACGGCGAAACTCAGCGAATAGGCGTAGTCGACCGTCTTCTGACCGCCCTTGCCGCCCGACCGCTTCTCCTTGCGCTCCAGAAAGCGCGCCGCCCAGATCACCTGCCCGACCACCCGCGCCCGGCCGAAGACACAGGCCATCGGCGCCCCCTCGGCCGAGGATTGCAGCTTCAGCCCCTCCAGCCTCGGCCCGACCTGCCGCGCGGGCGACAGGCCGGCGACCAGCCAGTTGTCCGCCGCCCGCCCCAGCACGCCGCCGATAAAGCCCCCGATCGGCCCGCCCAGCGCCGACCCGATCCCGCCCAGAACGACCTGCGCCATGTCTGCTCCTTCTTAAACTTCAGGCCGAAATTTCGGGCCAGCGAAACGCCGCGACCAGACGCCTGCGCCACCACGCGCCCATCCAGCTTTCGACCACCGACCGCCCCCAATAGGCGTGGATCATCCGCCGCTCCGGCCCCCCCATGCTCTCGGAAAGCTCGGCGCTCAGGATCGCGCAGTGCTTGGCCGGACACCCCGCCGCCATGCGGAACAGCAGCACGTCGCCCAGCCCCGCCTGCTCCGGCGCGATCTCCACCAAACGCCGCCGCGCGGCGGCCCACAGCGTCTCCTCGCCCCCGACTTCGGCCCAGTCGGGGCGATAAGGCGGCGGCGCCTCCGGCTCCTCGCCAACCACCTCGCGCCAGACGCCACGCACCAGGCCCAGGCAGTCCGCCCCCTCGCCCTTCACGCTGGCCTGATGCCGATAGGGCGTCCCCAGCCACCCCCGCGCCGCCGCCACGACCCGCGCGCGCCACGCCTCTCCCTCCCCTTCATGGGGAGGGTGGTCGCGCAGCGACCGGGTGGGGAGGACCAGGTGATCAGGACGCGGCGCTTGCCCAACCGCACCGCCCCCACCCGGCTTCGCCTTCGGCTCAACCACCCTCCCCGGGACGGTGAGGGAGAAATCAGCGCCGCCCCTCATCGCCTGCGGCTCCGGCCGTCATTGCGTCCCGCCACCGGCCGCGCCGTCAGGAAGTCCTCGCCCGGAATGTCCGGAAATCCCTGGAAGTTGACCCCGTTCGCGAAGACCCCCACGCAGGTCGCCCACCGCTTGTCGCAACTGCGGCCCGCGACCGCCGCCGCGCCCAATCGGCAACGCCCGTCGCCCAGCACCGCGTCGCAGCCCCGGCCATAGGTCCGCCCCACCACCCGCTCCAACGCCGCCATCGGCCCGTCCAGATCGGCGACGAAACGCCCGTTCTCACGCCGTATCCGCGCCAGCCTTCCCTTCCACAGCCGCACCCTCAGGTCCGGCCGCATCCAGTCCACGCGCCACAGTTCTACCTCGGCGGCGTCATACCGCCCCGCCGCTATGTCCTCTTCGGTGATCGCCGCATCATCCAGCCCGCCCGAGGCCGACAGCGCACCCGCCGACAGCCCGACCTCGCCGTCGCCCGCCCCGCCGGTCCAGCCGCTGGCCGCCCGGCACGCCACGCCCTCAACCTCCAGATCGCGGTCATGGTCGGTGAAGCCCATCGCCCGCCCGTCAGCCCGCCTCAGAAGCCAGACATGACACAGCGTCGCCACCCCGCTCTCGATGCGGGCGGCCAGTTCGTCCGGAACATTCCGCATGGCTCAGACCCGCACCTCGATCAGAGGCATGGCGACCATCCGCCCGGCGCCGAAGCTCTCCAGCGTCACCTCCATCCGGTCCGCGTCGAAGCGCACCGGCACGTCGAAGGCGAAGCCCGCCGTCACCGCCGCGCCATCCGGCGGCGCCGTCGCCAGCGTCACCCGCCCCGTCGTCGCCTCCAGCGAGAAGGCCGCCGTCTCCACGCCCGCCACCGCGACCCGCACCGATCCCTCGACCGGCTTGGCGATCAGGCGTCGGTGATCGCCGTAAGCCTTGCTCAACTGAAAGACGCGCGCCTGCCCGTCTCCCGTCCCGATCCCCTGATCCAGCGGCGCCACGGCCGCCCCCGGCGCCCCGCTCCTGAAGTCCGCAAAGTCGCGAAACCGGAACCCGTGCAGTCGCCCGCGCCGCGCCTCGAAAAACGCGGTCAGCGCCGCCATGTCGTCCAGCGACCGCAACCCTGCCCCGATCAGATAGCGCCTGCGCCCGTCCGCCCAGGGCGTCGAGCGCCGCTCGAACCCTGACGCCAGCGTCGTGATTTCCGTCCTCCGCTCGACCCCGCCGGTCGAGCCGAACGCCAGCCGCGCAGGCAGGCGCACCTCATGAAAGGCCATGCGTCCTCGCTACTTGATGTGGATTGCGTCCCGTCGCGGGACAGATTGCGAACGTTTCGCGAAAAACTTCACCCGACGGCAGTCTTCGGGTTGTCCGAACGGCCAGGCTCAGCCATGCTTTCGTCACAACACGGCCAAGCCGGAAACAAGACAGGAGATCCGCGTGCGCGGCGAAATTCTCAGCTATGACGACGTCTCGGGCACGGGCCTGATCAGCGGCGACGACAGCATCCGCTACGGCTTCACGCGCGCGGACATCCAGGCTGGCGGAACCGTCGCCGTCGGCGCTCGCGTCGACTTCGTGCCGGAAGGCATGGAGGCGACCCAGATCATGATCCTGGCCTCCACCGCCCCCGCCGCGGCCTTCGGCCAGGCCGCCGCCTCGTCGACGGGCGGCGCCCCCCTCGGCGCCTATGACTTCGCCACGGCTCTCTTTTCCTTCAACGGCCGCCTGCGCCGTCAGCACTTCTGGATCAGCTGGCTGATCCTGTTCGGCGTGGGCCTGGTCCTGAACTTCATCCCGTTCCTGAACCTGCTGGGCCTCGTCCTGCTGTGGCCGCACCTCGCCATCGGCGTGAAGCGCCTGCACGACATGGGCAAGGCGGGTTGGCTCATCGCCATCCCCTACGTCGTCATGATCGGCGGCTGGGTCTTCGCCTTCATGTCGATCGGCGTTTCGGCCTTCATGAACGCCCAGGCTCTGGAGAACGAGGATCCCGCCGTCATCTTCAGCACCTTCGGCCCCGCCCTAGGCATCCTCAGCCTGACCTGGTTGGTGGCTATCGGCTTCTGGCTCTGGATCGGCATCGCCGACAGCCAGCCCGGCGACAACAAATACGGCCCGAATCCCAAGGGCGAATAAGCTTTAAAGGGCGCTCTCCGGAGCGCCCCTTTTTGTTGCGCTATCGCACGGCGCCTCGCGACTTCAGCGCGCCCCCAACGCCGTCGCCCGCGCCAGCATCCGTGCGATCTGCGTCTCTGACCGCAACAGTCCCTCGGCCCCGCCGTCCACCGTGACGTTCACCGTGACACCAGGCGCTCCGCCCATGGGCTCGATCGTCCCGGCGCCCTCCGGACGGAACACCTCCGGTCCGCGCTCTCCGACCAGATAGGCGCCGCCGCCAAGCACCGGGCCGCCGTCCGCCCGCGCCCCGCCGAAGCCGCCCAGCGCCGCCGCTATCGCCCCGCTCAGCCCGCCGCCGCGCGTCCCCGCCGCCGCATTGACCGCATTCAGCACCGCCCGCGCCAGTTCGGCCAGCGTCACCTCCCCATCCGCCGCCGCCCGCGTCAGCGACTTCGTCAGGCTGGCCCCCGCGCGCCCGAAGGCGTCCTCGATCGAGGCCGCCGCCCGCTCCGCCGGTTCTTTCAGCGCCTCCAACGCCGCCGCCGCCTCCGCCGCCTTCACCGGCACGGCGTCGATTCCGTCCGGCCTGAAACCATCAGTCATCCGGCCACATCTCCTGCATCCGTTCCAGCTCGCCGCGCCCCAGCGGCGCCGCCTGAACCGGCCCCGCCGTCAGCATCCGCCACTCCTTCAGCGACAGGCGCCAGAACCCTTCCGGCCCCACGCCCATCCGCGCCGCCGCCTGCATCATCTCTCCCCACGGAGTCATCAGGCCGCCGCCGCAAAGGCCTTCGCCACCGCCTCCGCCGCCTCACGCGGATCGACCGGCGCCCTCGCCAGTTCATCCGCCAGAGCCCCCTCGCCGCCGCCGCGCAACAAGGCCGCCAGCACCACCATCAGATCCCCCGCCGACAGCGCCTTCATCCGCTCGGCCAGCGCCGCCATCCCGGCCACGCCCAGCCCGGTCTCGATCTCCGCCAAGGCCCCCAGCGTCAGACACAGCTTCCGCTCCGCCCCCGCCAGCCCAGCGACGACCTCGCCCCGCACGCCGTTCACCATCACAGCGCCGAGAACGTCACTTCGCCCGCACTGGCCAGGCTCAGCGCAAAGCTGGCCTCGCCCTCATGTTCGCCCGCATATTCCAGCGCCGCGACCAGAAACGGCCCCTCCAGCACGCCGAAGTCCGGCACGATCAGCCGCCACGTCTTCGCCGCCTGCTCAAAGAAGGCTTCGCGGATCAGGGCGTCCGACGCCGCGTCGCGGAATATCCCCTGCCCCGACACCGCCGCCGACTTCACGCCCGCCCCCGCCAGCAGTTCGCGCCACCGTCCGGCGCTGTCGCTGTCGGTCGCGTCCACCGTCTTGGCGTTCAGCGAGATCGCCCTCGCCCTCAGTCCCGCCACCGTGGTGAAAGCGCCGCCCGCGCCCTCGACCTTCAGCAGGATGTCCTTGCCCCGTTGCGCGCTCATCTCAGATTTCCTCCGTCACGGCTCTCAGCCGCATCACCGCCCACGCCCGCTTCAGGTCCGGGCTGCGGAACAGGTCCGTAAACGTCACGCCCAGACTGACCGCCTTCACCCCGTCCGCCTCCAGCGGCGCATCGGCGAGCCGCGCCCGCACCGCCGCGGTCACGGCCCGCGCCTCCTCCAGCCCCCTGAACCGACTGGCGCAAGTCAGGGTCAGCCGCTGCTCCACCCCGCCGCCGTCCGCGTTCAGCGGTCGGCTCTCGCACCGCCCGATCACCAGATGCGGAAACCCCGCCCCCTGCGGCGCCTCATCCCAGACCCGCACGGGATCGCCCAGCAACGCCTTCAGCGCCCCGTCGTCGCCCAGATGCGCGATCAGCGCCTTCACCAGCGCCCCTTCATGATCCTTCATCGCATCCGCTCCAGGTTCAGTCGCACCCGGCCCGCCGCCTTCGGATCGGTCTCGATCCCGACCAAGGCCCAGTCCGCCCCGCCGAAGCGCGCCACCAGCCCCTCCTCCAGCCTCGGATCGGCCCGCACCGTGGCGCTCAGCGTCTCCACCGCGCGCGTCACGCCCGCTTCCGTCCGCTCGCGCCGCCTGCGCGCGCCCAGCGCCAGCCACAGCGACCCGACCGGCTCATAGCTGACCACCTGCCCGCCATAGGGCGTCTGCGCCGCCACCGGCCGCACCAGCGCCGCCACCACCTTCATCGCCCCAGTCAAAGCCGCACCACACGATAGGGCGCGATCCACCCCTCGACCGGCGCCGCCGACATCTCGCTCTCGCCGCGCTCAAAGGCGCGCATCACCAGCATCATCACCGCCAACCTCAGCGGCGCCGGCGAGGTCGAGGTCAGGCTCAGGCCCACCTCCCCCTCCACCCGCGCCCTGGCCGCGTCGATCAGGGTCTGGATCAGCCCATCCTCCGCCTCATGCTCGACGCGCAGGAACAGCTTCGCCTCCGTGAGGCTCACGGGTGCGCTCATTCAAATCTCCAATGTTCTGCTGCCTTCTCCCCTTGGGGGAGAAGGTGGGCGCCGGAGGCGCTCGGATGAGGGGAAGGGTTCAACAGACGACCGGCTGACCGAGAGCGCGCCGCCCCCGTCCCCCTCATCCGTCTCGCTGCGCGAGCCACCTTCTCCCCCGCAGGGGAGAAGGAAGCCCGTCATCGCCCTTACGAAGCCGCGAACTTCATCAGCTTGATCGCATCGAAGTTCTGCACCCCGCCGCCGACACGCTTGGTCGTATAGAACAGTACATAGGGCTTGGCCGAATAGGGGTCGCGCAGCACCCGCACCCCCGCCCGATCCACGATCAGATAGCCGCGCGAGAAATCGCCGAAGGCGATCGACAGACTGTTGGCCGCCACATCCGGCATGGTCTCGATCTCAGTGACCGGATAGCCCAGCAGGCTCGCCGTCTCGCCCGGCCGCGTCGCCGGCGACCAGATGTAGTTCCCGTCCGCGTCCTTGAACTTCCTCACGGCCGACACCGTGCGTCGGTTCATCACGAAACGCCCATTCGGCCGATACTGGGCCTTGGGCGCATAGATCAGGTCGATCAGCTTATCGACCGGACTGGCGCTGGCGAAACCGCCCGCCGCGCCCGAGACGACCGTGCCGATCTGGCCCCAGGTCTGCGTCCCCTCGGTCGCCGTGTCATAGGCCAGAAAGCCCTTTGGCTTGTTGACCCCGTCGCCGCCGACGAAGGCCGCCGTCTCCTGCGCCGCGAAGGCGTCCTCGACCTCAGCCGCCAGCCATTCGTCCAGATCGATCAAGGCGTCATCCAGCAGGCTCTGCGTCGCCGCCGGACAGGCGTAAAGATCGGCCGACGAGAACTCCAACAGCGCCAGCGTCGCCGGGTCCGTTTCCGGGCGCGCCGCCGTCTCGGCCACCCAGCCCGCCTGGACGCCCGCCGTCGACACCGGCTTCCTGAACACGCCCGAGCCGACCGTGCGCACCGTGGCGATCTCGCGCATCGGCGACCCGGCCATCAGACGACGCTCGATGGCCCGCTCCGTCTCCGGCGGCACGACATAGCCCGCCGAGTTCGACGCCGACGACAGCCCCGCCTTCAGCTCCAACCCGTGCGAGGCGCCCGACTTCATATAGCCGTCCCACGCCGCCTTGGCCTCCGGCGCGGCGACCACAGCGGGCGGCTCGGCGCCCAGCATCGGTCGGCGGCTCTCGCTCAGCGCACGGTCCATGCGCGCCTGCGCCTGAGCCACCGCCTGATCGATGCGCGCCACCTTCTCCTCCAGCAGCGCATCGGCCGAAGCCTTCTTCTCAATCTCGTCCAGACGGGCGTCGTTGGCCCCTTTGAACGCCTCGAACGCGGCCATCATCTCATGCATGGCGGCGCGCGCCTCGGGATGCCCCGAGACGGTCTTGGTCTCTTTCATGGTCTCTCCAGAAAAATGCGCGACCGTCCTGCGGCGCGCCGTCAACCGGGCCAGGCCCGGAACTGCCTTACCCTTCGCGCACCGGCTCAGGCGTGGTAGCCTGCCCCTTCAATGCTGGAAGGATGGATGTTGCCGGACGATCGCCTGCTCGCCTCGAGGTTCTGAACGATGCAGATCGTCTTCCTCTACGGCCCTGCGGGCGCGGGCAAGCTGACCATCGGCCGCGAACTGGCGCGCCTGACCGGCCTGCCGCTGTTTCACAACCATTTCGTCGTCGACGCCGTCAGCGCCGTGTTCGACTTCGGTTCCGAGCCGTTCGTTCGCCTGCGCGAAGCCTTCTGGCTCCAGACCTTCGCCGAGGCGGCCCGCGACGAGCGTTCCCTCATCTTCACCTTCGCGCCCGAGGCCACGGTGGCCCCCGGCTTTCCCGCGCGCGTCCAGGCGACGATCGAACCGTTCGGCGGCGTCGTCGCCTTCATCGCCCTGACCGTCTCGCCAGAGGAACAGGAGCGCCGGATCGTCCAGCCCAGCCGCGCCGCCTTCGGCAAGCTTCAGTCGGTCGATCTGCTGCGCCGCCTTCGCGCCGAGTTCGACGCCAGCCTGGCCGCCATGCCGCCCGCCGCGCTGACGATCGACACCGAGGTCTGCACCCCGCCTCAGGCCGCCGAGCGCATCGCCGCCCATCTGGCCGACCGATAGGCCGTCAGGCGTCAGGCCCCAGCATCCTGAACCGCGCGCCCGGCAGCATCGGGAACGTCACCAGCGACACCTCCCACAACTCCGCCCGGCTCAGCACCCTGAGCCGCCCGTCTCGCCGCGCCTTCGTCGCGCGAAAGCCGATCGACAGCCCGTCCAGCGCTCCGGCGCGCGTCAGGGCGGCCGCATAGCGGGCCTCGGCGGACCAGTCCTCGATCCGCCCCTCGACCCACAGGCCGCGCTCGTCCTCGACCATGCGGTCCCAGACGCCGACCACGGCGCGGCTTTCATGCTGATGCAGCATCCGCACCCCGCCCGCGCCGGTCTTCGCCAGACTGTCCGCGAAGACCCCGCGCGCCGTCACGTCGCCGTTCAGATCGGCCACGCCCCACAGGGAGGCGTAGCCCTGGATGGCCAGCGCCCCCTTCTCCCTCCCCTTCATGGGGAGGGTGGCTGAGCCGTCAGGCGAAGCCGGGTGGGGACGGCTTGGCTGATGAAACGCCAGACCCGACTTGCTCTCCCCGCCCCACCCGTCGGCTGCGCCGACACCCTCCCCATGAAGGGGAGGAAGAAATCCCTGCGCCATCACTTCCCCTCCAGCTGTCGCTCGATCCGCTCGACCGCCGCGCGCACGGCCTCGCCCTGGGCCTCCAGCCGCGCCAGCCGCTCGGCGACCAGCCTCTGCTCGTCCACCCGCTGCTCCAGCGTCGCGATCCGCGCCGCCGCACCGCCCGCCCACACCAGTCCGCCAATGGTCTGCACCAGCAAGGCCGCGATCAGGGCGACGGGCGCCTTCTTCCAATCCGTCATGCCTCCACCCCCGCCATCCGGCGCCGCTCCTCATCCGTCAGGAACCCCGCCGCATTCAGACGCGCCCACAGCGCGTCCCGCTCGACCTGCAACGCCAGCACCGCGTCCAGATCCGGCTCAATCCGGCAGTCGTTCAACCGCCCGCCCAACCACCCCGTCATCGCCCCGGCCGCCTTCCTCACCAGCGGAATCACCGTCCCCCGCCAGAAGGCGGCGTTGGCCTCGCGATAGTTGGCGTAGGTCGCATCCCCTGGAATCCCCAGCAGCTGCGGCGGCACGCCGAACGCCAGGGCGATCTCCCGCGCCGCCGCGTGTTTCCCGGCGATGAAGTCCATGTCGTGCGGCGTCAGGCTCATCGGCTTCCAGTCCAGCCCGCCTTCCAGCAACAGAGGCCGCCCGGCGTTGCGCGCCCCGGCATGAGCCTCGCCCAGTTCCACCTTCAGCGCCTCGAACTGATCCGCCGTCAGGCGCTCCCCGTCCTTGGCGCCATAGACCAGCGCACCCGACGGCCGCGCCGCATTGTCCAGCAGCGCCTTGTTCCACGCCCCCGAGGCGTTGTGCACGTCGATGGCGAAGGCCGCCGCCTCCAGCGGCGAAAATCCGTAATGATCGTCCGTCGGATGAAACAGCTTCAGATGCATGACCGGCGACCAGCCGTCGCCATGCCGCGCGATTCGCACCGACCGGCCGCCGACCGCATACTCATAGGCTTCCGGCCAGCCCGCCCGCCCCGGCACGACCTTCATCCGGTCCGGCCGCAGCGCCCACAGCTCGTCCGGCGCCCCGTCCCCGTCGGCGTCCCCGGTCGCCTCGACATAGGCGTTGCCCGCCGTCTGCAGCGCGCCGTACAGCGCCTCCAGCAACTCCCCGCCCGACTGCTCGGGATTGGGCTTGTCGATCAGTCGCGCCAGCGGATGATCCGCCGTCCGCACGCCCCCGACCATCACCATCAGCGGCGTCGAGGCCGCCGCCTCCGCGATCATCCGCACGCAGCGATAGGCCACGGCGTTCTTGCCGAACCCCTCGTCGGCCAGATGGGCGTAGTCGCGCGGCGTCCACCGCGCCCGCCCCGCCCCCGTCAGGGCGATCAGCGGCCCCGTGCGGCTATCCTTGATTTCGGGCGCAGCAACGCGCCGCCGACCGAACGGTCGTCGCCAATCCATTGAAATCTCCATTATTTTCTTCCTTCTTCCCTTGTGGGAGAAGGAAACTGCTAGAGCGCCCGCAACCTCGGCTGCGTCTTCCCGGCCAGCAATAGATGCGTCAGCGCCCAGACCAGCGCATCCGCTCGGTCCGGGCTCTTCGCCCCCGGCGTCTCGCTCCCCAGCGCCATCATCTCTTCTTCCAGCGCCGGAAACGCCCCGCAGTGGACCACCCGCCCCTGCTCATACAGCGCCGCCACCGGCTCGGCCCGCGCCTTCTTCGACCGGCTGGCGTGCACCAGCTTCACCTGCGCCGGACAGTCCGCCTGCCCCAGCAGGGTCCGCACCATCTCCCCGCCCTGATTGGCCTCGGCCAGCACCAGGTCGGCGTCGAACTCTCGCGCCGTCTCGGCCACGCGCCGCGCCCATCCGGCGGGCGACAGCCCCCGCGCCGAACGATCCGCCAGCACATAGCCCGTCCTGTCCCTGCGCCCCGCCGCCACGATCCCGCAGGCGTCGCCATGGGCGCTGGCGGGCGGATCGACCGCCACCACCACCCGCTCGAACCGCGCAGGCCGGCTCCCCCGCGCCCGCGCCAGATCCTCGGCCCGGAACAGGGCGCCGTCGGCCTCGACCACCAGCCCCTCCATCTCCTGCGCCTCCAGCCGCGTCCCGGCGTAGAGCGCCTGCAGATGACCCAGAAACCCCGGCGCCAGATGGGCCGCATTATCCTTGGTCGCCAGCCGCGCCTTCACCACCCCCGGCTCGGCCAGCAACCGCCTCAGCGCCGGAATCGGACGCGGCGTCGTGGTGATCGCCAGCTTCGGGTCCGCCCCCAGCCGCAGCCCGAACCTCAGGTTCGACAGCGTCGCCTCTATGTTCCTCCAGGCGCAGAACTCATCCGCCCAGGCCGCGTGAAACTGCGGCCCGCGCAGGCTGTCCGGGTCTTCGGCCGAAAACGCATAGGCCGCCGCGCCCGAGGGCCAGACCAGCCTGCGCCGCCCCGCCTCCCAGCGCGGCCGGTTGTCGCCCGGCGCCTGCGCCTTCAGTCCCGACGGCCCCTCGACCATCACCTCGCGCACATCGTGCAGCGCCGGTCCGACCAGGGCGAAGGTGCGATCCTTCGCCTTGGCCAGTTCGTTCATCCAGAAGCCGCCTGCGAAGGTCTTGCCCGACCCTCGCCCGCCCAGCAGCACCCAGGTCCGCCAATCCGTATCAGGCGGCGGCCAGACCTGGTCGTCGTTCAGCCTCGGCGTCGCCTTCAGCAGCCGCAGCAGTTCCTCGCGCGTCGCCTGTTTCAGCCGCTGCTGCGCCAAATCCCTTGCGCTCGGCGACCCCGAGAAGATGATCGAGACGAGACTCGAGCTCTGCCCGCACGGTCCGTTCTTCGTCGTCGCTGAGTTCACGATCGTCTTCGCTCATTCCGTCCTCTTCGGGATCGCGGGTCCTGCGAGGTGACGCCGCCGCCAGCGCGGCCACCGCCTTGGCCGTGCGGGCCAGCACGCCGATGGCGCGCCCCCGCTTCTCGGCCTCGGCCACGTCGGCCGGAGGCTCCGCGGCGGCCACCACGGCGATCGCCTCATCGGTCGCCTGCATCAGCCGCGCCAGGGCGCCGTCCAGCCACTGCGCGACCGCCGCCGCCCGCCCCGCCTCGTCCCCTTTTCCCGCCATGACCGAACCATAGCGGACCAGCGTCCTCAGGCTGGCGAACAGCCTCCAGAACCTCCCAAAGCCGGGAAATCACAGGGATCCGCGCCCTCGGCTGCGATAGCCGCGACGCAATGGCCGACGCCTAGACCGCCATCGCCGCCGGATCGCCGCCCGACAGCCACCGGGTTAGGGCTGCGGCCAGCTCCGCGATCTGGATGGGTTTGGCCAGATGGCCGTCCATGCCCGCCTCCAGGCAGCGGGTAACCTGCTCGGCCTGGACGTTGGCGGTCAGGGCCAGAATCGGCGTCCGGCGCCCGCTCCCCGCCTGCATCCGGCGAATTTCGCGGGTCGCCTTCAGCCCGTCCATGACCGGCATATGCACGTCCATCAACACCAGGTCGTAGGCGCCCGACTGGACCGCATGGACCGCCTCCGCGCCGTCGGCGACCGTGTCGATCTCCAGTCCCAGATTCCGCAGGATGGCGCTGACCAGTTCGCGGTTGGCCGCCGCGTCGTCGGCCATCAGCACCCGGCCCCGGATCGTTTGCTCGGCCGCTCGTCCCTGACGTGTCTCGATCACTTGGTCACCGGCGGCGGCCACGGCCAACGGCGCCTCGAACCAGAAGGTCGAGCCCTGGCCCGGCGTGCTGTCGACGCCGATCTCTCCGCCCATCAGCTCGACCAGACGGCGCGAGATGGCCAGCCCCAGCCCCGTCCCGCCATAGACCCGCGTCGTCGAGGCGTCGGCCTGGGTGAAGCGGTGGAACAGCTCCTCGATCTTCTCGGCCGGAATGCCGATGCCGGTGTCGCGGACCGCCGCCCGCATCCGCCATTGGCCGTTCTCGTCCAACCGGCCGCCCAGTTCCAGCGTCACCTCGCCGCGCGCCGTGAACTTCACCGCATTGGACAGGAAGTTGAGCATCACCTGCCTCAGCCGCCCCTTGTCGCCGGTCAGCCGCTCGGGCGTGTCGGCGGCGACCACGACGCGCAGGATCAACCCCTTGAGCGAGCACTGGCTCTCGATGATGGCGGCGGCGCCGTCCACCAGGGCCCGCGTGTCGAACGGCTCAGGGTCCATCTCGATGGCGTCGGCTTCCAGCTTGGAATAGTCGAGGATGTCGTTGATGACGCCCAGCAGGGCCTCCGACGCCGTGGCGATGCGCTCGACATAGATGCGCTCTTCCGGCGGCAGGTGCTCCGAACCGTGCAGCAGACCCGAAAAGCCGATGACGCTGGTCAGCGGCGTCCGCAGCTCATGGCTCATATTGGCCAGGAATTCGCTCTTGGCCCGGGCCGCCTTCTCGGCGCGCTCCTTGGCCTCGATGACCTCGTCCTCCAGCAGCTTGCGCTGGGTCATGTCGCGGATCACCACCACCACGTCGTCCACGTGGCCGTGCTCGTCCTTCAGCGCCTTGAAGGTGCATTCCACCCAGACCGTATGGCCGTCCCGGTGCACCGCGCGATGCTCCAGGCGGGTGGGCGTTCCGGTCTTCACCGCCTCGCCGATGGCCTTGAGGACCAGGTGCTTGTCCTCAGGGTGCACATAGTCGGTGGACTGGCCGCTCATCTCTTCCAGCGTCCAGCCCAGAAGCTGCTTGATCGCGGGCGAGATGTATTTGCTCGACCCGTCCATCTTCACGCGGGTGATGACGTCGCCGACATTCTCGGCCAGCAGGCGATAACGCCCCTCGTCGCGGCGCGCCCGCTCCAGCACCTTTTCCTGGTCGGTCACGTCCTGGAAGACGCCGAAGATGGCCGAGACCTGGCCGTCCTCTCCGCGCTCGGTCTCGGCGTGGGTCAGAACACGCCGCTCCTCGCCGTCGGCCCGGATCAGGGTCAGCTTGGCCATATAGGGGCGGCCCTCGGTCAGGGCCGTCTCGATCAGCTCGCCCAGCCGCGCCTTGTCCTCTTCCCCATAGAAGGCCAGCGTCTGGTCCAGATCCGTGACGAACCGGCCGCGTTCGACGCCGTGAATGCGATAGACCTCGTCGGACCATTCCATCACCCGCCGCTTCCGGTCCAGCCGCCAGTGGCCGACGCCCGACATCTGCTCGACCAGGCGCAGCGTCTCCAGCCGCTCGTCCCGGATGCGCGCGGCGTCCAGACCGGCGATGATGTCCTCGGCCATGCCCACCAGACTGGCCAGTTGCTCCATCTGCTTCGAGGTCGGCTCCGGCCGCTCCCGGTCGTCCAGGATGCTGAAGGCGCCGACCGGCCGCCCGGCCGGATGGCACAGGGTCGCGACCACGACGAACCTCAGATGCGGCGTCTTGCGGACGAGGGCATGGTTCTTCAGACGCGGGTCGCCCCGGGGATCGGTCGACACCAGCGTGGCCCCCGGGCCCATCGCCGTCACGATGGGCGCCAGGCTGTCCTCCTGCGGAATGCGCTGCATGCACACGCCCGCGCTCGAGCGGATGACCGCGTCCCGCTCGGTCAGCAGCGTCACCACCGCCGCCCGGCAATCGAACAGGGTCGCGGCGAAATCCACCAGGCGCTGAAACGGCCCGCCCGGGCCTTCCAACGCCTCTATGCTCTTGGTGAATGACAACTCGCGTTTCCCCCCGCTCGGTTGTTCCTTGTCGCGCCTAACCCCGAAATATTCGTTAGCGGACCCGATCAGGCTGGCCGGGGCTGCGTTCCCCGCTCGGCCATCCACTCCGGCGCCTCGAAATCGAGAGCGTCCTCGGCTTCCCTCAGCGCCGTCTCGCACACCGTCTGGCGGCGCACCGACACCCCCGCCGCGTGCACCGTCTCCGGGTCGCCCGACACCAGCGGATGCCACCAGGCCAGCGGCCGTCCCTCGTGCAAGCGGCGATAGGCGCACGACAGGGGCATCCACTTCAGCCGTTCGATATTGTCCGGCGTCAGTTGCACGCAGTCCGGCACCTCGGCCTGGCGCTGGGCGTAATCGGTGCAGGTGCAGCGGTCCGGGTCGAACAGCTTGCAGTGGACGTGCGTCGGAATGATCTGGCCCGTGTCCTCATCCTCGAAACGGATGACGCAGCACAGGCCGCAGCCGTCGCACAGGCTCTCCCACTCGGCCGGAGACATCTCGGCGAGCGTCTTGGTTTCCCAGAACGGCTTGGCAGGCGTGGATTTCATGGCCGCGCCCTATACCCCTCCAGGGCGCATCTGTCGCCCTCTGCCTAGTGCGTCACGCTCTTGGAGAAGACGTTGATCACCACCACCCCGCCGATGATCAGCGCCAGGCCGATGATCGCGGGCGCGTCCAGCTTCTGCTTGAACAGGAACAGGCCGATCACCGAGATCAGCACCACCCCCAGCCCGCTCCAGATGGCGTAGGCCAGCCCCACCGGCATCTGCTTCAGCGCCAGGGTCAACAGATAGAAGGCGATCCCGTAGCACACCGCCAGCCCCGCCGTGGGCCAGGGCCTGGTGAACTGCTGCGACTGCTGCAACAGGGTCGTCCCCATCACCTCGAAGCCGATCGCGCCCAGCAGGGCCAGCCAGGTGGTCGGGTTCACGCGGCCGCTCCCCCATAGGCGTCCGTCAGCAGGCTGCCCGGCGTCAGCAGCGACAGCAGAGCCTTCCTCTGCTCCGGCGACACCTCATGCGTGCCGAACAGGTCGGTCATCCACAGGCCGTCCGCGATCAGCCGCAGCATCAGGGCGTCGTCCTTGCCTGCCAGGTCTTCCGGGTCATCGGCGGCCAGGGTCTTCATCGCCGCACGCCAACGCGGGATCAGGCTCGGCTCTATGGCGCAGGCGGCCAGGGCCGCCCGACCGATGCTGACGTCCCGCTCCGTGGCCGGCTCATTGACGACCGCCCGCAGATAGGCCCGGGCGTTGCGGCCATAGGGATTGGGGTCGCGCGCCGCCTCGGCCAGCACCGCGGCCGCCATCTCGGTGGCGAGATAGTCGATCACCCCTTCCAGCAGGGCCAGCTTGTTCGGAAAGTGATGCAGCAGGGCGCCCTTGCTGAACGGCAGCCGCGCCACCACGGCGTCCAGCGTCACCGCCATCGCCCCCTCTTCGGCGGCCAGTTCGATGGCCGCCTCGATGATCTGGCGGCGGGTGTCTTCGGGCGTGCGGCGGAGGGTCTGCGTGTCCATGACGCTTTACATACCAACTGGACGGTATGCGTCAAGCCGAGACTCGCTCAGGCCTGTCTCGCTCTCCGCCGCGCCAGATAGACCCCGACCACAGTCGCCACCGTCAGGATCATGCCCAGGAAGACGGCCCCCAGCCCTAGGAAGACCGTGGCGAACAACTGCCCCATGAAGCCCTGTCCCACGGCGATCACCGTCTGCGGCCCGACCTGCCCATCATAGTCGGCCGAGATCCTGTAGATTCCGGCCCGTTCGACGCTGAACACATTGATCGCCTCGCCCTGACGTCCGCCCATTGAATAGGTGGAGCTTCCCATGGGCGCGCTCACCGCCACCGGCGCGCCGTCCGCCGCCTCGACGTGGACGGCCAGACCGGGCACTTGATCGACCGCATAGACCCGGCCGTCAACGACGCTGCGGTACTCCAGAAAGACCGTGTGCCGGCCCGGCTCCAGCCGCAGTTCGCGCGCGCCCGGCACGACGATCTGCTCCAGCCCGTCATCCAGCTTCGGCAGTTGCGTGAACAGCACCGCGCCCATGGCCGCGAACCCGCAGATCATGGGCAGCGCCGCCAAGGCGTACCAGCCCCGGCCCGGCCCCCTCTTCGCGGCGCGACCGTCTCTTGCCGAGGCGCTCAGATCCATTCCACCCTCCGTCGTCATCGCCCGCGACTACAGCCCGCCGTCAGGGAAGCGTCAACGCCGATGGCCGAAGCGCCGGTCAGTCGCTATATGCGCCCCCATGGCCGCCAGACCCCCCCTCGTCGCTCTCAAAGATGTCCGCCTTCAGGACGGTCCCCGCCCGCTGTTCGACGGTGTCGACATGGCGATGGAGCCGCGCAGCCGCGCCGCCCTGGTCGGCCGCAACGGGGCGGGAAAATCCACCCTGATGAAGGTGGTCATGGGCCTGATCGAGCCGGACTCGGGCGACCGCTCGGTCCAGGCCGGCACCTGCTTCGCCTATGTCCCGCAGGAGCCCGTCATCACCGGCGAGACGCTCGCCGACTACGCCGCCTCGGGCGAGGCCGAGCGCTGGACCGCCGAAAGCTGGCTGGAGACCTTCGGCCTCGACCCGGCCAAGTCCACCCAGGGCCTGTCGGGCGGCGAGATCCGCCGCGCCGCCCTCGCCAAGGCCTTCGCCGAAGAGCCCGACCTGCTGCTGCTGGACGAGCCGACCAACCACCTCGACATCCTGGCCATCGAACTGCTGGAGAACGAGTTGATCCAGGCCCGGTTCGCCCTCCTGGTGGTCAGCCACGACCGCGCCTTCCTGAACCGCGTCACCGACACCGTTCACTGGCTGGAAGGCCGCAAGGTCCGCACCCTGAACAAGGGCTTCGTCGAGTTCGACGACTGGGCCGCCAAGGTCATGGACGAAGAGGCCGAATCCCTGCGCCGCCTGACCAAGCGCATCGAGGCCGAGACCTACACCTTCTACCGCTCCATCACCGCCCAGCGCACCCGCAACGAGGGCCGCGCCCGCGCCCTGCAGCAGATGCGTCTGGACCGGGCCGAGCGGGTCAAGGATCTGCCGCGCGAGCTGAACCTGGGCGTCGATTCCGGCGCCGTCTCGGGCAAGCTGGTCGCCGACATCAAGGGCGTCAGCAAGGCGTTCGGCGACCGGACCATCTTCAGGAACCTGACCACCCGCATCATCCGCGGCGACCGGCTGGCCATCGTCGGCCCCAACGGCGCGGGCAAGACCACCCTGGTCAAGGTGCTGCTGGGCGAACTGACCCCGGACGAGGGAACCGTCCGCATGGGCGCCAACCTCGAACCCCTCTACCTCGACCAGTCGCGCGAGGGGCTGAAGTCGGACATGACCCTGTGGGACGCCCTGACGCCGGGCGGTGGCGACTCCATCCTGGTGCGCGGCCGCTCCATGCACGTCGCCGCCTACGCCAAGGACTTCCTGTTCCAGGAAGCCCAGCTGAAACAGCCCATCTCCACCCTGTCGGGCGGCGAGCGCAACCGTCTGCTGCTGGCGCGGGCGCTGGCCCAGCCCGCCAATCTCCTGATCCTCGACGAGCCGACCAACGACCTCGACATGGACACGCTGGAGAAGCTGGAGGAACTGCTCGAATCCTACGACGGCACCCTGATCCTGGTGTCGCACGACCGCGATTTCGTCGACCGTCTGGCCACCTCGACCATCGCCCTGAACGGTCGCGGCGACGTGGTCGAGACCCCCGGCGGCTGGCAGGACTTCCTGCGTCAGAACCCCGGCTTCCTCGCCCCGCCCCCGACCCACGCCGAGGCCCCAGGGGCGCGTCGGGTCGAGAAGGCGGAGCCTTCTGACCGCGCCCCCAAAAAGACCGTCAAGCTCTCCTACAAGGACGCCCGCCGTCTGGAGGAGGTCGAGAAACTGATGGACACCCTGCCGGTCGAGATCGCCCGACAGGACGCCCTCCTGGCCGATCCCGACCTCTATGCGCGCGACCCGGCCGCCTTCGACCGCGCCATGAACGCCGCCGAAAAGGCCCGCGCCGAACTGGAGGCCGCCGAACTGGACTGGCTGGAGCTGGAAGAAAAGAAAGCCGCCCTGGCGGGCTAGAGGCAGCCCTCGCCCTATCCGGACATTCTTCGCGGAATTGCTCCGCGTCCAGCCAACTCTCCTGCGATTAGGCCGGAACCCACGGTTTACATTCGGCCCGGCTTGCCGCCTCATCTCAAGCTGGGCGGCGTTGTTCGCGCGCCCGGCTCTCGAGGGGGAGCCGCGTAGACCAACTGGGGGTTTATCCATGAAGAGACTGCTTGTCGTCGCCGCTTCGGCGCTGGCCCTGGCCGGGCCGGCCATGGCGCAAAGCGGGGGCCAGAGCGGGCCTCAAGGCGCGTCGCGCGCCGACGCCGCCGCGAACCGCACCGAAGCCGCCATTCCGCCGCCCGTCATGTCCGAGACCCGCCACACCGGCGTCTTCGGCGGTCAGCGCATCGCCTACCGCGCCATCGCCGGCGAGACCTATCTGAAGGACAAGGACGGCAAGCCGCTCGCGGCCATGGTCTCCTACAGCTACATCAAGGAAGGCCCGACGGACCCCAACCGTCCCGTCACCTTCCTGTGGAACGGCGGCCCCGGCTCGGGCTCCCTGTGGCTGCACATGGGCGCCTTCGGGCCCAAGCGCGTGGTCGTGCCCTCGGACGCCAAGGACGACGGCGCCGCCCCCTATCCGATTATCGACAACGTCGACTCCCTGCTGGACGTCACCGACATCGTCTTCATCGACCCGATCGGCACCGGCTTCAGCCGCGCCCTGGGCGACAAGGACCCGGCCGACTATTGGGGCGTGACCAAGGACGCCAAGTCCATGGCCGAGTTCATCCGCCTGTGGCTGAACGAGCACGGCCGCTGGAACGCGCCGAAATTCATCGGCGGCGAAAGCTACGGCACCACCCGCTCGGCCGCCGTCATCAATGAGTTGGAAGGCACATACACCGACGTCGCCATCAACGGCATCCTGCTGATCTCGTCGATCCTCGACTTCAGCCTGGCCGCCGACTCTCAGGGCAATGAGCTGGGCTACGTCACCAACCTGCCCTCCATGGCCGCAACGGCCTGGTATCACGACAAAGTCCCCAACAAGCCCGCCACGGTCGAGGAGTTCGTCGCCGAGGCCCGCGCCTGGGCCATCGGCCCCTACGCCACGGCTCTGTTGAAGGGCAACGACCTGACGGGCGACGAGCGGGCGACCATCCTGCAGCAGCTGTCGCGCTACACCGGCGTGTCGCAGACCTATCTGAGCAACGCCAACCTGCGCCTGTCGCCCAGCCGCTTCTACAAGGAGCTGCTGCGGGATCGCGGCCTGACCATCGGCCGCCTGGACACCCGCTACACCGGCGTCGACTACGACAACGCCGGCGACCGCCCGGACAACGACCCCAGCTTCTACGGCATCGACGGCGCCTATACCGCCGCCATGAACGCCTGGTCGCGCGAGGGCCTGAAGTATTCGCCCGACGTGGTCTATTCCTCGATCGGCGGCACCCGGAACTGGGACTGGAACCTTCCGTCCGCCGGGCGCGGCGGCGCAGAGTATCTGAACGTGGCCCCCTATATCGGCCGCGCCCTGCGTGAGAACAGCGGCCTGCGCGTCTGGGTCGGTCAAGGCTACTACGACTTCGCCACGCCCTTCTTCGGCGCCGAATATTCGCTGAACCGTCCGGGCTTCCCGACCGACGGCCGCATCGAGTGGCACTACTACCACGCCGGCCACATGATGTACGTCCGCGACGACGACCTGAAGAAGCTGTCGAACGACATCCGCACCTTCATCCGCAATCGCTGATGATCCGCCGCCATCCGCTCCTGCGAGCGGGTGGCGGTCGCCTATTGAGGGGCTGCCTCACGGCGGCCCCTTTTTGCTGTGGACAACACAAGGCGCTGATCCGCCTTCGCGAATTCCGTCCGCCCACAGATATCCACAGACTTGCCCACCGGGTCCGGGAGAATTCCGCACAGACGCTCTGATTTGGGCGCTTGCCCAATAACGGATTTCGCGGGAACGTCAACAGGCCGAGGGACACGGCGGCGCGGAAATCCGGGGAGACCCGGAAATCAAGCGGACCGGTCCGGCTCTCTGACCCAGGGTTCCAAGCCTCTTCGGAGGACGCGGAAACACCGACGCAGGGCCAAGGCTCCCGATCCTCTAGCGCTTCGGCGCAGGGATCACGGAGAACCAGGCCGGGATTGACGGACGGCGCGAGGTTCGCCTTGCGGAACGCCGAAGACCAGGAGCCGACGGAAGGGTTGCCGAACGACGCCGGGTTCGCCCGTCGACGCTGAGGCCGAGTTCCGACCCGATAGCGGCCAAGTCCAACCCGGACTTGGCGAGGGGACGCGATCCGCGATCCGACCGGCGACGGTCTGGTTCAAGGGTTACGTCCCCTCGCTCAATTCCGGCGCCGGCCTTGCGGAGCCAGGCGCTCGATTTCCGAGCCGGAATCGGTCCCGGCGACGCCCGCCGCCTTTCCAAGCGCGGCCCGCCCCCCTACACCCTAGACGTGATGACTCGCCCCCGCCTGCACCGACGCGGCCTGATGGCCGGCGCCCTCGGCCTGACCGCCCTGGGCGTCCTGACCGCGTGCGGCCGCACTCCGGCTCAGACAGACGAGGCCGGGCGGGTGCGGCTGCGGGTGGCCGCGGGCGGTCCGGCGGGCGCCCTGCACGGCGGCTTCTATCAGGCCGTCGCGACCGGGGCCTATGAACGGCGCGGCCTCAACGTCGAGATCCTGAGCGGGCCGTCGGGCGCCGACATCCCCGCCCTTCTGGCCGCCAGCGCGGTCGAACTGGCTGTCGGACGCGACAGCTTCCTGCCCCTGCGGCTGGTCGCCGAGCGGGCGCCGGTCAAGGCCGTGGCCGCCTTCCTGCAGAAAGATCCCGTCGTCCTGCTGGCCCATCCGGACCAGGAGCTGGAGGATCTGACCGTCCTGCGTGGTCGCCGCATCCTGATGGAGCCCGGCGACCAGGACAGTTTCTGGCTATGGCTGCGCGCCCGCTTCGACCTGGCGTCCGACCAGGCCCGCGCCGGCGCGGCCGAGGACAATCTGAAGGCCTTCCGCGAGGATCGCGAGAGCGTCCTGATCGCGCGGCTGACCGACGGCGCGCCCGAGGCGATCGCGCGCGAGGTCGGCTTCCAGCCCCTGGTCCTGATCCCGGCCGAGGACGGCTACCCCTCCTACTCCGGCCTGGTGCTGGCGCCCAACGCCTTCGCCCGCGACAACGGCCAGGCCCTGCGCGACTTCATCGCCGCCTCGGTCGAGGGCTGGCGCGAATACGTTCACGGCGACGGGGCCAGGGGCGACGCCCTGATCCGCCGCGCCAATCCCGACCTGCCCCAGCGCGTGCTGGACGCCGCGCGTACGGCCCTGCGCGCCCAGGCCATGGTCGACGGCGGCGATGCGGCGCTCTACGGCCTGGGGGCCATGACGCCCGAACGCTGGCAAGCCTTCGCCGAACAGACCCAGAGCGCCTATTCGTCCGTCCCGGACTGGCGCGAGGCCTTCACCAGCCAGTACCTGCCCTCGCGCGGCTAGGCCTTCGCCCGAAACCATTATCCGGGTTCATGCGCGATCGCATGTGAACCGATTTCGCCCTAAGACCGCCCGGCGTTAGGCGAGGATTAAGCCGCGCCGTCTAGGCTGGTCGGCTGAACCTCTTCACCTTTCACGAGGCGCCGGTGCCCCGCCCCCTGACCATAGCCGCCCTTCTGCCCGCGCTCGGCGCGGCCACGGCCGCCTGGGCGCAGGGCGTCCCGCAAGACGCCTCCCAGACCGTCCAATCGCCCTATCCGTCGGCCGCCTATGGACGCCCCCTGTCCTGGCCTGGCCGCGCCCAGAACCACCCGTCCGTCCAGTCCGTCCCCGCCTATCCGACCGCCGCCGCCGACAGCTTCGCCCCGCCGCCGGAGGCGGCCTATGCGGCGGCGCCCGTCGTCCGCTCTTACGCCCCGTCATCGGTCGCGCGCCCGCCTGTCATCCCGCATGGCGGCTATCCCTGGCGCGCCGGAGCGCCCGGCTACAGCCGCCAGCTGACGCCCGCCCAGACCTGGGGCGCGCCGCCGCCGATCCCGGCCCCGCCGCCCTCGGCCAACGCCCTGACGCCCGCGCCGGACTTCCGCCCGGTGACCAGCCATCCCGATGCGACCTGGGGTCCCTATGTCGCGCCCCCGGGCGAGCCCCCCGCGCCTGCCTACACGCCCTCGGCGCCGTATCAGCCGACCTATCAACCCGCGCCCTGGGCGCGTCAGCCCCTCTCCGCTCAACCGCAACCCGTCGCGCCGCCGCCGACGGACTACGCCCCTGCGCCCTACATGCCCGAGGCCCGGCCTCAGCCTCAGCCGACGGAGCGCGCCCCGGCGCCCAGCCACGTCCCCTGGACGCGCCCGCAATCCCAGCCGGAGCCGCAACCCGCGCCGCCGGTCCAGCGCACGCCCGCGCCTGAGCCGACGCCCGCGCCGATGCCCGAACCCGTGCGGCCGATGCCGACGCCGCCCGCGCCGGGCCAGCCCGCCCCGCGCGCTGTCGCGCCTGCGCCCGCGCCCCAACCGGTCCCCCAACCCGCGCCCGCGCCCATTCTCGAACCGGCGCCGCCCGTTCAACCTCCGGTTCAACCGCCCGTCCAGCCGGCGCCGCAACCCATGCCGGCACCTGTCCCGGCTGACCCGGCCTTCGATCCGATGGCCCCTCGACGCGACGCGCCGATCTTCCAGCTGCAGCGGAACACGCCCCAACCGGCCGCCCCGACGCCTGCTCCCGCTCCCGCTCCTGCGCCTCCCGCTCCGAACGCGACGCCCGCGGCGCAACCCGCGCCCCAACCCGCGCCTCAGCCCGTGTCGGATGACGCCCCGGCCCAAGGCGGCGCCCGCTACTATTCGGTCCACCGCCAGGCGGGCCGTCAGCCGGACGCCACGCCCCTGCCCGCGCCCAACTACCTGGACGCCCTGCCGGTCGAACTGGATCAACCGATCGCCTCGGACGACCTCGCCCAGCCGCCCGAAGCGCCCGCCGTCATGCGCGACGCCCAGGGCCGCCTGCGCGCGGCCCCCATGGCCGACGATCCCGTGACCGACGGGCCGATGCTGCCATGAGCGACGGCGCCGCCTCCTCTCCCGTCGCCGCCGCCCCGGCCGAGACCGGCTCGCGCCTGCCCGACCTGATCGCCCTGGCGCAGGAAGCGTCGAGCCCCAAGCGCCGCGCCCTGTTGCGCGAGCTGACCGACTGCTTCTTCGGCGCCGCCGAGCGCACGGAGGCCGAGACCGCCCTCTACGGCGCCGTCCTGTCCGACCTGACCGACGCCATGGAGACGGCCGTGCGCGCCGAACTGGCCGAGCGGTTCGCCGAGGCGCCGGACGCCCCGCATCAGTTGATCCGCCGCCTGGCCAATGATGAGGCCGAGACCGTCGCCGCCCCCGTCCTCAGCGCCTCGCCGGTGCTGACCGAGGCCGATCTGATCGGCGTAGTGCGCTCGCGCGGCCAGGGCCATATGCGCGCCGTCAGCCGCCGCGCCGCCGTGTCCGAGGCCGTGTCCGACGCCATCGTTGAACGCGGCGACGACGAGACCCTGGGCGTCCTGCTCGGCAACGAAGGCGCCAGCCTGTCGCGCGCCGCCTCCGAGACCGCCGTCGAGCGCGCCCGCGCCAACCCGGCCCTGCACGCGGTCACGGTCGAGCGCGCCAGCCTGCCGCCCGATCTGCTGAACGACCTCTATTTCGACGTCGAGGCCCGGCTGCGTCAGCGCATCCTGGAGCAGAACGCCCGCCTGGACCCGGCCCTGCTGGAAAGCGCCTTGGCCGCCGGCCGCACCCGCGTCGCCGCCGAGGACGGCGCCCTGCCCGCCGACTACGCCGAGAGCCTGGCCTATGTCGAGGAACTGCGCGCCGCCGGTCAGCTGACGCCCCAGGTGCTGGCCCGCTTCCTGCGCTCGGGCGGCCAGACCGCCTTCCTGATCGCCCTGTCGCAACTGGCCGACGTCGACTTCCACACCGCCCGCCAGATCATCGAGCGGCGCGAGCTGGACGCCCTGGCCGTGATCTGCAAGGCGGCGGACCTGGATCGCGCCCTGTTCCTGACCTACGCCGTGGTGCTGCTGAATACCGACGACAACGCCATGGGCAAGGCCCGGGCCTACGCCGGGATGTACAACGAACTGACGCGCGAGGCGGCCCTGCGCACCCTGCGCTTCTGGCGCGCCCGCAAGGCCATGCAGGCGGCCTGATCTACTCGTCGTAGCCGGTCGGGCGCCGCGCCGGACGGCGGCGCTCGCGGTCGAAATCCATCCGGTCGCGCGGCAGGGCCTCGGGGCATTCGTCCCGCATGAAGGCCAGCATCTTCTCGCGCACCTCGGCCCTCAGGTCGAAGGCGACCGAGGCGTTGCGCGCGCTGGTCAGGCAGCGGACCTGGGCCGTCCGCTCGGTGACGTCCGTGACCTGCAAAGCCACCACGTCGCCGTCCCAGTGCGGCGAGGCGTGGGCGATCTGCTCCAGCTTGATCCGCAGCCGGTCTATGGGCGCCTCGTAATCCACATAGAGGAAGGACACGCCGATCAGGCGCGAATCCTCGCGGGTCCAGTTCTGGAACGGCTTCTGGATGAAGTAGGTCAGCGGCAGGACCATGCGCCGCCAGTCCCACAGCTTGACCACCACATAGGTCGAGGTGATCTCCTCGACCCGGCCCCATTCGCCCTCGACGATGACGGCGTCGTCCAGCCGGATCGGCTGGGAGGTGGCGATCTGGATGCCCGCGATCAGATTGGTCAGGAAGGGCTGCAGCGCCAGACCGGCGACGATGCCGACCACCCCGGCCGAGGCCAGCAGCGACAGGCCCCACTGCTTGACGCCGGGAATGGTCAACAGCGCCAGCCCCAGGGTGATCAGGCCGATCAGGATGGCGGCCACCCGCTGCAGGATGCGCGTCTGGGTGACGTGCTTGCGGGCGTAGAGGTTGTCCTCCGCCTCCATGTTGAACTTCTTGAGGTGAACCACCGCCCCCGCGTCCACCGCTCCCGCCAGCATCCAGCCGCACACCAGGATGAAGCCGAACAGCAGGGTGCGCCGGATGAACAGCGACGGCTCCGGGTCCAGCGGCGACACGGTCACGGCCAGGGCCAGGGCGACGATCATCACCGCGATCCGCACCTTCAGCCGGGCGCGCTTCAGCATCCCCTTCCAGAATTCGTCGCGGTTGCGCACCGCCAGTTTCAGCAAGGCGAACACCACCTGATTGGCCGCCCACCCGATGAAGACGAAGACCACGGTGATGATCGACACCACGGCCCATTCCGGCAGCCAGTGGAACTGGCGCCAGAGCGCAAAGACGGTGTTGGTCAGATCGACGACGAACTGGGGCATGGCTCGACCATAGCCCTTCTCCCCGCCGGGGGAGAAGGTGGCTCGCGCAGCGAGACGGATGAGGGGGACGCCAAATGACCCACACCCACATCAACCCGTCTGGATGACGGAAGCGTCCCCCTCATCCGAGCGGCTTCGCCGCCCACCTTCTCCCCCGGCGGGGAGAAGGGTCTTATCGGACCGCCGCCTCCACCAGATCGGCCAGCCTTTGCGCCGCATCCGGGATCGCCACCGAGCGCGCCGCCGCCGACATGGCCGCCAGCCCCGACGGATCGGACAGCATCTCCTCCAGGGCCGCCGTCAGGCTCTGGACGGTCAGATCGTCCTCGGCGATCACCTTCGCCGCGCCAGCCTCGGACAGGGCCCGCGCGTTCAGGGTCTGGTGGTCGTCCATGGCGATCCTCAGCGGGATCAGCACCGACGGCAGGGCCGCCACGGCCAGTTCCGAACAGGTCGAGGCCCCCGCCCGCCCGATCACCAGATGCGCCTTCGACAGCCGGTCGGCCATATCGCGGAAGAAGGGCGCGACCTCGGCCTCGATCCCGGCGTCCAGATAGATCTGGCGCGCGGCCTCCAGCATCTCCGGCCGCGACTGCTGCTGCACCTTCAGCCGGTTGCGGATGGCTTCGGGAAGGGCCGCCAGCGCGCGCGGGGCGGTCTCGGACAGGATGCGCGCGCCCTGACTGCCGCCCGTCACCAGCACATGGATCGGCCCATCCTCGACCGGCGCGACATAGGCCCGGTCGAACAGGGCGCGGATGTCCGGCCGCACCGGATTGCCCACGAGGCGCGCGCGGGCGCCGACCCTGGCCGGCGCCCGCCACAGCGTCGGAAAGGCCGCCGCCACCGTGCCGACGGTCGAGGCCAGCATCCGGTTGGTGCGGCCCAGGACGGCGTTCTGCTCATGGATCACCGTCGGCCGCCGCGTCGCCACCGCCGCGACCAGGGCGGGCGCCGACGGATAGCCGCCGAACCCGACCACCACGTCCGCCCCCAGCCTGTCGAAGGCGGCCTTGGCCTGCCCCACGCCTTTCAGGATGGCGACGCCCGCCTTCAGCAGGCCGATCGGACCGCGCCCGGTCGCCGCATCCAGCGCCAGACGCTCTTCGGCCGGAAAGGCATGGGCGTACTGCTCGCCGCGCTTGTCGGTGGCCAGCACCACGCGCCAGCCGCGCGCCGCCATCTCGCGGGCCAGCGCCTCTGCGGGGAACATATGGCCGCCGGTGCCCCCGGCGGCGACGACGCAGACCTTGGTCATGGGCGGTACTCTCTTACGGCAGCAGGCGGCGACGCGGGGCGACGTTCGACCCCAGTTCATAGGCGCCCGGACGACGCCGGGTCAGGGCCAGGGCGAACCCCATCGTCAGCCCCATGGCCATCATGGACGACCCGCCGTAGCTGATGAAGGGCAGCGTCATCCCCTTGGTCGGGATCAGGTTCAGGTTCACCGCGATGTTGATGCAGGCCTGCAGCCCGATTAGCATGAACAGCCCCGCCGCCGCCGTCTGTTCGAAGGAGTCGTTCAGCTTCATCGCCCGCCGCATCCCGCGAATGACGATGAAGGCGTAAAGCCCGATCATGATCAGCGACAGCACCAGGCCGAACTCCTCGGCCCCGACGGAATAGATGAAGTCGGTGTGCAGGTCGGGAACGTGGCGCTTCATCACCCCCTCGCCGATGCCGCGCCCGACCAGCCCCCCGGCGCGGATCGCCTCGGACGCGCGGTCGATCTGGTGGGTGTCGGTCGTCTCGGGCGACAGGAAGCGGCTCAGGCGGTCACGCATGTGGCTGAACATGAAATACAGCGACACCACCCCACCCGCGCCGACCGCCGCCAGCGCCGCCACCCATTTCAGCGGCACCCCGGCCATGAAGAAGACGGCCATGAAGGTCGTGGTGATCAGCAGGGTCTGGCCGATGTCCGGCTGGATCAGCAACAGGCCGACCGTCAGCGCCCACAGGCCGAAGGCGATGCTGACGCCGGGCACGCCCTCGCCCTTCTGGGCCTCGGCGAACATCCAGGCGGCGAAGACGATCAGGCCGGGCTTGGCGAACTCGGACGGCTGAAGGCTGAAAGGGCCCAGATTGATCCAGCGCGCTGCCCCCTTCACCGTATCGCCGATGAACGGCAGGGCCGCCATGACCACGATGGCGCACAGCAAGGCCAGCACCGCGATCCGCCGCACGCCGCGCGGCGACAGCAGCGACGCGCCCAGCATCACGCACAGCCCCATGGTCGAGAAGACCATCATCCGCCACGAATAGTGGAAGGGATCGCGGATCGATTCATCGGCCAGAATGGCCGCCGGGCTTGAGGCGAAACTCAGCGCCACGCCTAACGTCATCAGAGTCAGCGCCGCGCCCAGCAGGCCGCGATCCACCGTCCAGAACCAGCGCGCGATCAGGCTCTGGTCGTTGCGCGAGAAGGGATGGCTGTAGCTGTTATGGGTCATGCGGCGGGCTCCGGCCGTGCGCCCAGGCTCAGGACGGCGGCGCGGAACGCCTCGCCCCGGACCTCGAAATCAGGGAACTGATCAAAGCTGGCGCAGGCGGGCGACAGCAGGACGACCTGCTCGCCCCCAGCCGCAGCGGCGTCGGCGGCGGCGAGTTCGACGGCCCGCTCCATCGTATGGGCGACGACGTGCGGCGTGTCGGCCAGAGTGACGGCGAAGGCGTCCGCCGCCTCTCCGATCAGATAGGCCCTGGTCACGCGCGGGAAGAGGTCGCGCAAGGTTTCGACGCCGCCCTCCTTGGCCCTGCCGCCCGCGATCCAGAAAACGGCAGGGTAGGAGGCCAGCGCCTGCCGCGCGGCGTCGGCGTTGGTGGCCTTGGAGTCGTTGATGAAGCGCACCGCGCCGAGACGGCCCACAGCCTCCATCCGGTGCGACAGGCCGGGAAAGCTCAACAGCCCCTCGACCGCCGCCTCATGCGACACGCCCAGGGCCCGCGCGGTCGCATAGGCGAAGGCTGCGTTCTGTGCGTTGTGACGGCCGGGCAAGGACCGCGCGGCGGTCAAATCGGCCAGCACGGCGTCCTCAACGATCAAGGCGCCGGGCTCAGCCCCTATCCCGCTCATCCCCGCGGAGGCGGGGACCCAGTTCTTTGGCTGCAGCCCCCCGGTCGGCGTCGTGGAGGCGGCTCTTTCTGGGTCCACGCCTCCGCGGGGATGAGCGGATGTAGAGACGGTGCAAACACGCCGTCCCTGCGCCCGCAGGTCCGCCGCGGCCTTCCGCCCCCATTCCTCGTCCACGCCGACCAGCGCCAGCGCGCCCTCGCCGTGCGCCTGAAAAATCCGGCGCTTGGCGGCGACGTAGCCTTCCATCCCGCCGTGGCGGTCCAGATGGTCCGGCGACACATTGGTCAGGATCGCCACGTCGGGCGCGAAGCCCGTCGTCAGGTCCAGCTGATAGGACGACACCTCGATCACATAGACCGCATCCGCCGTCGGCTCGGGCAGGGCCAGCACGCCGATGCCGATGTTGCCGCCGATGTGGACGCTAAGGCCCGTCTGCTTCAGCACCCAGCCGATCAGGGCCGTGGTCGTGGACTTGCCGTTGGTGCCGGTGATGGCGACCACGCGCGGCCGCTGCCCCTGCGGCAGGGCGGCCAGCGCCCGCGCGAACAACTCCACATCGCCGATGACCGGCACGCCCGCCTCGTGGGCGCGCTCCACGCTCCAGTGCGGCTTGGGATGGGTCAGCGGTGCGCCCGGCGACAGCACAAGCGCGGCGAACCCGGACCAGTCAGCGCGGGTCAGATCCTCGACGACAAAGCCTTCAGCCTCAGCCTGCATCCGGCCCGAGACGCCGTCGTCCCACAGCACAGGGACCCCCCCGCCCGCCTGAAGCGCGCGCGCCGTCGTGATCCCCGACCGCCCCAGGCCGAAGACCGCAACGCGACGCCCCTCGAAGCCGGGAACGGGGATCATCGGCTCAACGCAGCTTCAGCGTGGCCAGGCCGGCCAGGGCCAGCATGGCGGCGACGATCCAGAAGCGGATCACCACGGTCGATTCCGGCCAGCCCATCTTCTCGAAATGGTGGTGGATGGGGGCCATCAGGAAGATGCGCTTGCCCGTCAGCTTGAAGTAGCCGACCTGGATCATGACCGAGGCCGCCTCGACCACGAACAGGCCGCCGACGATGCCCAGCACCAGCTCGTGCTTGGTCGCCACGGCCATCGAGCCGAGGGCGCCGCCCAGAGCCAGCGAGCCGGTGTCGCCCATGAAGATCTTGGCCGGCGGCGCGTTGTACCAGAGGAAGCCCATGCCCCCGCCGATGATGGCGGCGCAGAAGATGGCCAGTTCGCCCGCGCCGGGCACATGGTGGACCTGCAGATAGTCCGCGAACAGGAAGTTGCCGACCAGATAGCTGATGATGCCGAAGGCGCCCGCCGCCATCATCACCGGCACGATGGCCAGGCCGTCCAGCCCGTCGGTCAGGTTCACCGCGTTGGAGAAGCCGATGATGGTGAAGGCCGCAAAGGCCACATAGAACCAGCCGATGTTCAGCAGCACCGCCTTCAGGAAGGGGAAGGCGACCGAGGTCTCAAGCCCCGGCGAGGTCGGCGACTGGGTCATCCACAGCACGGTCAGCACGCCGGCGATCACGGCCACGACGGTCTGGGCCAGCAGCTTCTGCTTGGACGTCAGCCCGGCCGAGGTCTGCTTCGTCACCTTGGCGTAGTCGTCGATGAAGCCCAGCACGCCGAAGGCCGCCGTCACGCCCGAGACGATCCAGATATAGGGGTTGGTCAGATCGCCCCACAGCAGCACGGCCACGCCGATGCCCGCCAGGATCATCAGCCCGCCCATGGTCGGGGTGCCGACCTTGGACAGGTGGGACACCGGGCCGTCGTCGCGGATCGGCTGGCCCCGGCCCTGCTTGGCGCGGATCCAGTTGATGAAGCGGCTGCCCATCGCGACCGCCACGATCATGGCCGTGGCCATGGCCAGGGCCACGCGCACCGTCTGATACTGGATCAGGTGCAGCAGCGGATATTCCTGAGCGATGTCCGCGTAATAGAGATAGAGCAGGTAGAACATCAGGCAGGCTTCCCTTGGGCCTCGGCGGCGACGCGCGCCTCTTGTTCGGCCACGCCGAGATTTGCAAGCGCGGCCGCAACGAGCGACGCCTTCGATCCGTTCGAGCCCTTGACCATGACCACATCGCCCGGCTGGATCAGGGTCACGGCCTCAGCGGCCAGTTCGGCGGCGGTCTCGCGCCATTCTCCGCGCAGCGCAGGCGGCAGGGCCTCATGCAGCAGGCGCATCTGCGGCCCGGCCGTATGCACCAGGTCCAGCCCAGCGCCGACGATGGCCGGGGCCAGCCCCTCGTGCAGGGCGCGGCTGTGCTCGCCCAGCTCCAGCATGTCGGTCAGGACGACGACGCGGCGGCCGCCCTGCCCCACCGGCTTGGCGCCCAGACTGACGAAGCCCGCCTTCATCGACAGCGGATTGGCGTTGTAGCTCTCGTCGATCAGGGTGAAGGCGCCGCCGGGAACGAGGACCGTTCTCACCCGCCCGCGCCCGGCCAGCGGCTGGAACCCCGCCAAGGCCTGCAGCGCCGTGTCCAGCGACACGTCCAGCGCCTGCAGCATCAGGATGACGCACAGGCTGTTCAGCCCCCAGTGCACGCCCGATTGAGCGAGGCGATACTCGATGCGACGTCCGTCCAGCTCGGCCGTGACGGTCGCGCCCTCGCTATCGGCGACGAAGTCCAGCAGTCGCGCGTCACAACCCGCTTCATTGCCGAAGGTCCGCACCACGGCCCCGGCCTTCTCGGCCCCCTGACGCACGATGTCTGCATGGGCGTCCGCGGCGTTGACCACGGCGATCCCGCCCGGCGTCAGACCCTCGAAGATGGCGGCCTTCTCGCGCGCCACGCCCGCCTCGCCATCGGCGAAGGCTTCGATATGCACCGGTCCGACCGTGGTGACGCAGGCGGCGTGCGGACGCACGAACTGCGACAGCGGCCCGATCTCGCCCGGATGGTTCATGCCGATCTCGAACACGGCGCGGTCCGTGCCCTGCGGCATCCGCGCCAGCGTCAGCGGCACGCCGATATGGTTGTTGTAGCTCTTGATCGAGGCGTGGCTCGATCCCGCCAGATCAAGGCCCGCCTTGATGGCCTGGGTCACGCTGGTCTTGCCGACGCTGCCGGTGACGGCGCCGCGCAGGCGAGCGCGGTCGCGCGCGGCGACGCCCAGCGCCTCCAAGCCCTTCAGGGTGTCGGGAACCAGCACATAAGACCCGCCCTCGACCGGCCGGTCGACCAGGGCGACCGTCGCGCCCGCCGCGAAGGCGGCCTCGGCGAACTCATGCCCGTCGCGTGCGCCGTGCAGGGCCAGGAACAGGTCACCCGGCTGAACCTCGCGGCTGTTGTAGGTCAGGCCCGAAACGGAAGCGTCGGGTCCATGAAGCCGTCCTCCGGTCGCCGAGGCGATCGCTTCGGCGGTCCAGAGCGGCGTGTGTGCGTCAGGCATGGTCTTTCAGGGCTTCGGTCGCTTCGGCGGCGTCGTCGAAGGGATGCACGACCCCGCCGACGATCTGACCCTGTTCATGCCCTTTTCCGGCGATCACGACCACATCTCCTTCGCGCATCAGGGAGACGGCGTGGCGGATGGCCTCGCGGCGGTCGCCGATCTCCAGCGCGTCGGGGCAGCCTGCGCGCACCTGAGCGCGGATGGCGGCGGCGTCTTCGGAACGCGGATTGTCGTCGGTGACGATGGCCGTATCGGCCATACGCCCCGCGATCTCGCCCATCAGCGGACGCTTGGCCCGGTCGCGGTCGCCGCCCGCGCCGAAGACGACGATCAGGCGGCCCGTCGCGTGCGGACGCAGGGCGTTCAGCACCGTCTCCAGCCCGTCGGGGGTGTGAGCATAATCGACATAGACCTCGCCGCCGCGCGCGCCGCCGGGGATGCGTTGCAGACGGCCCTGCGCGCCCCGGATCATCTCCAGCGCCGGGATCACGCGGTCCGGGTCCTCGCCGCCCGCGATGCACAGACCAGCGGCCACCAGGGCGTTCGACGCCTGGAAGGCGCCCGCCAGCGGCAGCAGAATGTCATGCAACCGGCCGCGCGCGTCGAGGGTCAGGCGCTGGCCTTCCGGCGTCGCCCGGCGCGCCAGCAGGGTCAGGTCGCGGCCGCGCTCGCCCACGCCCATCACGCCCAGCCCCGCCATGATCGAAGCCGAGGCGAAGGCCGAATAGGCGTCGGAATCCGCGTTCAGAACCGCCGTGCGCCCGCGCGGCAGCAGGGCCTCGAACAGGCGCATCTTGGCGGCGCGGTAGTCCTCCATCGTGCCGTGATAGTCGAGATGGTCCTGCGTCAGATTGGTGAAGCCCGCCGCCTTGATCGCCACCCCGTCCAGACGCCGCTGGTCGATGCCGTGGGACGAGGCCTCCAGCGCCAGATGGGTGACTTCCTTGCGGGCCAGTTCGGCCAGCAGGCGCGCGGCCTCGGCGGCGTCGGGGCTGGTCAGGCCGGGGCCGGTCAGGGCGTAGGTCCTGTCGCCCTTCTGGCCGACGACGCCCAGGGTGCCCATGCTGGCCGACTTCAGGCCCATGCCGGCCCAGATCTGGCGGCAGAAGTTGGCGACCGAGGTCTTGCCGTTGGTGCCGGTCACCGCGACGCAGGTGCGCGGCTGGGCGCCGTAGAAGGCGCGCGCGGCGATGGCGTAGGCCCGATGCACGTCGCCCGATCCGACCAGAACCGGCGCTGCGCCTTCCGGCGTGTCGGACGGCGCCAGCACGGCGGCCGCGCCCTTGGCCAGGGCCTGCGGTATGAAGGCGCGGCCGTCGGCCTGCGTCCCCGGCAGGGCGACGAACAGGGCGCCGGGCACGACCTGACGGCTGTCGGCGGTGACGGCGGTGATCTCAGGGTCCGAGGCCACGTCCCGGCGCAGCAGTTCGGAAAGGCGCAACTGGCTCATCGGCCGTCGCCCTCCACGTCCTGGAACTCGGGGATCTTTTCGCCGAGCGCGGTGGACCAGCGGTCGGCCTTGCGCTCGACTCCCAGGAAGCCGGCGATGCGGTTGGCGATGCGGCCCACGGCGGGCGCGGCGACATAGCCGCCGGTGCGCGGATAGACGCCCGGCTCGTCCATCAGGACGAAGACGGTGTAACGCTTGGCGTCCACCGGCCCGTCGGCGGGGAAGACCCCGGCGAAGGAGCCGACGGCCACCGCCGGATTATAGCGGCCGTTGACCAGCTTGTTGGCCGAACCCGTCTTGCCGCCCATGCGCAGGCCCGGCGCATCGGCGAACCGGCCCGAACCGCGCGTGACGTTGCGGCGCATCAGGTCCAGCATGGTCGCCGACGTCTCGGCCGAGACGACCTGATGCGTCTGGGCGTTCGGACGGCCGCCCTTGCGCAGGGTCGGCGCCACATAGCGCCCGCCGTTGCTCAGCGCCCCATAGGCCGCCACATACTGGATCGGCGTGACCATGATGCCGTAGCCGAAGGACAGCGACGCCAGGGTGCTGTCGTCCCACTTGCGCACCTTGGGCGGGGCGGCCGATTCCTTCAGCTCGATCGGGGCGGCGTCCAGCAGGCCCAGACGGCGGAAATAGTCGCGCATCACATCACCGCCCATCTCGACCGCCAGTCGCGAGGTGCCGATGTTGGACGAGTGCAGATAGACCTCCTCCAGCGTCAGCACCTTGTTGGTGGCGTGGAAGTCGGTGATGCGACGCTTGCCGATCTGCAGCGCCTGAGAGGCGTCGAACAGGGTGTTCATGTCGGCCCGGCCGGTGTCTATCCCGGCGGCGACGGTGAAGCTCTTGAACACCGAGCCCATCTCGTAGTGGGCCGAGGTGACGCGGTTCAGCGTCGCCTCTTCCGGCGCGGCGTTGCGACGGTTGGCGTCATAGGTCGGCCACGACGCCATGGCCAGGATTTCGCCCGTCTGCACATCGGCGACCACGGCGACGGCGCCCTTGGCCTTGTGCTCCTCGGCGGCGATGGCCAGCTCGTTCTCGACCACGCCCTGGATGCGCAGGTCGATCGACAGGGGGAAGTCCTCGCCCGCGACGCCCGCCGCGCGGATTTCCTGGTTGAAGGCCAGCTCGGCGCCCGCCACGCCTTCGCCGCCCGTATCCGAACGGCCGATCAGATGCACGGCGGAGGTCCCCAGCGGATAGACGCGGCGGTCCTCCGGCTCGAACGTCACCCCGCCCAGCGCCAGCGCATGAACCGCCCGGCGCTCCGACGGCGTCAGACCCGTCAGCGCGATCAGGCGGCGCTCGCCGCTCATCACCCGGTCCAGACGCGCGGCGGAAATGCGCGGCAGGGCGCGGCGCAACTGCGCCTTGGCGGCCGGAATGTCCCAGACCTCGCGCGGGTCGATATAGAGGCCGTAGTGGGTGATGTTGGTCGCCAGCAGCCGGCCGTTGCGGTCCACCAGGTCGGCGCGCGTCAGGGCGCCGGGATGAAGGCCCGCCCCCGCCCCGCCGCGCGGCGTCAGCAGCGCCGCGTGCGCCGCGCCCAGCGCCAGGCAGGCGAAGACGGCGCAGAAGGCCGCCATGATCAGGAAGATGCGGACGCGGGTGTCTTCTTCCGGCCGCGCATCGGCGCGGGCGCGCTCGAACGAGTGCTCCAGGTTCCACACCAGGGAGGCGACCCACCGCCCCCAGGCCGAGACGGCGCCGCCGAAAGTCGCCTGCGGGCGGCCGCGATAGCCCATGCCGTGGTGGTCATGCACGCTCATTGCACGGCCTCCGCAGCGGCGGCGGGCGGCGCAGCAGGGGCCTTTTCAACCGGCTTCTCGACCGGCGGCGGGGCGATCTCGGTCAAGGCCGCCTCGCCCGCCTGCTTCTTCACATCGACCGGCCCCAGGCCGATCTCGCGCGACAGGGCCTCCAGCCGCGCGGGCTGCTCCAGCCGCGTGACCTCGGCGCGCAGCAGGCGGACCCGCTCGCGGTTTTCGCGGATGTCACGCTCGATACGGCTGATCTCGGCGCTTTCGCGCGCGGCGGCCGCCTTGGCGATGTAGACCGAGAAGACCAGCGCCAGCACGCAGGCCACGCCGATGATCTCGACGCAGCGCACGCCGCGCACCTTCCACTCGAACAGGCGTTTGACGGGGGCGGGCATGGCGATCATGCGGCCCTCCCCTTCATCGCGCCCCAGGCCGGGGCGTCGGTCCGAACCGCCGCGCGGATCTTGGCCGAGCGGGCGCGGGGGTTGACGGCCAGTTCGGCCTCGCCCGCCTCGCGCGCGCCCTTGAACAACAGGTCGAAGCTGGGCTTGCGCGTCTCGACCGCGACCGGCGCATGACGCGACCCGCCCGGCGCATTGCCGGTGCGCTCGATCAGGAAGGCCTTGACCATACGGTCTTCCAGGGAATGGAAGGTGACGACGACCAGCCGCCCGCCGGGCGCCAGCGTCGCCTCGGCCGCCTCCAGCCCGCGCTCCAGCTCGCCCAGCTCATCGTTGACGGCGATGCGCAGGGCCTGAAACACGCGGGTCGCCGGATGGATGGCGGCGCCGCGACGCCCGCCCAGAGCCTTCTCCACCACCTCGGCCAGATCCAGGGTGCGGGTGAAGGGCTGCTCGACCCGGCGACGCAGGATGGCCGTGGCGACCCGGCCCGACTGGCGCTCGTCGCCGTACAGCTTGAAGATATGGGCCAGCGGCCCGTGGTCCCAGGTGTTGACGATGTCGGCGGCGGTTTCGCCCTCATCCGACATCCGCATGTCCAGCGGCCCGTCGCGCATGAAGGAGAAGCCGCGTTCGGCCTGATCCAGCTGCATGGACGAGACGCCGATGTCGAAGACGGCGCCGTCCAGTTTCGCCTTGCCGCTTTCCTCGAACGCCTCGGCCAGACCGGAAAACGGCGTGCGGATCAGCTGGAAATGCTCTGGAAAGTCACGCGCCACGGCGTCCGCGAACGGCTGCACCGTCGGGTCGCGATCCAGCGCCACCACATCCGCGCCGCGCTCCAGAATGGCGCGCGTATAGCCGCCCGCGCCGAAGGTGGCGTCGATGACCACGTCGCCCGCCTTGGGCGCCAGCGCCTCGATCACCTCGGCCAGCAGAACGGGCGCGTGCGGAGAGGTCATGCCGCCCCTCCCGTCTTCGCCGCCATCGCCTGACGGCGCATCTCGCCGAACTGCTTCAGGCCCTCGCGCGCCATGCGGCGCTGCTCGGCGCGATGCGCGGCCCACTTGTCCTTGTTCCAGATCTGGAACCGCTCGCCGACGCCGTAGATGACGACCGTATCCGACAGGTCGACCTCGGCGCACAGATGCTCCGGCAGGGTGATGCGCCCGCCCGAGTCATAGGCCAGCGGCTTCTGCTCGCCGAAGATCGAGGCCTCCAGCGCCGAGCGATAGGGATCGCCGAACGGCAGGCTTTCGATCACCGCGCGATACTCGGCGAACAGCTTGTCGCCGCCCGCTTCCAGACAGTCCGCTTCGATGGAGGGGAAGCAGAAGACGCCGTGCTCGGCGCCGTTCTCGGCCGTGCGGAATTCCTGAGGGATCAGGAGACGGCGCTTGCCGTCCAGCTGCTTCTCGTAGGTCGAGAGAAACACGCCCTGCCCTATCGAACCCTGCGGCCCGTCCCTGAAATCCGATGAAAAAGCCCACGCGTCGGGCCTTGGCCCTCACTCATGAGCCATTGGGATAGCATGGGACAGAATGGGTCTCAATGGGATTAGTTGACGCCCTTTAACCTAATTTGCGGTTCCGATGACGTCGTCACGACTGTAAAATCGGAACATACACAGAACAAAATGAGTATTCACAGCCTGTGGACGGGTTGTAAGGCCTTGATTTAAACGGAATGGTTAATGAGCATCCCTCTCCCGATGGGAGAGGGCTTGAGCGCACGAGAGCGTCAGCGATCGTTCTGGCGCGAAAGGGTGAGGGTTCGGGGCATAAGTCGGCCGAAGGCCGTCGCACACCGGCGAGACGACGGCTTACGCCGACTGACAGGACAAACCCCTCACCCTTTCGCTTGGCGGATCGCCTTCGGCTCTCCGAAGCTCAAGCCCTCTCCCGCCGGGAGAGGGTCAGTTGTCCCTGAAATAAACACCAGACGGCCTGTAAGCCGGGTTCTGTTCCGCCCGAAAGCGGCGACGATCATTCCTCTGGGCCGCCCATTGCTGGACGGCTCTCGCGACCTACCCGGACATCTGGGGCGGTGAACCCTGCGGGGCGAGCCCCGCGCGATGTCCCTATTTGGTCTTGCTCCAGGCGGGGCTTGCCATGCCGTCGACGTTGCCGCCGACGCGGTGGGCTCTTACCCCACCCTTTCACCCTTGCCCCGGCGGACCGGGGCGGTTTGCTTTCTGTGGCGCTGTCCCTCGGGTCGCCCCGGGCGGGCGTTACCCGCCGCCTTTTCACCGTGGAGCCCGGACTTTCCTCGACGGGAGCAAGCCCCCGCCGCGACCGCCCGGCCGTCTGGCGAGCGCTAGATGCGCGCGATAGGGCGCCGCGTCAATCCAGAACGCCCGTGACGCTCTCGACCGAAGCCAGTTGGAGCAGGCCGACCAGACGCGCCCGCGTCTCGCCGTCGGCCACGCCGTCGACCCGATCCGGCCGCCAGTGGCGCTGGAAGGCCTCGACCGTCAGGCGGGTCTCCTCGTCATAGGCGCCGCCCGGCTGCAGCCCATAGCCCAGCCGGTGCAGACCCGAGCGCAGGACAATGACGCCCAGTCCCTCGTCGCCCGGCGACAGAGGCGCGCCCAGGGCGCCGACGCGCTCCGGCGCCGGTTCGAACCACAGGCCGTGCCCGGCCTCGGCCAGCCGCTTCCACGGGAAGAGTTCGCCAGGATCCTGCTTGCGCTCGGGCGCCAGGTCGGAATGGGCGATGATGCGGGCGTCGGGAATGGACCAGCGGGTGCGGATGTCCGCCGCCAGGGCGATCACCGCCCGGACCTGGGCCTCGGGAAAGGGGCGGTAGCCGAACTCATGGCCCGGATTGACGATCTCGATGCCGATGGAGGCGGCGTTGACGTCGGTCTCGCCCTGCCAGGCGCCGCGCCCGGCGTGCCAGGCCCGGCGCTCTTCGGCCACCAGGCGCAGGATGGCGCCGTCCTCGTCGACGACATAGTGGGCCGAAACCTTGGCTTCCGGATCCCGCAGGCGCTCGATCGCCGCCTCGGCGGTCTCCATGCCGGTGTAGTGCAGCACCAGAATGTCCGGCGGGCCGCGCCGGGCGTCGAAATTCGGGGACGGCGCGTCGGTGAAGGCGATCATGAGGGCCCTGTCAGCGCCCTTCCTTTTCCCAGCCGTAGGCCACCCAGGTATCGCCGACCTTCCTGGCGTCGATGACCCCGTCGTCGCGACGGCGGCGCGCGGTCATGGCGCGGCGGGCGCGCAGGGCGAAACCGGCGAAGAAGACCAGCACGCCCCCGACCACGGCGATCATGGCTACGGCGGCGGCGGTGAAGACGGCCAGCAAGGCGCCGACCGTCACAGCCAGGGCGGTGGCGATCAGACCGGCGACCCAGACGAAGGGCGCCAGCAGGCCGGAACCGGGCCGACGGCGCGCATTGAAACCCAGCTGGCCCATCGGGTCGGAGTTGATCATGAACTCAAAGCCTCTCTCAGCGTCCTGATGAACGCCTGAGGCGTAATGTCGGTCCATCGACCTGAACGGTCAATGCACTGCGACATCACGCGCCAGTCACATTTGCTGATCCAGCCGCGCCTCAGAAGGCCGGCTGGTCCGCCAGGACGACGGAACCGCGGCTGCGCATCCGGTCGGTCTCAACGCGGTTCAGCATGGCCTGGGCGGCGGGATCGCCCATGACCTGGCCGACCTTGACCATGGCCTCGGCGGCCTGGCCCGAAGCGCCGAAGGCCGTCGCCAGGGCCTCCCACGGCGACTGCGGCTGCGGGAAGCGCTTGAAGCGGACGGTCTCGGACGAAGGAATCTTGGCCAGTTGGCGCGCCTTGGCCACGGCCTCTTCCAGACCGCCGAGCTGATCGACCAGACCCAGGCCGTGGGCCTGGGCGCCGGTCCAGACGCGACCCTTGGCGATCTCGCGCACGCGCTCGACCGGCAGCTTGCGGCCCTTGGCCACGCGGGCGACGAACTCTTCGTAGATGCGGTCCATCGAGGCGGCGAAGGCGGCGCGCTGGCCCTGATCGAAGCCCTGCACCGGCGAGAAGGCGTCGGCGTAGTCGCCGCCGACCGACAGGCCGCGCATATCGACGCCGAAACGGCCCAGCGCATCGGCCAGCACGAACTTGCCGCCGAACACGCCGATCGAGCCGGTCAGGGTCGAGGGCTGGGCCACGATCCAGTCGGCTTCCGAACTGATCCAGTAACCGCCGGACGCCGCATAGGCGCCCATGGACACCACCACCGGCTTGCCCGCCGCCTTGGCCGCGCGCACGGCGGCCAGAACCTGCTCCGACGCTTCCGGGGAACCGCCCGGCGAAGAGACGCGGAAGACGATGGCCTTCACGTCCTTGTCCTCGATCGCCTGATAGATGGCCTTGGCCGTGTCGTCCGAGCGGATCATGGTCCCGCCACCGAAGGGCGAGTCATTGGCGCCGCGGCCGGTCATGATGGCGCCCTCGCCGCCGACGATGGCGATGGCCGACTTGGCCGAACCCGAGCCCGAGGTCGTGCGCGTCCCCTTCAGCGAGGCGTATTCGCTGAACTTGACGATCTTGGCGTTCTTGCCCGCCTTGGTCTTGGCGGCGACTTCGGCTTCCTCGACCTGACCGATCTTGTCGACCAGTTTCAGCGACAGGGCCTGATCGGCCGAATAGGGGCCGGCCTCGATGACGGCCTTCAGGGCCTCGGGCGTGGTCTTGCGGTCGCGGGCGATGTTGGCGACGGCGCTGTCGTAGATGGAACCCATCCAGGCCAGCATGGCTTCACGGTGCGGGGCGGTGAAATCGCTCTGCGTATATTCGTTGACGGCGTTCTTGTATTCGTAGCGCTGTTCGAAGTCGGCCTTGACGCCGTACTTCTGGAAGGCGCGGCCTAGGAAAACGCTGTCCGCCGACAGGCCCACGGCCTGGAAGTTCGCCGTGTTCTGCAGCCACAGCTGATCGGCGCTGGAGGCGACCATATAGCTGGACATCACCGCGCCCACGGGCATGAAGCCCTGGCTGTGGGCGATGACCGTCTTGCCCGAGGCGCGGAAGCGGGCGATCGCCTGACGCACCTCGTCGGCCGAGGCGGGCGTCATGCCGGCTTCGGGCGCACGCAGCAGCAACACCTTGACGTTGTCGTCGGCGGTCGCCTGAGCCAGCACGTCCACGACCTGAACCACCGACAGGCTGGGGCCGCTGAACGCCGCAAAGGGATTGACCGGCGTCTGATCCGTCAGGCCGCTGCGCAGGTCCAGCTCCAGCACCGTATGGGCGGGCGTGGTCGGCTTGGAGGCCCCGGCCGCCATGGCGAAGAAGATCAGCGCCACCACGGGCAGGACGACGAAGAAGGCCACAAGCCCGGCGAAGACGCCCAGCATGGTGAGGAAGAACTGCTTCATGGGAAGGCGGGCGTCCAGGATCGCGGCCAGAGGCGGCCAAGCGTGAGGATAGAGGCCGCGCCCCGCGCGTCAAATGAACGGACGGTAATAAACTCACGAAAAAGGACCCGCCGTTTCCGGCGGGCCCTTCTCGTTTCATCGCCGGATCGCGATCAGCGGCCGATGTCGTAGGTTCCGCTGATATCGATGCGGACCGTCAGCTCGCCGGCCGAGACCGGGGTCGAGGCGCCGCCCGCATCCATGGCGGCGCGAGCATACATAGCCTGCGGCCGCACCTCAGGCGCATAACCGCCGCCCTCAGTCAGCGAACGCACCGGCCCCAGGTCGACGCCCAGGGCCTGGGCGTACAGACGCGCCTTGTCCTGCAGGGCGCGCACGGCCAGCACGCGGGCCTGGTCCTCGGCCGCCTTCGGGTCCTTCAAGCCAAAGGCGATGCCGTCGATCTGATTGACGCCGGCCGTGACCACGGCGTCGGCGGTCGTTCCGACCTTGCTCAGATCCTGGATCGTCACCGTAACCCGGTTCGAGGCCTGATAGCCGCGCAGCTTGGGCGGCTCGTTCTGCTGATAGTCGTACTGGGCCGACAGGTTCAGACCCGAGGTCTGGATGTCGCGCTCGGCGATCCCGGCGCGACGCAGGGCGGCGACGACGCGGGTCATCTGCTGGGCGTTCTGGGCCATGGCTTCCTGGGCCGTCGGGGCCTCGGTCACCACGCCGAAGTTGATGGTGGCCTGATCCGGCGCGACCTTGACCTCGCCGTAGGCCGACAGGTTCAGGGCGGGTTGTTGAGCCATGGCGTGCACCTGCATCGGGGAAGAGCCGCCGGGCTGGGATTGAGCGCCAGAAGCGGCGGATGCGACGGCCGGCGCCGCCAGGGTCATCAGGGCCGTGCCCAGCATCAGGGCGCGTGCGGTGCGGGTCATTACGAGGTCTCCGTCGAATTCATTCGGGCGGACGTGTTCGCCAGCCACGGCCCAACTTGACCGTTTCAAGCTGAACGAACGCAAAAGACCCCTGTGCAGGTTCCGTTCATCGGCGTGAAAAGCGCGACAGGTCCAAGGCGGCTTTGCAGCCGCCGCGCCGCCTGCTAGGCACGCCTTCGTGTGCTTCGGGGGCCCGTAGCTCAATGGTTAGAGCCGACCGCTCATAACGGTCTGGTTGGGGGTTCGAGTCCCTCCGGGCCTACCAACCCTCCCCAGAACCCCCGCATCACTTGACTTCTCAGTCCTGGCGGGCCTTTCGTGACCGAAAACGGGGTAACAACGGGGTAACATGGCCCGCCAAATCGACCATCAACTAGCCCTTGGCGAAGGCTTGTCGCGTCGGACGCCGGGAGGTCGAATTACACTGACCGTCAGGGTGCCCCACGACCTAGTGGAACAGCCCCGACCGAGCGGCGGCAAGTTCAACAGCCATATCAAGGTGTCGATGGGCACGACCGATCCGGCGCAGGCACGTCATGACCGCTCGCGCGCCATTGCGACGCTGGCGGCTGAATTCGCCAAGGCGCGAGGCGAGATCGGGCGGCTGGATGCAGAAGAGGTGTGGCAGGCGCTTGACGCTTGGCGCCGTTTGCGAGTCGAGGCGATGGCGGCCGCTGAGAATCCCGCCGCCCTGATGGCTGACGGCTTGGTTGATGAGGCGTTCGCGGCAGCAAACGGACTTTTCGACAGGCGCCCCGACCTGTCACAAACCGACTTCGCCGCCAGCCCCGTAAACGTAATGGCACTGATTGCGCGGCTGGAGCGAGCGCGAGACGAACCTGAAGGCTGGCGCAACGTGCGCGGGTTTGACGACAAGATGGACAAGGCGGCTGGGATCGGCGGGCTGAACAACGCCGTGCCGGACCACCACCGCCCACATCTCCGACAACGCTTTGCAGCCGCCTGGGTCGAGGTGCTGACCCATGTAGAAATCGCGCGGCGGCGGGCTGCCGTCGTCCTGGCGATTCAGTCCGTCCAACATATCGGCCCGGCGGCTGTCATGGTGCCCTCCTTGCCCACGCCATACCGCCCACGCGCCGATGACATCACCATCGGCGAGTTGATCGACCTTTACCGCGCCGAAGTGACGAAGGCGCGCGGGCCGGAAGTGGTGGGGCGGAAATATAACCACCTGTTCGCCGGGCTGCTGGAAGTGCTGGGAGCCGAAACCTGGGTTCGGGCGATCACCTGGAAGCAGGTCGCCGATCTCCGCGACCTTCTGTTACGCCTCCCCCCGAACCCAAAGAAGAAGTTCGGCCCCAAAATCACCCTGACCGAAGCGGCAGACCGCGCGGAGGAGCATGACCGCCTCGAAGAGGACGAAGAGGACTTCATGGAGCGCGTCGCACCAGCGACGGTTTCCAGCTACCTCTCAAGGCTATCGGCCATGATGAAATGAGCCATGGATAAGGGCTATGCCGACACAAACCCGGCGGCCGGGATGGGCGCTGGTGCCGCTCCAAAAATCGAACGACAGCCGTTCGCCCGCGCCGAACGCGCGAAGGTTTTTGCGTCGCTCGCTCATTACCGTGAGGCCGGGTCCTGGCGGTGGTGGGTGCCGGTCATTGCGGCGTTCACAGGTGCCCGAGCATCAGAAATCGTTCAGCTTAATCGAGAGGACTTGAGGGATTTCGAGGGGACGCCCTATCTCGCCATTACCGCTTTCCGCGCTAGTGGACGGCGATCAAAATCGAAGAAAGAGAAAACGGCGTCCAGCCGCCGCAACATCGCCCTTCACCCCGATCTGATCGCAGCGGGGCTTTTGGACTTCATTGAGAACGCCGCCCCCGGCCCCCTTTTCCCCGACGTTCCTCGCCACCCCGACCGGGCCGTCTCCCATGCGGTTTCCAAGTGGTTCGCGGACCAACGGATTGAAAAGAGGGCTGCATGATCCGTCTGCTGCAAGTTGCCCTTGCCATCGCCGTGATCGCTCTCTTGTTTTGACCTGGGGCACCCAGGGTGAGGGTGCGGGAATTAATTCGGTGCCGGGGACCCTTGGGCGGGGGTCCCTTTTCCAATTTTGGCCCGGCGCCAAGGGGGGCCGGATCGAATTGAGGCAGCGGACTCCGGCTCAATGAAGTGCTCGCCACCCGCCTCCCTGGCGATGATCGCGCACCCTGCAAGACCGTCTCTTTTAGAAATGGATGAAGACGGCGCCATAAGGTCGACAGTGGAATGGAGTCCGCTAAGCCGCCATTTCCAAGGACAGGGAAATCTTGCTGATTTCGCGGGTCAGGATCGGTACGGCGTGGGCACCGCCGTAACGCTCACCTGCATCCCCGGCGACATGGCCCAGCAAGGCGCGGCGTCCGATTCCGATACAGGGCCTTAAGCATTGCGAGGGCGCCCAAAGCGGCCCATGCCTTACTTGTCGAAAATGGCGAGGCTCGGATGGGCGAGGCAAAGCGGCGAGAAGCCGGGTTACGTGAGCAGCTTCTAAAAAAGGTCGATCAGTGGGTTTTCCCAGCTAGTCAGTGGGAAGCTGATACAGTCGCGGAATTGAAGGTTCTGCCAGTTGTGACGGCTCAGAGAGCCAGCGCTCAGGAAATCGCTTACATGCGTATGCCGGTGTCCGAGTGCCATGCGAACTGTCGCTGGTATGAAGCGAATGACCCCACAGGCACATTTAAGGCGGTGGTCGGGTGGCTTGTCGATCCAGATGGCAACTATGTCCTGCATTCCGTCATCTCGGACGGCCAGGGCGGGTATGGGTGCATCACCCCCGCAACCGCTGACAACCGGCCGTTCTTTGAATTTGTTCCCGACCCCAAGATCAGTTGGCAGGATGGCAAGGACGGGTATCGCCGCGCGATCAGGGGCGGACAGGTGATCGGTGCTGGCGTGCGCAGTGATCCAGACAAGACCATCGCAGAGGCGCTCGAAGTGAAGCGGAAGCTACTGGCGGGCATCCATCCGATGAAGGCCATAGAGCGCTGAGTTCTGGCTAGCTTGCGGAGCGACGCGCCGTTGAATCCCCCGCCGGTCAAGTCGGCGGGTGCCAAGGCGGTTCCGGCCCACCGCCCTTCTCTCTACCCGGGTCAAAACCGTGAGACAAAAAACGGTAATTGGCGGAACAATTACCGGATTCTGTCTCACGGTTTGAGGCTCCAACCGGGCGAGCCCCGCGACAGGGCGGCCGCATCGGCTCCAAGGCACGCGCCCACGGCGGCCCAAGTCGCCGACGACAAAGCCACCCCAGCCCACGCCGAACCGATCTCGCCACCTTCCTCTAGGTCGATCCACGCGGACGCCAACGTCGCCTCCAGCCCCAGGCGGATCGAACCACCGGCGATCAGGACCGACGAGCGACCCCGCTCCATGTCGGCGACGAACATGCGCCCAACCGCTTCCAGCAGCGAGTCCACGTCCAGGTTTGAGGCGTCTCGGGCGCCCTGAATCCCCTGGCCGATGGCGCGCCGCCGGGCGTTGATTTCACCGAGGCCCGCTCGCCACGGCCGCCCGGCTCGCAGGTTCTCCAACGCCATGTCAACTTCGATCCGCCACCCCGGCGACACCAGGGTGAGGCGTTCTCCGACCGGCAACGTCCACCACCGGCGGCTGTCGTGCATCGTCGGCAGCGGCTCGTATCGCCCCGCCTCCAGCACCCGATGCAGGATGCGGCGCCCGGCATCGTCCAGACCCAACGTGATACAGATTTCCTCCGGCCGCGCCACGCCGCCATTGTCGAGCATGAACCGTTCGACGGCCCCGATCATCCCCAGACCCGGCCCGACGCCACCACCGCCCGCCCGCATCAATCCGTGACAAATTTTCACCACGACACCCGACCGGCGCAAAGCCTCCAGGGCGCGACGCAGGCGGCGTTCATTGGTGCCGCCCCGACCGTAGTCATCCCCGAGGCGGTCGGCGATGTCGGCGAAGGTGAAGCAGCCGGATTGGCGCCCCACCTCTTCCATCACACGGGCCTTAAGAGCGGTCGGCGTCATCGCCTTGCTCCAGCTTGCCCAGGTGCACCAGACGCCAGCCATCGCTCCCAGGCGCCGATCATCACCGAATCCCGTGACGAATCCGGCGCCGTCTGCATAGTCAAACGCCCTCGCTTCGGTGGTGTCAGCCTCCTTCCAAACCTTCCACCACTCCGACACGAACGCCTTGACCTGGGCGCCTTCGCGGTCGGCGCTAGGCGCGCGGGGATTGGTCAGGAAGCCCTCAATTCCGGCGGTTTCCAAGATGCCGCCGATTACGCCAGACCACGACTCGAACGAAGCCAGCTTGGCCTTGCCGGACTTGGCGCCCTTGACCCACCATGCGCGGTCAGCGTCAGAATGGCGCCAATGATGCGGCTACGGTTCTCTCCAAGCCAACCCTTGAAGTCGTCATGTCGATAGTTGCGTGCACTATTGTCCTCCACCCTTGAATTCAGGTTGATGAAGACGGCGCGGCGCGCCATTTCCGGCCCGAGGCGCGGATTAATTCCTGTCAACTGCCACAGGAAGTGGTTGGGGCGGGAAATGGTCTTGGACAGCCCCAGGACGCGCCCACCGATCATTTCAGCGGTGGTCGAACGCTTCAGCGTCTCACTACGGTCACATTGTCGAAGAATAGAAACGAGTCGTCACCCAGGGCTGCGGCGACCATGTGCTTTTGCATCTCCTCCTCGTTGCGGGTGTTCGGCGTCGTCGCTGAAGCATGACCGTCGAACAGCCGCTGGGCCGTTTCCGCCAGCAGGGTTCCGCCGACGCCGGGACTGGGCTTAACGATGGCGAACAAGGGCGACGGGCCGTCAAACAGGTCGCGCGCAAACTGCGTAATCAACATCCCAACGGCGTTCGCACGGCTCGCCTTGCTCTCGCCCAGGGCACCGTCATCATCGCCGTCGTCAAACGGGAAATCGCCTACCACGTCCCCGAGGATCAGGTCGCGCGCGGCGACGATCTCCTCCGTCGTCGGGTCCAGCGGAACCACCGGCGGGGTCAGGTCGCCCAAGTCCACCAGCACGTCGCCGAACCACCCATTGCGGTCCAGAATTTCGCCGTCCCGCGCCATCGTAGGCGCCCGGCGGATCGTCGGCGTCACCGGCAGTTCGTCCGGTTCCACGCCATCCAGAACGACGCCGCAAATGTCTGCGTCCGGCATGCGGTGGGTCAGTGGCCCGCCGTCACGGTGCTGGGCGAAGCTGCAAACCTTGAAGAGCGCCGACTGAAACTGACGCGCTGTGAGCGGCTGAAATCCGGCTCGACCGCCATGCCGACGCAGGCCCATAACCTGCCCGAGGTTCACGCTGAACACCGGTTCATTAGCGTTGGCGTTGGCCTTCTCCATGGTCGCCACGATCCCGGCGCGGGCAAGCCGGTGGTCCGGCTCGCCAACGTAAACGAACGTGCGATAGCCCGTCGCCTTGTCCGTCAGCCATCCTTCTTCCGGTCCGTCCCCGGCGGCGCGGCGGCGATCATTCACGTCTCGACGCAACGTCACGATGGAAACGCCGGTAGCGCGCTTCAGCGCGTCCAGAAGCATCTCCCTGTCCACAGCGTTGTCCAGGCAAGCGATCAGCTCCACCACCGGCGCAACGTCCGGGGCCTGATCCTTGGGCGGCAGAGCGTCAATAGCCGCCTTGATGGTTTCGCGCGTCGGGGACGTCTTGGCGGGGGTCTTCTCATCCACCTGCTCCGCAACGCCGAGGTCGCGCCAATCGACCGGCTCGCCGTGGATCACCTCCACCACCGGCTCAGCGCCGGAGCGGCGGCTGGGCACGGCGACCATGGCGGCAGGATCGCGCGCCGCCCTGGTCAAGGCGATGCGTCCGCTGACGGCATATTCCACCGTCTCCAGCACATCGCCCCACAACCTCAGCCCCGCCGCCTGGGTGGACGCGGCTTCGGCGGGCCGGAAAGCCGGAACCAGCGGCACGGCGACCAAGAACGACGACAGGGGACCGTGTCGGACGACCACCGCCGCACCGTCCGCCGTCTGGACGTTCTCAGCGGCGATCTCCACCGACTCGGAGACGTCGAGCCAGCCGCGCACTTCGCCCAGGTAATAGGCGAGGCTGGCCTTGTTGATCTCAGCGCCGCCGTACTGGGCGCGGCCATGCCGCGCCAACCACTTGACTACGGCGTCGCGGTTCAACGTCGTTTCCGTGCATCCGTTCGCCCAGGTCGAAACGATAGCACCAGACCAGCCGGGTCCGTCCGCGCGGGTGCGCCCGGCCGCCGCCATGCGTTCGCGAATGTCGTCAATCGCGACCCCCTCGACCGTAACCACAGCCACGTTGATCTCGCTGACAGCATTCTTTGAGCGGGTTCCGCCGACCAGGGCCGCCGGGACGAAAGCCGGACGGGGGGCCGCCGGAGACTGACGCTCCGCGCTCTCAGTAAGATATACGACAAATTCCGACCAACCCGCGTCGTGCGGGGTCCAAACTGGTGTCTTAATGTGCGGGTGGTTAGACGTGTGATAGTGGATGGCGCTAGAGCGCGCGCGCGATTCCTCGATCCCCGCCGCCGGGGTGCTATAAATCTTAGGCATTGTAAGTCCTAGGCCCGTCACCGTTCTCACCGGTGGCGGGTCTTTGTTTGATGCGATTGATTAAGCGCGCGGGACCGACACGCGCGGGTTGATTAGCTAAGACTAGGGCTAAGACTTACGCGCGCCTCGCCGCCGATGATGGCGGCGCGGATCAGGCGCGACTTACAAGTTCGGGGCGCTCTGCATCACGGGCCGAAGCCTGGGGCGAGCGAGGACGGACCCCTTCTCTCACGCGGCGGGGCGGCGGGGAAGAATTTTCGGCGCGCCGCTGCCCAGATTCCCCTGGGGATTGATGTCGGCGGCTGACTCCCGCGTCAGGTCGCGGCAGCCTGGGCGTCGTCGGCGGGTTCGCCGTCGAACCAGGGCGTCAGCCTGGACGGCTGGAGCGGCCTGGGCGTCGGGATCGCCAGGGGCCGGATCGGCAGGGTTCCGAACTTGAAGGGATGGCGGCGCGATCCCCCTGGAAAGCGACGACTGGGTGGACGAACACATATCAAGCGACCTCCAGTTCGGCATCGTCGCCCAGGGCAATCACAGCGGCGGCGACAATCTGGGTGACGACCTGAACGAGCATTTCACCCGAGTCCTGGCAACCGAGAAGCACGTTGATCGACTCCGCCGTAACCGGCAAGGCGGGGCCGAATCTCAAGGCCTTCCGAGTCCATTTCATGGGCGCGGTGATTGGCTCAAGGCCATGGCGAGCAATTACCAGCGCGCGAGGATGAATTTCGTCTAGCGGACGGTCGTCGTCCGGGTAGTCCAGCCAAACCTCAAAGCCACGACGACCGCTAATGCGCAACGAGTCCATCAGGTGCTTCTCCGTCAACAGCCGGAGCCGGGCTTGCGCGGGCCGGGCTGCTCCGGGGACGTTTTGAGGTCCGAACAGCGGGCCATAACCCGGCGTGAATTGATGGTGAAGAATGAGCACATCCTGTTCCAATTTGGCGGCCAAGCGGGCGACATCGGACGGCTCCGGCTTCGCGAGCGAGCGCTTGTAAGTCGCAATCATCCAAGCGCCTGACGCGCCGCCTCACGGCGAGCCGCCTCCAGTCGCTCCGAAATCCAAAAACTCACCGCGTCTCGCGACCACCGAAGACCGCGAATGCCAATCCTCAGAACCGGTTTGGGCGCGCCCTCCAGGCGGGCAAACGCGGGGGGTGTCAGCCCCAACGGACGGAGGCGTGCAGCCAGTTCACGCGAGGTGATCAATGACAGTTCACTCATTGCGCCGCTCCCTTACGAAAATCGCGAACCCAGCCCGCCGTTACGCCAGAGTTAGCGGCCTCCAGACGGTCGCCGGGCTTCAACGCCTTCAGCTTCGCCCGCGTCGCCAGAGCGGCCGCGTCGGCCTGGGCCGACGCCTCGGACGATTCAAACAGGTGGGGCGCGGACTGGGCGTGACGGGCAAGGGCATCGCTAAGCGCCTCGCCGGAGGCTAGTCGAACGTCACCGTCAAAGGTGATTTCCGGCTGATCGGCCGCGATGACGCGGCGGGCGATGTCAGCGCCCTGGGCGGCGGTAATGTTGGGCGCCGCGCGCAGGACAGCCGCCTTCACCACCGCGCGAAGCACGGCAGGAGAGTAGTTTTCCATTTCCTGGAAGGTCTCATCGGCATCACCGCCCAAAAAGCGAAGCCTGTTGAATAAACGAAACCGGAGACGACAACTCGAAAAGTCGAGGGGGCGTTGCCGCTCCAGCCACACCAAAAGGAACCCCTCTTGATGCAATAATCCTATAGACGAAAAACTCGACAAAGTCAAGAACTTCGACATTACGCGACCAAACGACTAAACGAATTACAGAGCAAATTCAATAAACACTAATATTTACGTTAGATGGAGTCACCCACTGACCTTATAGATTGACCAGAGGGAAGACATTCGCCGCCATCTTCTGTCGCTCACTGATAACGACACCATGCCCCTGTCGAGCGGCAGAGGCCCGCATAACTCTAGAAGACGCCGTTCTGTCCGGGTGCCTCGACCGCCTTGCAGGAGCCAGCAGCCCCAACCGTCGGCAGCCTTGAGGGTGCAATCTGTGACGACCACCTCTCCCGCTTCCCCGCCACCGACAGCGTTGCCAGCGGACGAACGATACCGAGCACCCAGAATCAATCTGGCGCTTGCATCGCCCAGACCCGTAGCGCGGGCGATGCTAGGAGCGGAATTTAGTTTTGCAGCAGCGTTGCACTGGCTCAATGTCACGCTTAGCGAGAACCATTGCTCCAGGACACCTCCATGACCTTCACGCCGTTCGACCCCCTAGCCGCAAAAAATACGCAGGTTAATGAAGCCGCCCTCGGTGCTCTCACGCGCGAGATTTCAAACATACTCAGCTCGTACGTCGGATGGTTCGACCCCTTTGCGGAACTGATTCAGAACGCGCTGGACTCCGTGGAAGCCCGCTCGGTTCTAGAGACATCCGCAGGCAGCCAGGCGGGGTACCAGCCCGCAATCAAGGTGATTGTCGATCTGGATGACAATGCACTGACGGTTAGCGACAACGGGGTTGGGCTCGATCAGGAGAAGTTCCAGCAGTTCTTGGCTCCGAACTTCTCATTCAAGACAGGGATGACCAGAGGCCATAAGGGCGTCGGCGCGACCTTCGTGGCATACGGCTTCAACTATCTGCGAGTCACCACACGAAGCCCAGGTTTTGCTGCATCCGGCCGGATCATCGGAGCCCGCTCTTGGCTGAACAGCAGCTCACATGGAACAAACCCGAAAGTCGAACCTGACGAGACACCACTAGCCGACGACGAGTTCCCCAACACTGACCGAGGGGTATCGATAACCGTACGGTTTGACGACAATACACACCCGCGCCAACTCGACTGGATCAAAGCCAGCACCGCAGAGACTTGGCATAAAATCCTTTCGTTGAAGACAGGGCTGGGGTCGATCACGGAAGATAAGCATATTTCTGTGAGCATCGTCGTCGTCTCAGGAGGAAATACAGACCGGCTAGACCTGTCCGGCACCAGCTATTTCTGGCTCCATCGATCCTCCGCCAAATCAGCGACCGTGCGAGATTTGGAACAAAAAAGCAGAGAGATATTCGAGAAATTTGGCCCCGGCAGGACGCTTCCTGACAAATTCAGAAACCTCGACTTTATCTATGATACGTGGACGACGGAAGAGCTGGCTCAGATAATGGGCAGCTCTCTGGATGAAGAAGAATCCAGCGTCATGAAAAAACACACGCCTACCGTCAGCGTTGAGTACGGGTACACAGCGAAACTGTGGTCTGGATTCAATGAAGGGCTAAAAATTAGAGCTGGATACCGGGTTCTGACAGCAGGAATTCAGCTTGCGGCAAACAACATGCCGCAGGGTGAAGTGATCACTATCCCACTAAACCGAAACATCGGCCGACAGAACCAGATTCACTTTCTCATACACTTCAACAACTACTCACCTGATCTCGGACGAAAGGGATTTCATAGGGAGCTGACTGACTTTGCGAAAACAGTTTCGCGACATATATCCGAATCTGTTCTACCGAAGTACAGAACCTCGTTAAAGGCTAACACAGGGGTTTCGCCTGACCTTGTCCGAGAACTGAAGATTGGCGAATGGAAAGCCGAGATGCAGAAACACGAGGAAAGTTCCCCATTAGTTCTCGCTAGCGAACACTTCTTCAAGCCGACCGAGCGAGTATCCATCACGTCCGCCCCCACTCGTGAACAAGACGTCATTGCTCTATTTAACCAACTAATCGCGGGAGGCGTGATACGTGGATTGAGCATCATGTCCACAAACGAGCGATTTACCTATGACAGCCTGTACCGCATCGCCTTCGACCTCGACACATCTCTGTATGTACACGACGCCGTCACAAACCCCCTCGGCGTACCCCAAGGCACCGCAGAGGTGCTCAGCGGAAAAGTCACCGAGCCGAGAATTCTCGAATATAAGTTCTCACTCGATGGATTTATCGAAGATATAGATACGCATGATAAAAACATCAAGGACGTCGATCTGTGTATCGTTTGGGAGACTGGATCGGGCTATAAAGAGCGCTACGGCATAACTTCTCTTCTAGTGCCAGAAAATGTGGACCAGCGGCAGTACCACGGCGTAACGCATACGTTAACGGACCTGGAATCTGGGGCTCGCCTGTGTGATCTGATCGTGCTGGAAGAACTAATTTCGACCCTGAACGATCCCTCTTCTCAAGAAGATGCTCAACGCTCGAAGTATGAATAGCGGGCCACCCTGACATTCGACGTAGCGCCCCCATCGGTACCGGCTCTCATACCGAGCGACGATTGGGGACCACTTTCGTCGATGGTCTGAGAACCTGGAAAGTGAGCCCATGTCGAGATCGTACCCTGACGGCATGTTGCCCATGGTGACGAATGAAGAACTGGGGCAGCGACGCCCCGCCCATCTCGCGCTGGGTATGCTGGCCGTTAACCAGTACACAATGGTCGAAACGCAGGTTTCGGTTCTGCTGACTGACATGGCGAGCGCTGATCCGCTGCCCATCGCAGCGGTATACGGCGAGCTTCGCCAGGGACACATCCAGGCGAAGGCTTTGCGAGCGGTGGCTAAGGTCGTGCTGGTGCAGGATGACCTTGATCTACTGACCCGCCTGATGAAGGTCATTAAGTCGGCATCTGATGGTCGTGACCAGTTGGCCCACCGCATGTGGATGTACGACGATCAGCTTCCGCTAGACGTCATCCTCGTCGATCCGGCGGTGGTTTGGACGACCAGCCACCTGAGCCGGATCGCCGGAGGGCCAGGGCCTGTTCAAATGGAAGATGCGGAAGGCATTCAAAGGACACTAGCCGAGGGTTGTCGCATCTGGTCGATGCAGGAACTTGAGGCTCTTCGGATTCAGGCAGTCCGCTGTGTTGTCGGGCTTCAGGCTTTCAGTTTGATGCTTAAGGCGGGCACCCCTGAAGTGCGTGCAGGCGAGAGACAGAAAGTCGTCAACATCCTAGTGATGGCCGGGAGCTAGCTGGGGCAACAACGGGGTAACAACAACCCGCTAAACACAACATAACCTATTGATTTATCTACTCCCTGCAAAACTGGCAGAAGAGTCCCTCCGGGCCTACCATCAGATTTTCATGCGCGGCCGACCGCGCCGAAATCCTTGCGGCCGCCCTCAGCCCCGCCGGGTGTAGCGGATCGTCGCGCCCTTGAAGAAGATGCCAGCGCAGACGACACCCTCGACCTTTCGGCCGCTGGGTCCAGTCGCCTTGAACTTGGTTCTCAGGGTGTCGTCCTCGCTGCATCCGAACCAGTCGTAGCTGCCCACCTCGACGTCGGTGTAACCGGCGTCCAGCAGCACTTCACGGGACTGGGCCGGAGCGGTGCAGCCGGACAGCGCGCCAGACAGGACGAGCGCCACGGCGGCGATAATCGTTGTGCGTTTCATGACATAGCCTCTGTGTCGACAGCACTCTTCACAGGTCATCCGCCCTGCCGACCGCCCTCAAGCCGAGCCTTTATATCGTGCGCCTGTAAGCGCCAATGCCAAGGTTGGAACGCCCAGCGATCAGAAGGCTTTTCACGCTCCGCCTTCTTCTGCGATCCTTCGCCATCCAATAGCGCCACCTTCCCTTCGCCCCGCCGTCAGACGCCGAGACCTTCTTCCATGTTCCTTCTGCTCGCCGCCTTTCTGGCAGCCGCTGCCCCGTCGCCCGATTTCGAGACGCTGGAGCCCGTCCCGGCGGCGACGCAGGGCGAGGCCATCCCCGCCTGCACCGCCGATCGCCGCTGGTGCGCCCTGATCGAGACGGACGAGACCCAGGAACGTCAGGTGCTGCGCCTGTATGACGGAACGCCGGACGGCCGTGCGCCCGCGGCCTCCCACCTCATCGATAACGGGGCCTCCGAAGGCTTCTGGAAGCCCGGCGTCATTCTGCGCCGCGCCGGAAGCGACGACGTCATCCTCGGCGCCGACATGGAACTGCAGGCCATGTATTCGGGCGGCGGCGGGATGTCCTCCTACCGGACCCTGGTGCGGTTCACGCCCGGCGAGACGCCGCAGGAAATCCTGACCGTCCCGATGTCCGGCTCGCTGATGATCCGCGCCTGCTTCGGCGAAGAGGACATGAAACAGCGCGCCGGCGCCTGCCATGACGAATATGAGTTCGCCGCCGAGCTGAAGGCCGAGGGCGACGCCTTCCCGCCGCGCCTGACCTACGCCTCGACCGCCGCCACCTTCCCCGGCCGGGTGTCGCGAGACGAGGACTCCCTGGCCAAGCCGCCGCTGAAGCCCGAGGATCTGGTCAAGGCCGTAGACGCCGAATGCACGGTGCAGCGCGTCTTCACTTTCGATCGGGCCGCAAAGGCCTATGTTGCAGACGCGCCCCTGCCCGATTGCAGCGCCTACACCGTTCCCTAGTTTCTCCGAGCCCGCCCGATGTCCTATGTCGCCCGTGACGACCGCCCCGCCGACAAGGCCGAACGCTACGCCGAGGTCGAGGCCGAAATCCTGGCCGTGCTGGACAGCGAGCCGAACCTGGCGGCGCGCATGGCCACCGTGGCCTCCATGCTGGCGGACGCCTTCCCCGCCTTCTTCTGGACCGGCTTCTACGTCGTGGACGCGGCCAGGGGCGATGAACTGGTGGTCGGCCCCTATCAGGGCACTCTGGGCTGCCTGCGCATCCCGTTCGGGCGCGGCGTCTGCGGCGCGGCGGCGAAGACGCGCCAGACCCAGGTGGTCGAGGACGTCGACGCCTTCCCCGGCCACATCGCCTGCGACAGCCGCTCGGCCAGCGAGATCGTGGTTCCCGTGCTGGACGCCTCGGGCGCCCTGATCGCGGTGCTGGACGTGGACGCCACGCAGAAGGCCGCCTTCGACGCCGTGGACGCCGAGGCGCTGGAGCGGCTGATGGCCAGGGTGTTCGGCGCGGGGTGAAGCGCGCCTCGTTCACCTCCGCTCCTCGACTACTCCGCCCTCCGCCTTCCGTCCCCTGCCGTCATCCTCGGGCTTGACCCGAGGATCCAGCGTGGTGCGGACGGCCGGTTGAGGATGATGCGCCGCCATCGCGTCTCTCACGGGCGAGGTTCAGGGCGCGGACAGCTGGATCCTCGGGTCAAGCCCGAGGATGACGGCGGAGGGGTCAGGAGCGGGTTCCCCACACGACGCCTGCCCCCGCCCGTGCTACCTCCCAACCATGCGGATCGGAATCGACTTCGGCGGCACCAAGATCGAGGCGGCGGCGCTGGACGCGGCGGGCGCCTTCGCGGCGCGAATCCGCCAGCCGAACCCCGGAAGCTATGACGCCGCCATCCGCCTGGTCGCCGATCTGGTCGCGCGGGTGGAGGCCGAAGCAGGCCCTGCGCAATCGGTCGGTCTGGCCATTCCCGGATCGCCCTCGCCGCGCACCGGCCTGATCCGCAACGCCAACTCCACCTATCTGAACGGCGCCCGCTTCGGCGCTGATCTGCAGGCCGCGCTAGGCCGCCCGGTTCGGCTGGCCAACGACGCCAACTGTCTGGCCCTGTCCGAGGCCGCCGACGGCGCAGGCGCGGACGCGGCCATCCTGTTCGGCGTCATCCTGGGCACCGGCTGCGGCGGCGGCCTGATCATCGACGGTCGGCTGGTCGACGGCGCGCACGCCGTCGCCGCCGAGATCGGCCACATCTCCCTGCCCTGGCCCTCGGCCGAAGAGGCGCCCGGCCCCGCCTGCTGGTGCGGCCTGCGGGGCTGCCTCGAGACCTGGATCTCCGGAACCGGCTTCCAGCGCGACCACAGGGAGACCACGGGCCGAAACTGGACGGCCCAGGCCGTCATCGAGGCGGCGCGCGCGGGCGACGCCGGCGCGACTGACGCCCTGGATCGCTACATCGACCGGCTGGGCCGAGCCTTGGCCATGGTCGTCAATCTGGCCGACCCGGAGGTCTTCGTGCTGGGCGGCGGCATGTCGAACGTGGGCGAGCTTTACGACCGCCTGCCCGCCGTCGTGGCGCGCCATGTCTTCTCCGACCACTGGGAGGGGCGGATCGTCCCGGCGACGTGGGGCGATTCCTCGGGCGTGCGCGGCGCCGCGCGTCTGTGGGACGCCTGATCCCCGATTGATCACGGCGCGCGCCCCGCTATGGTCCGCGCCGAACCGACAGGAGCAGGAAGCATGAGCCAGAGAGTCGTCGCGATCACCGGCGGATACGGCGCCCTTGGCCGGGCGGTCGTCGAGGCGGCGCAGGCGCGCGGCCTGTCGGTCGCCGTCATCGGCCGCACCCCGCCGCGCGCGCCGAACCCCGACGTCTTCGAGATCAACGGCGTCGACCTGACCGACCCGGCTCAGGCCAAGACCGCAATCGAGTCCGTCGTCGCCCATTTCGGCCGTCTGGACGCCCTGCTGAACATCGCCGGCGGCTTCGTCTGGAGCCCGGTCGAAGGCGACGGCGACGCGTTCGATCGGATGCACGCCCTCAACGTCAAGACGACGCTGAACGCCAGCCGCGCCGCCCTGCTTCATCTGAAAGCCTCGCCTGAGGGCCGTATCGTCAACATCGGCGCCAATGGCGCAATCAAGGCCGGGCACGGCATGGGCGCCTACGCCGCCTCCAAGGCCGGGGTCCACCGCCTGACCGAGGCTCTGGCCGAGGAGCTGAAGTCGACCCCGGTGACGGTCAACGCCGTCCTGCCCTCCATCATCGACACTGCGGCCAACCGCGCCGACATGCCCGACGCCGATCCGTCGAAATGGGTCGCGCCCGCCGATCTGGCCGCCGTCATCCTGTTCCTGGCCTCGCCCGAAGCGCGGGCGGTCACGGGCGCCCTGATCCCCGTCACGGGCAGGGTCTGATGCGCGCGCGCAGCGTCCTCTACCTGCCCGCCTCGACCGCCCGGGCGGTCGAGAAGGCCCGCACCCTGCCCTGCGACGTGGCGGTGCTGGACCTGGAGGACGCCGTCGCGCCCGAGATGAAGCTTGAGGCCCGCGCTGCCGCCGTCGCGGCGGCGCACGAGGGCGGCTTCGGCCCGCGTCTCGGCGTGCGGATCAACGGGCTGGACACGCCGTGGGGCGCCGACGACCTGAAGGCGCTGCAGGCCGCCCCGGTCGAGTTGATCGTCGCGCCCAAGGTCGAGAGCGCGGCCATGGTCCACGCCCTGTCGGCGGCGCTGCGCCCCGGCGTCGATCTGTGGGCCATGATCGAGACGCCGCGCGCGCTGGTGGAGTTGCGCGACATCGCCGAAGCGGACGGGGCCTTGAGCGGCCTGATGCTGGGCGTGAACGATCTGGCCAAGGACCTGAAGACCGGCCCCACGCCCGACCGGGAGCCGCTGAAGCCGTGGCTGGCGGCGGTCGTGGCCCATGGGCGCGCCAACGGCCTGAGCGTCATCGACGGGGTGTTCAACCGCATCAAGGACGAGGCCGGGTTCGCCGCCGAGTGCGCACAGGGGCGGCTGTATGGCTTCGACGGCAAGAGCCTGATCCATCCCTCGCAGATCGAGGGCGCGAACGCGGCGTTCGGCCCCTCAGCCGATGAAGTCGAATGGGCGCGCAAGGTCGTCGCCGCCTTCGCCGCGCCCGAGGCCGCCGGGCTGGGCGTCATCCGCGTCGAGGGCGAGATGGTGGAGCGACTGCACCTCCACGCCGCCCAAAACCTGTTGGCGGAGCTCTGATTTTCCGCTCATCCCGACGGAAGCCGGGACCCAGTGCTTTGGCTTCAAACGCCTAGGTTCTATCTAGCGCTCCCCTTATGGCCGGATGCAGAGCGCGTGGCTCTCACTGGGTCCCGGCTTCCGCCGAGATGAGCGGTCATGGGGGTGGCGCCCTGACTCTACAAACCGTAGACACCATCCAATGACCGCACCGCTTCCGCCCCTGTCGAAAACCCGCGCCTGGGTCTGTGCGCCGGGGGTGTTGAAGGTTCCCTTCCTGTCCGCCTTCCTGCCCGATTACGACCTGTCGGCCCTGCCCGGATCGTCAATCGAGGTCGTCCTCGGCTGGGGCATGAAGCCGACGGCGGAAGCGGGCCGACGCTGGGCGGCGACGCACGGCAAACCCTATGTGGCGCTGGAAGACGGCTTCCTGCGCTCGGTCGGCATCGGCGAGAGCGGGGCGAGCAGCCTCAGCCTGATCGTCGACGATCTGGGCGTCTATTACGACGCCACCCGGCCCAGTCGGCTGGAGCAGCTGATCCAGACCACACCCGACTGGTGCGACGATGCGATGCGCGGACGGTCGCGTGCGTTGATCGACCGCATCGTCGCCTCGGGCGTGTCCAAGACCAATATGGGCGGGTCGCTGGACCCCGCCCTGCTGAAGCCCGGCCGCCGGGTGCTGATCGTGGACCAGACCTTCGGCGACGCCTCCATCGGCTATGGACTGGCGACCGAGACCAGCTTCTCGGAGATGCTGGCGACCGCCCGGCGCGACGAACCGGACGCCCAGCTGATCGTCAAACGCCACCCCGCCGTGGCCGCAGGGCGCAAGCAGGGCTGCATCCCGGCGGACCAGCTTCAGGGCGTCACCCTGATCGATACGGACGTGCGGCCCGCCGACCTGCTGGCGGCGGTGGACGCGGTCTATGTCGTGACTTCGGCGCTGGGATTCGAGGCGCTGTTGAGGGGCCTGCCGGTGCGATGCTTCGGCGCGCCCTTCTATTCCGGTTGGGGCCTGACCACGGACGCGGTCCAGACCGGACGGCGCGGCGTACCGCGCGATCTGGAACAGGTCGCGGCGGCGGCGCTGATCGCCTACACCCGCTACGTCGATCCCGTCACCGGCCAGCGGTGCGAGGCCGAGCAGGCGCTAGAGCGGCTGATCGCGCTTCGCGACCGGGCCGACCGGCTGGCGGGCGACTGGGCCGCCGTCGGCTTCGCCCCGGCCAAGCGGCCGCCGGTGCGCCGCCTGCTGAACTCGCCCAAGGGCCGCGTCCGCTACTTCTGGCGCTCCTCCGCCGCCGTCGCCCATGCGCGGGCGACGGGCGGCAAGCTGATCTGGTGGGCCGGCAAGGAGACGCCGCAGATCCGCGCCGCCGCCGACGCCTTTGAAGGCCCTGTCGTGCGCATGGAGGACGGCTTCATCCGCTCGCGCGGCCTGGGCTCCGACTTCTTCGGCGCCCTGTCGGTCGCGCTTGATGACCAAGGCGTCTATTACGACCCGACCCGGCCCAGCCGTCTGGAGAGCCTGATCGAGGCGAGCGAGCCGTCGCCCGATCAGGCCGCGCGCGCCGAGGCGCTTCGTGTTCGGGTGGTCGAGGCAGGCCTGTCGAAATACAATCTGAAGGGGGCGGGCGTCCCGGCGCACTGGCCCAAGGACAGGCCGATCCTGCTGGTCGTGGGGCAGGTCGAGAACGACCGTTCGATCCTGATGGGCTGCGGGCCGGACCTGCGCACCAACTCCGGCCTGGTGAAGGCGGCGCGGGCGGATCATCCCGACGCCTTCCTGATCTATCGCAACCACCCGGACGTGACGGCGGGCAACCGCCCCGGCCTGCTGGATCATGCGGCGATGGAGGAGGTCGACGCCTCGGCCGACGATCTGGACATCGTGGACTGTCTGAACGCCTGCGACCGATTGGCGACCCTGACCTCCCTGACCGGATTCGAGGCCCTGATGCGAGGCAAGCCGGTCAGCGTCTATGGTCGCCCCTTCTATGCGGGCTGGGGCCTGACCGACGATCAGCTGACGTTCGAGCGCCGCACCCGTCGCGCCAGCCTGCAAAGCATCATCCACGCCGCCCTGATCGGCTATCCGGTCTATGTCACGCCGGACGGCTGGCCCTGCGAGGCCGAGAACCTGGTCGAGGCCCTGATCGCCGCGCGCGACCATCCCCTGCCCGCCCCGCCGCGCGGCCGCATCAATCGCTGGTGGAGAGGCATAAAGGCCAGTCTCGACCGCAGCCTTCCCCCGGCCTATTGAGGAGGTTCGTCATCGCAACGGACTGAGTCCGGCCCGCGAGGCGCCCGAACTTCGCCGCGAGGCGCCGACATAAAGCTTGTCGAGCGCCGGGGACTCCATGTTCCCTCATGCAGCGAGGAGCCGCGCGCCGAGCGTCAGGGAACCATACAGTGAAAAAAGCCGTCATCTCCGCAACCGGCCTGTTCACCCCGGAACAGTCGATCTCGAACGAGGAGTTGGTCGGCGCCTACAACGCCTGGGCCGAGGGCTGGAACGCCGCCAACGCCGAGGCCATCGCCGCCGGCGAACTGGAGGCCAAGACGCCCTCGTCCGAAGCCTTCATCGAAAAGGCCTCGGGCATCAAGGCGCGCTTCGTCATGGACAAGGCGGGGATCATCGACCCCGAGCGAATGCTGCCGCACCTGCCCGCGCGCGGCGACGACGAACTGTCGATCCTGGCCGAGATGGCGGTCAAGGCCGCTGAGGACGCCATCCGGGCCTGGGGCAAGCCGGTCAGCGAGATCGGCGCCGTCATCTGCGCCGCGTCGAACATGCAGCGCCCCTACCCCGCCATGGCCATCGAGGTGCAGCAGGCGCTGGGGATCGAGGGCTTCGCCTTCGACATGAACGTGGCCTGTTCCTCCGCCACCTTCGGCATCAAGACGGCGGCGGATTTCGTGGCCTCGGGGTCGGTCAAGGCCGTGCTGATGGTCAACCCCGAAATCTGCTCGGCGCACCTGAACTTCAAGGATCGCGACAGCCACTTCATCTTCGGCGACGTCGCCACGGCCGTCATCATCGAGGCCGAGGATCAGGCCGGACCGGGCGGCTGGGATATTCTGGGCACGAAGCTTCAGACCAGCTTCTCCAACAACATCCGCAACAATTTCGGCTTCCTGAACCGCGCCGCCCTGCCGACCGGCGCCAACGAGCCGGTGTCTTCGGACGGCCTGACTGACAAGATGTTCGTCCAGCAGGGCCGCAAGGTGTTCAAGGAGGTGGTGCCGATGGTCTCGACCATGATCCTGGACCACGCCGCCGAGCTGAAGCTGGACACGCACGGGCTCAAGCGCCTGTGGCTGCACCAGGCCAACATCAACATGAACACCCTGATCGGCAAGAAGGTGCTGGGCCGCGACCCAGCGCCGAGCGAGAACGTCATCATCCTGGACGACTACGCCAACACCTCCTCGGCCGGATCGATCATCGCCTTCCACCTGCACCACGACGGCTTCGCGCCGGGCGATACGGGTCTGATCTGCAGCTTCGGCGCAGGTTATTCGGCGGGCACGGTTTTTGTGCAAAAGCGCCCCTGATCGCCCCGAATAGGAATCAATATTTCCAGCGCCGCTTGCACTGTTCGGAAAATTTTGCAAACCGTTACGCGTCGAGAAACAGGGGGGACGACGCCCGAATGACTCAGACAGCTTTGCCCTGGGCTGAAAAACTCAGTGATCCGCTGGCGCACGACGTGGCGACGGTGCTGCAGCGCATGGGCGGTTCGGCCCATCAGGATATGGTGATCAACTGCGTCGCGGCGCTGAAACGCCAACGCGGCGAGTCGGTGACTCAAGACCTCAAGATGAAGATCATCGAGGTGTTCGAACGCTATCGCGACTTCTTCATCCGCCCCTTCGGCGAGGGCTCCTTGCGCTGGGCCCTGGCGCCGGGCGTCGCCTGACCGCCTCAAAAATCGACCAACGAAAAAGGCCCGCTCCGACTGGAGCGGGCCTTCGTCATTTCAGACCATCCGCGCTTAGAAGCGGCGGATGTAGCTGACCGAATAGGCGTCAGCCTCGCCGCGGTCGTCGCGGAAGTCGCGGCGGGTCCAGTCGGCGCGGACGCCGTTGACGCCGTCCAGGTAGTAGTTGGCGCCGACGCCGTAGTTCCAGCTGTCGCCGCCGACCTTGCTCTCGGCGCCGGCCAGCTCCTGCTTCAGCTCCGTATGGCCGTAGCCGCCGCGGGCGAACAGCTCCAGCTTGTCGCCGACGGGATACTTGCCGACGACATAGCCGGCGGCGTCCCACTCGTGCTTGATCTGACCGTCGACGCCGGCGACGGTGATGTCCTTGTCCTTGACCCCCACGCCGACCTCGGTCTCCACGGCCAGGTAGCGGTTCAGGTTGACGCCCAGGCGGCCGGACACGGCGCCGGTCTGGGCCGCATCGCCTTCCATGTGCGTGTAACCCAGCGAACCATAACCGCGCGACTCGGGATTCGATTGAGCAAACGCCGGAGCGGCGAGAACAGACATAGCGGCAGCGGCGAGAAGAACGTTACGCATTATTTCATACTCCTTAGATGATGTGACTTCTTTGATCACATGCCCCATCCAACGAAGCTTAAATGGTTGCGCCTGCATCCCCGTTCCATAGGCGCATCAACCACGAACGACGAAAGTTACGCGAAAGACACATACGCCGTTACCTAAATGGCGCAAAAAGAAAGGGCGCGCCCCGCCGGGGAGCGCGCCCAACCGATCCGCCGGGAATCGGATCAGAAACGACGGACGTAGTTGACCGAGTAGACGTCCACTTCGCCGCCGTCGTCGGTGAAGTCGCGACGGGTCCAGTCGCCGCGCAGGCCGTTCTGGCCGTCGAAGTAGTAGTTGGCGCCGACGCCGTAGTTCCAGCTTTCGCCGTCGGCCTTGCGCTCGACCCCGGCCAGCTCGGCCTTCATCTGGGTGGTGCCGTAGCCGCCGCGCGCGAACAGTTCGAAATTGGGCGTGACCGGAAACGTGCCGACCGCATAGGCGGCCAGGTCATAGTCGTGCTCGATCTTGCCCTGGGCCCCAGCGATGGTGAAGTCGTCGTCCTTCACCCCGATCGAGCCTTCGCCCTCGACGCCGAAATAGGGGTTGAACTTGGCCCCCAGGCGGCCGGTGACGGCGCCCAGGTTTCCATCCGAATGGTCTAGCTGCGAATAACCGAGCGTGCCGTAGTAGGTGGGACCGCCCGGCTGCACGACCTGGGCCGCAGCGGGAAGGGCGAATACAGAAAGGGCGGCGGCGGCGAGAATAACGTTACGCATGAGCTTCAATCACTCCTTATTGCGATGAGCAGGACCGGCCTGACCACCTTGCGGAGAAACAAATCTCAAGCGCCCATAGCCGTTCCCTGTGCTTGAACGAGGGAGCGAGAACTGTGCGGGAGAAGGCACACACCGCGTTCCGTCAAGGGCGACCATTTCAGGGCATGAAAAAGGCGACCCTTTCGGGTCGCCCTTCTCTTGTCGACGATTGAAGGGGCCTCAGCGGTCCTTTTCACGTTCCTCGCCCGAGCGCGCGCTCAGGGCGGCCTGGGCCGCCGCCAGACGAGCGATCGGCACGCGGTAGGGCGAGCAGGAGACGTAGTCGAGGCCGACCGTCTCGCAGAAGGCGATGGAGGCGGGATCGCCGCCATGTTCGCCGCAGATGCCCATCTTCATGCCCGGCTTGACCGCACGGCCGCGCTCCTCGGCGATGCGGATCAGATCGCCCACGCCGCTCTGGTCCAGACGGACGAAGGGGTCGTTCTCGAAGATGCCCTTGTCCAGATAGGCCTGCAGGAAGTGGCCGGAATCGTCGCGGCTGATGCCGAAGGTCGTCTGCGTCAGGTCGTTGGTGCCGAAGCTGAAGAACTCGGCGTGCTCGGCCAGGTCGGCGGCGCGCAGGGCGGCGCGCGGCAGTTCGACCATGGTGCCGACCAGGTAGTCCACGCTGTCGCCGGCGTCCGCGAAGACGGCCTTGGCCGTGCGGTCGGTCAGCTCGCGCAGATACTTCATCTCCAGACCCAGGGCGACCAGCGGGTGCATGATCTCCGGGATCGGGGCGACGCCCGACGACGCCTTCACCTGCAGCGCCGCCTCGAGGATGGCGCGGACCTGCATCTCGTAGATTTCCGGATAGGCCACGCCCAGGCGGCAGCCGCGGTGGCCCAGCATGGGGTTGGTCTCATGCAGTTCGCGGGCGCGGCGCTTCAGCTTGGCCGCGTCCAGGCCTTGCGTCGCCGCCAGGGCGTCGATGTCGGCGTCGGTGTGCGGAATGAACTCGTGCAGCGGCGGGTCCAGCAGGCGCACCGTCACCGGCAGGCCGCTCATGATGGTGAACAGCTCGACGAAGTCGGCCTTCTGGAACGGGGCGATCTTGGCCAGAGCCACGCGGCGGCCCGCCTCGTCGTCGGCCAGGATCATCTCGCGCACGGCGGCGATGCGGGCCTCGTCGAAGAACATGTGCTCGGTGCGCGACAGGCCGATGCCCTCGGCGCCGAAGCCGCGCGCGGTCTTGGCGTCCAGCGGCGTCTCGGCGTTGGCGCGAACCTTCAGGCGGCGGATGCCGTCGGCCCAGCCCATCAGGGTCTGGAAGTCGCCCGTCAGTTCCGGCTCGATCATGGGCACGGCGCCGTCCAGCACCTCGCCCTTGCCGCCGTCGATGGTGATGACCTCGCCCGCCTTGAAGGTGCGGCCGCGCGCGGTGAAGGTTCCGGCCTTCTCATTGATAGCGATCTCGCCCGCGCCCGAAACGCAGGGGCGGCCCATGCCGCGCGCCACCACCGCCGCGTGGCTGGTCATGCCGCCGCGCGCCGTGACGATGCCGCGCGCCGCGTGCATGCCGTGGATGTCTTCCGGCGAGGTCTCGTCGCGGACCAGGATGACGGCGTCGCCCTGCTGGCCCAGACGTTCGGCCTCATCGGCGTCGAAGACGATCTTGCCGGTCGCCGCGCCCGGCGAGGCGGGCAGGCCCGCCGCCACCACGGTGCGCGCCGCCTTGGGGTCCAGCGTCGGGTGCAGCAACTGGTCCAGCGCGGCCGGTTCGACGCGGCTGACCGCCTCGTCCTGAGAGATGACGCCCTCGGAGGCCAGGTCCACGGCGATCTTCAGCGCCGACTTGGCCGTGCGCTTGCCGTTGCGGGTCTGCAGCATCCACAGACGGCCCTGCTCGACCGTGAACTCGATATCCTGCATGTCGCGGTAGTGGCTTTCCAGCCGACCCACCACGTCGACGAACTGGGCGAAGACCTCGGGCATAGCCTCTTCCATCGAGGGAGCCGTTTCGCCCATCTCCTCGCGGCCCGCCTTGGTCAGGGACTGCGGCGTGCGGATGCCCGCCACCACGTCCTCGCCCTGGGCGTTGATCAGGAACTCGCCGTACAGCTTGTTCTCGCCCGTCGAGGGGTTGCGGGTGAAGGCGACGCCGGTAGCCGAGGTCTCGCCCATATTGCCGAACACCATCGACTGGACGTTGACGGCCGTGCCCCAGCTTTCAGGGATGTCGTGCATGCGGCGATAGAATTTCGCCCGGTCGTTCATCCAGCTTTCGAACACGGCGCCGACGGCGCCCCACAGCTGGGCCTGAGGATCCTGCGGGAAGGGCTTGCCCAGTTCGCGCTCGACCAGGGCCTTGTAGTCCGCGACCACCTTCTCCCAGTTCTCGGCGGTCAGTTCGGTGTCGACCGAGACGCCCAGACGATCCTTGTGGTCGTCCAGCACCTCTTCGAAATAGTCGTGACCCAGACCCAGCACCACGTTGGAGTACATGGTGATGAAGCGGCGGTAGGAATCGAAGGCGAAGCGGCGGTCGCCCGACAGCTTGGCCAGACCCTCGACCGTCTGGTCGTTCAGGCCCAGGTTCAGCACCGTGTCCATCATGCCCGGCATGGAGGCGCGGGCGCCCGAGCGCACCGACACCAGCAGGGGATTGGCCGCGTCGCCGAAAGTCTTGCCCACCACGCCCTCGACGTGGGCCAGGGCCGCCTTGACCTGATCGGTCAGGTCGGACGGATAGGTTTCCTGGTTGGCGTAATACCAGGTGCAGACCTCGGTGGTGATGGTGAAGCCGGGCGGCACCGGTAGGCCGAGGGACGACATCTCGGCCAGGTTCGCCCCCTTGCCGCCCAGAAGGTTCTTCATCGACGCGTCGCCATCAGCGGATCCGCCGCCGAAGCCGTACACCCACTTGGTCATTTCGTAGTTCCTGAACCGTGGTTTTGCGAGGTTGAGTCCCGCCTTATGCGGGGTTTCACTAGCGCGCTGCACCTGCGAAGGCGAGGCCGAAGGCGTAACAATCCGTGAGGGGATGTATCGTTTGGCGCCCCTGCCCTGCCCTCACCTCGTCCAAGCCCCGGAGCAGCCAAAGAAAAATGCCAGCTCCATATCAGATGCGGGCCTTGTCCTTTTCATCCCCGCTCATCCCGGCGTCCGCCGGGACCCAGTGAGTAAGCCAAACTGAGGCCTGACAGCGGAGCCCGGAGCCTGAAGCCAAAGCACTGGATCCCGGCGGACGCCGGGATGAGCGGAAATCAGGCATCTGCGCCAACACACAAGGTGAATTCAGCCAAAGGAAAACGCCCGCCGGTTTCCCGGCGGGCGTTTGCATTCCGTGCGTCCTGAGTGGAGGCTCAGGCCGGATCTTTTCAGGCGGCGACGGTGATCGCGCCCTCGGCCGGGTCGCGCAGGACATAGCCGCGGCCCCAGACGGTTTCGATGTAGTGCTTGCCGCCCGCCGCCGTCGCCAGCTTCTTGCGCAGCTTGCAGATGAAGACGTCGATGATCTTCAGCTCCGGCTCGTCCATGCCGCCGTACAGGTGGTTCAGGAACATCTCCTTGGTCAGGGTCGTGCCCTTGCGCAGGGAGAGCAGCTCCAGCATCTGATATTCCTTGCCGGTCAGATGCACGCGGTGGCCGTTCACCTCGACGGTCTTGGCGTCCAGGTTCACCGCGATCTCGCCGGTGTGGATGATGGCCTGGGCGTGGCCCTTGGAGCGGCGGACCACGGCGTGGGTGCGCGCGATCAGTTCGTCCTTGTGGAAGGGCTTGGTCAGATAGTCGTCAGCGCCGCCGCCGAAGGTCTTGACCTTGGTGTCGATCTCATGGCTGCCCGAGAGGATCATCACCGGCGTATTGATCTTGCCGTTGCGCAGCTGACGCAGAACCTCGAGGCCGCTCATGTCCGGCAGGTTCAGGTCCAGCAGAATGAGATCGTAGTCATAGATCTTGCCCAGATCGATGCCTTCCTCACCCAGGTCGGTGGTGTAGACGTTAAACCCTTCCGACTTCAGCATCAGTTCGATGCTTTGAGCCGTCGCGTGGTCGTCTTCGATCAACAGGACGCGCATTCATGCCCCTCCAGGCAAAGCTTGGGATGGCCGCACGTGGCATGCGGCCGGGTAACCTTGTTCCAACGTTAACGGGCCAAAACCTTAAGAAGGGTTAACGCATCCCGATATGAAACGCCTAAGGTGATTTGCGAATCGCCGTCCAGAGTCCCGAGTCAAGGATTCGTTAATTTATTCGGCGCCGCCCCCTCATTCCCCTGTTGACGTCTGACGCGTCTTCCACAGGGGGCGTGCACAACCGCCCCCGTCAATGCCGTGCCCCGCCTGTCGAAGCGACCGTTTCTGACGCTTCATAGGACAACATTCCTAACCCAACCGCCCGACGCACTCATAATGGCGGCATCCACAGGAATGGCGGGGAGGAAGCGCAGATCATGGAACCCTATCGCGTGCCGGTGACGGAGGGCGACCGCATCCGGGCGGACGCGGCCCTGTCGCTGTCGGGTCTGGCCCTGGGCGTGCCTGTCGCCGAGATGACGCGGCGCGAGCGGGTGCGGCCCAGGGCGTGTCGCGCGCGCTGGTCGGCCATGTATCTGGCGCACGTCTCCTTCGGCTGGCCGCTGGAGCGGGTGGCCCACGCCTTCGGCCTGAACCGGGCGACGGCCGGCGCCGCCTGCCGCTGGGCCGAGGACGAGCGCGACCGGCCCGACTACGACGCCCTGATGGACGGCCTGGAGGGGTCGCTGCGGGCGGTGATGGAGCTGCCCCTGGTCGATCTGGCGCCCGAGATCGGAGCCCGTCGATGAGCCGCCAGTTGGAACGCGCCCGCAGCCTGCTGCAACGCCCAGGCGCCTGGCTGGACCAGGCGAACGGCGCCTATCCCTTGCGCCTCGGCGGCGACCGGCGCAGCCGGGTGGTGCTGACCCTGGACGAGGCCGTCTTCCGCGCCGTGATCGAGCGGCCGGGGCTGCGCCTGCGCGAAGGCGGCGGCTGGCTGCCCCGCGCGGCCAACGACCATGCCCGCCCCGCTCCTCCGCCCGGCCGACCCGGCGTCATCGAGGGCGAACGCGCCATGATGGAGGGCGACGGCCGCCTGACCACCCGCCGCGCCAATCTGGGCGAGAGCCCGATCCTGTGGCTGGCCCGGCGCAAGGACCAATCGGGCCGCCCCTGGCTGACGCCGGCCGAGGTCGCGGCGGGCGAACGCCTGCGCGCCGAGGCCGAGATCGCGGCCGCCGGCCCCTCCCTGACCATGCGCTGGGACGCCTTGCCGACCTCGCGTTCGGGCGGCGGGGGCGTGCGGATCGAACCGAGCGACCGCGCCCTGTCCGCCTCGGGTCGGGTGCAGGCTGCGCTGAGCGCCTGCGGCCCGCGTCTGCGCGCCATGGTCGAGCAGGTCTGCATCCACGGCACGTCCCTGCAACTGGCGGAACAGGCGCTGTCCTTACGCCGCCGACAGGGCAAGACCCTGCTGAAACAGGGATTGCAGGCTCTGGCCGAGCATTACGGCATCGGGTGACGGCGCGCGACGATCGGCGAAATACAATCACAGATTGCCGATCCACGATTACTTAAGCATGGCCGTTCTATCCAGAGACCATCCCCTCGGTCGCCGTGAGCAGACTCCTTATGACGTTCTTCCGCCCAGCCTCGCTTCTTCCTGGTCTGGCGGCGACCGCCCTCGCCGGCGCCGCCGTCGCCCAGACCAGCGCCGAGGATCAGTGGCGTATGACGGTCAGCCCCTATGTCTGGGCCACTTCGCTGGACGGAAACGTCACGCTGGCGGGCCACAAGGCGCCGGTGGACGTGTCCGCCTCGGACGCCTTCGACCAGCTGGAGAGCGTGGTCATGGGCGACGTCGAGGTGCGCAAGGGCCGCTGGGGCGCCTTCGTCGACTATCAGTACGCCAAGACCCATGAGGGCGTGTCCCTGATGGGCGTCCCGGCCGAACTGGGGACCCGCTCGACCACCGTCTCGGGCGGGATGCTGTTCCGCCTGATCGACGACCCGCTGGGCGGCCGCACCGCCTTCGGCGACGCGCGCAGCTTCCGCGTCGAACCGCTGGTCGGCGCCCGCTGGAGCCAGCTGCGGGCCGATCTGAACACCCCGCTGGGCGCCGTGCACAAGGGCGCCGAATGGACCGACCTGCTGCTGGGCCTGAGGGTCGAGGGCGACGTGTCCGAGCGCTGGACCCTGCGCGCCCAGGTCGACGCCGGCGGCCTGGGCGACGACGACCGCCACAGCCTGGCCTGGCAGGCCCTGGCCTCCTATCGCACCCCGCTGGCGGGCGGCGCCGTCTCGATCAACGCCGGCTACCGCCTGCTGCATCAGAACTATGAGCAGGACGATTTCACCGGCCAGCGCTTCGACTGGAAGGTGACCCGCCACGGCCCGGTCCTGGGCCTGTCGCTGACCTACTGACCCCTCATCCCCCCGACGATCCCCTCACCTCAGGAGACGACATGCGCAACGGAATGAAGAAGGGCGTCGCCGCCCTGGCCGCCGCCTTCATGGTGGCCGTTCCGGCGGCCGAGGCGTGCACGCGCCTTGTCTACCACGGCCACGACGGCGCCGTGATCACGGCCCGGTCGATGGACTGGAAGGACGAGATCATGACCAATCTCTGGATCTTTCCGCGCGGCATGGCGCGGGACGGGTCCGGCGGTCCCAACTCCCTGACCTGGACGTCCAAATACGGCAGCGTCATCGCCAGCGGCTATGACATCTCGACCGTCGACGGCGTGAACGAGATGGGCCTGGTCGCCAACGTCCTGTGGCTGGTGGAGTCGGAGTATCCGGCCTACGACCCGAACAAGCCCGCGCTCAGCATCGCCGCCTGGGCCCAGTACGCCCTCGACAATTTCGCCACCGTGGCCGAGGCGGTCGAGGCCCTGCGCGACGAACCCTTCGTCCTGGTCAGCGACAGTGTGCCGGGTCAGGACCGCCTGACCACCCTGCACCTGTCCCTGTCGGATTCCGGCGGCGACAGCGCCATCTTCGAATACATCGACGGCAAGCTGGTGATCCACCACAGCCGCGACTATCAGGTGATGACCAACTCGCCGACCTTCGACCAGCAGCTGGCGCTGAACACCTATTGGCAGGGCATCGGCGGCACGGTCATGCTGCCGGGCACCAACCGGGCGGCCGACCGCTATGCGCGGGCCGCCTTCTACGTCAACGCCATCCCCAAGTTCGAAGACCAGAACATGGCCCTGGCCAGCGTGTTCAGCGTGATCCGCAACGTCTCGGTGCCGTTCGGCATCTCGACCCCGGACCAGCCGAACATCTCCTCGACCCGCTGGCGGACGGTCGTGGATCACAAGCGCAAGCTGTACTTCTTCGAGTCGGCCCTGACGCCGAACACCTTCTGGGTGGACCTGAAGAAGATCGATTTCTCAGAACGCGCCCCGGTCAAGCGGCTGGAGCTGGGCGAGAACCAGATCCACACCCATGCAGGCGACGCCACCGCCGAATTCAGCAACGCCCGGGCCTTCCCTTTCCTGGGTCCGCAATCCTGAGGCGTCGGAGCGCGGTCGGGGTTCAGAAGATCCCGACCGCCGCTTCGGCCCAGATCAGCAGCACGGACAGGATCACCGCTGCGGCCAGCATCAGCCGCACCAGCGGAGTCCGCGCCTTCCACAGCAACAGCTCCAGCAGCAGGCCCGCCCCGATCAGCAGGACGGCGGCGAACAGGAAGTCCTGCGCGTCCCAGGCGACCTCGGAGGTGAACTGCATGGCCGCCAGCGGCGTCAGCAGGATCAGCCCGACCGCGCTCCAGCCGGCCGTTCGGATCGGATTGAAGAAGGAGGGCGCGCGTTTCATCAGGACCGACATCGGACCGCTCCGCACAGGATGAGACGTCTCATCATGCGCCCGATCGCGCGCAATCGGAAGCGAGACCACCGAGCGCGGTCAGCTCGCCGCCAGCGCCGCTTCCCTGATCCGCCCCACCATGCTGTTCAGACCGTTGGCGCGTTGCCGGGTCAGTGCCGAAGGCAGGCCCAGCCGGTCCAGCGCCGCCCTGGCGTCAAAACCCAGAATCTCCGCCGGAAGGCGCCCGGAATAGAGCCGCAGCAGCAGGGCGATATTGCCCTTTGACAGGGCGCTGTCGCTGTCGGCGTCGAAGAAGAGACGGTCGGTCTCCCGCCGCGTCGACAGCCAGACCTGGGCGGCGCAGCCCGGCACCTTGTTCGCCTCGATCCGCGCCTCCTCAGGCAGGGGCGGCAGGTCCTTGCCCAGGTCGATGACGTATTCGATCCGTCCTTCCCAATCGCCCAGCAGGTCGAACTCCTCGACCAGTTCGGCCAGGGTGTCGTCGATGGAGCGGGCGGGAGCGGCGGTGGAAGTCATGGGCGCGACATAGGCCGCGCGCGCCCTCGCCACAACCGCCCCTCTCACAACCGGCTCTGCGCTCCCCCGACAGGCGAGCGCGCTAGGGAGCGTCTGGAGCGCGGTCTAGGTTATACGGCTGATTCAACCCTTGCGCCCGGATGGCCGTGACGTCTCGGACCGCCCTTCTTGATCCCATCCGCCGCCCCGAAGCCGCCGAGGCCGGGGACGGCGCCGCCGTGGCCGCCTGGCACGCCGGATGGACGGCGGTCGTCGGGCTGACGGCCCTGGGCGCCGTCTGGCTGGGGCGCCCCCTGGCCGCGCCCGAGGCGCTGGCCCTGGCGGTGACGGCCGCGCCGGGGGTGGCGGGCCTGGCCCTGCTGGCGCGCGACACGACGGCGTTGAGAGCGGCGCTGACGACGCTGTGGGCCCTGGCGGCCCTGACGGCGGCGGCCCTGGCGGGCGGCGCGGCGGGACCGCTGGCCGGCTTCGTCTTCGCCCCACTGGCGGCGGGGCTGGCCCTGGGCGGGCGTCGCCGCGCGGGCGTCGGCGCCCTGGCCTCGGTCGGCGCGGCCCTGGTCGGTCTGGTCTCCACCCTGGCCGTCGGACCCGCGACGCCCGGCGGCGGCCTGGCCGGCGCCTCGGCCCTGATCACGGCGGGCGCTGCCCTGCTCGGCCTGGTTCTGGGCCTTCGTCGCCAGGCGCGCCGCCTTTCCCTCGCCGAGGCCGCCGTGGCGCGGGTCGAGGCCGTCCTGTCCGGTCAGCCGGGCCTGACCCTGACGCTGGACGCCGAAGGCCGCCATCGCGCCCTGTCCGCCTATGGCGCCGCGCCCGCCGCCCTGCCCGTCGATCTGCTGTTCGAGGATGGGCTGCTGGCCGTCGTGGACGAGGCCGACCGTCCCGCCGTCATCGCCGCCCTGGCCCGCGCGCGCGGCGGCGCCGAGGCCCAGGTCCGCTTCACCCCGCGCCTGGCGCTGGACCGGCGCATCCTGCTGGTCGCCCGGCGGCTCGACAAGGGACCGCGCCTGATCGTCCAGGCGCTGGACGCCACCCTGCAGCACGCGCGCGAGGCCGAGCTGGACGCCGCCCGCGCCGAGGCAGAGGCCCAGAACCTCGGCAAGACCCGCTTCCTGGCCCACATGAGCCATGAGCTGCGCACCCCGCTGAACGCCGTGGTCGGCTTCTCCGACGCCATGCGGCAGGAGCTGTTCGGCCCCGTCCCGCCGCGCTACGCCGACTACGCCGCCTCGATCCACGAAGCGGGCGGCCACCTGCTGGACCTGATCAACGACGTGCTGGACGTCAGCCGCATCGAGGCCGACCGCTATGAGCTGTCGCTGGAACGCTTCGACGCGCGTGAGCCGGTGCTGGCGGCGCTGGCCCTTGTCCGCATTCAGGCTGATGACAAGGGCGTCGAACTGGCCGCCGTCCTGCCGCCCGAGGCGCTGAGCGTTCGCGCCGACTGCCGCGCGCTGAAGCAGATGGCGCTGAACCTGCTGGCCAATGCGGTGAAGTTCACCCCGCCGGGCGGGACGGTCACCGTGTCGGTGCAGGCGGCGGATGATGCGCTGGAAGTGACGGTGGCCGACACCGGCGTCGGCATTTCAGCCGACGACCTGGCCCGTCTGGGCCGTCCCTATGAGCAGGCAGGCGACGCCGAACAGCGGGCGCAAGGTTCAGGGCTGGGGCTGGCGCTGGTGCGCGCCCTGGCCGGGCTGCACGGCGGGACGCTGACGCTGGACAGCGCTCTGGGCGTCGGCACGGCGGCGACGGTGCGTCTGCCGCTCGAGACGCCGGACGCCTGAACCTCAGACGCGCGAGGCGGCCAGCTTCAGACCGAAGCCGATGAAGACGACGCCCACCACCCGGTCCATCGTCCGCACCACGGCCGGGCGACGCAGGAACCGGCCCAGCGGGGCCGTCGCCAGGATCAACCCGGCGAACCAGACGATGGTCAGCGCCACATGGACCCCGACCAGGAAGAAGGTGAAGGCCGCCACATTGGCGCCCTGCGGCACGAACTGGGGCAGGAAGGTCACGTAGAAGACGCCGATCTTGGGGTTCAGCAGATTGGTCAGCAGGCCGCGCCGAAAGGCGACGGGACCACTGGGAGGTAATGCGGCGCCCGGCTCGCCCAGGCTCCTGCGCGGCTTGAACAGCATCTGCGCGCCCAGCCAGACCAGATAGGCCGCGCCCGCCCACTTCACCACCGTATAGGCCAGCTCCGACACCCGCAGCAGCGCCCCGAACCCAAGCGACACCGCCGCGCCCCAGATCAGACAGCCCAGCAGGATGCCCGCCCCGGCGAAGACGGCCGAACGCCCGCCCTCGGCCGCCGCCGAGCGCAGCACCATGGCCGTGTCCACCCCCGGCGTGATCGTCAGAATGGTGATGGCGACCAGGAAGGCGGCGAACAGGGCGGGATCGAACATGGGCGCACTAGATCATGCACTGAGCGAGGGTGACAACGTCCGATCTCAACCCGGCCGCCTCATCCCCTCCATACGGTCGCGATAGCCGCGCGCGTCCAGCGCCCTCAACGCCGCCGTGAGAACCGCCTCAAGCTCCAGTCCCAGATCCTGATCCAGCGACCGCGCCGCCCGACTGGTCGCGCGCCATTGATCGGTCAGGGCCGGCAAGGCCGCGCGCGCCTGATCCGACAGCATGACCGCGCGCTGTCGTCCGTCCGCCGCACGGCCGGAAACCAGCCATCCCTCGCGGGTCATCTGCGCCGCCGTCTGACTGAGCGCCGAATGGGTCAGGCCTGCGGCCTCGGCCAGGGCCTTGATGCTGAGCGCCATCGGTTCTTCCGCCCCCCGCTCGGCCTCCATCAGGGCGCGCATGATCACCGTATAGCGCGGCCTGAACGCCAGCCCGCGTGCGGCGTAGGCGGCCTCCACCTCGCCGTCGAGACGGTCGGCCAGACGCCGCAGCAGGGCTCCAAGACTTGACGGGCGTTCGGACATAGCCTCATAAATATATAAGGGCTGTTATAAATCAACCCATGCGAGGCCCCATGCTCTCCGCGCTTGTCCATCCCTTCCTGGCCGTCGCCCTGACGACCTGTCCCCTGCAGGTCGAGGTTCTGAACGCCGCCGCCGACCGCATAGGAGCCGGCTACATCACCCAGGCCGAGGGGCAGGCCGTGGCGCGCCGCGTCCGCGACTGGGCGGCGGAGGGACGCTATGCCGAACACTGCGACAACCCGGCCGCCTTCGCCGAGGCGGCGACGCGCGACCTGCGCACGCTGGACGGGCACTTCCGCCTGACGCCCCCGCCGTCGTCAGGACCGTCAACCGGTCCCGCCCCCGCCTCCCTGCAGGCCTGGCGCGACGAGGCCCGCGCCGCAGGCGGCGGCGTGCGCGAGGTGCGGGTGCTGGAGGGCAACATCGGCTATCTGCGGCTCAGCGCCTTCTATCCCTGGGACCTGGTCGAGACGCGCCTGGCCGCCGCCCTGACCCTGTTGGGAGATGTCGACGGCCTCATCATCGACCTGCGCCGCAACGGCGGCGGGGACGGACGCACGGCCGATCAACTGGTCGCCAGCCTGCTGCCCGAAGGCGCCGCGTTCGGCTGGATCGAACGACGCGAGGGTCGGCTTCCTCACGCCGCGCCGCCCCGCGCCCTGCCCGCCGTCCGGACCAACACGCCGGTCGCCGTCCTGATCGATCGCCGCTCAGGCTCGGCGGCCGAGTTCACCGCCTATACGCTGCAGGCGGCCGGGCGGGCCGAGGTGATCGGCGACCGGTCGGGCGGCGCCGCCCACATGCTGGGACCGCCGCAGCCCCTGCCTCACGGCTACGCCGTCAACGTGCCGGACGCCAGGCCCGTCAACGCCGTCACCGGAAAGAACTGGGAAGGCGACGGCGTCCGTCCCGACGCGCCCGGCGGCGACGATCCCCTGCTGACCGCCCGCGACCGCCTGCTGGCGAAGCTGGGCCGAACGCCGCAGAGCTGAACGGCCGCCTAGACCGGCCCCATGGCGAGGAAGGCGCGGGCGGCGGCGAAGTCGCCCGCCTCGAAACGGGCGGTCGCCACGCTGTCGTCGCGGAACAGGAACTCGATCAGAAAGGGCTCGCGCGGGTCCAGCGCCGCCAGAGCCTCGGCCGCGCTGTCGGGAAAGCGCCAGACCTCGCCCGCCCGCGCGCCGGACGCCAGCAGATCGCGCGGCGCGATGTCGGAACCGGCGGCGAAAACGGCGCGGCGCGCGGCCTCGGGCGGCAGGCCGTCCCCCGCCAGCCACGGCCGGGGCGAGCGCGACGCGTCGCGCATGACGATGCGGGCGGCATAGGGCCGGGGCTTGCCGACGAAGGAGACGACCGCCGCCGGGCGCGCATCCTGGGGCGTTCTGCCGGTCAGGCCGAACCGCACGGGCGAGGCGCCGGTCGCCCCGTCCTGAAACAGGCGCCAGCCGTCGCGGGCGCTCTCGAAACGGTCGGCGCTCCAGCCGGCCCTGTCGCCGGGGAAGTTGATCCGCGCCGCGCGCGACCAGCCGGCGAAGGCGTGGCGCACGCGCGTCTTGACCCGGTCCAGCTCGGCGTCGTTGCAGGGGGTGGCTGCGGCCCGCGCCTTGGCTCGCCCGGCCGTGGCGGCCAGTTCGGTCGCCGAGCGCCCGGCGCGCAGGGCCGCTCCGCGCGCCTGCAGGGTCGCCGCCTCCAGCGCCTGTGTCAGACGCGGCTCGAACAGGCGGCACTTGTCCTGCGCCGCCCGCACGAAGGCGCGCTCATAATAGACGTCGCCGGCAGCCGTCGCCGTCCCTGCCGCGAGGGTCAGGGCGACGATCGCGGCCAGCGTTCTGCTGACTATGCGAGGCGACGGCGCTATCTTCATGGCCCCACCCTAGCCGCCGCCGGTTCCGGGTCCGTGTCCAAACAGGGTGAACCAATTGCTTCTCTCCACTGACGTCTGGGTCGGCGCCCTGATCCGCCGCGCCGAGCTAGAGGGCGCCCACGCCGTGGTGGTGAAGAAGGGCGACGCCCGCGCCGGGGCCGTCATCGTCAAGGCCTATGACACCGCGACCCGCACCGCCCGTCTGTGGACCGAGGCGACCGGCCAGGACGGCGAGCCCCTGTGGATCCAACCCGTCGCCAGCGAGACCGAGAGCGAACTGGACGCCTATCTGGATCGCCAGCGCCGCTATGACCCCGACCTCTGGATCGTCGAGATCGAGGACCGGCAGGGCCGCCACTTCCTGACCGAGAAGACGCAAGGCTAACCCTCTCCCGATGGGAGAGGGTTTTCCGCCAAAACCGCCCTCAAGCAGCGCAAAGCGCGTCAGGGCCGCTCAAAATGGTAACCGGCCCGTTCACCGCGTTCGTGAACCGGACCGCAAGCGCAGGCGCCCTACAACCCGTCGCATGGGGGCCAGAACGGTCCTGCGAGCGGGCGTGGTCCATGCTGTTTCTCTTGAACGATGTCGTCTTCGATCTGGACGAGGCCTGCCCGGCCCCGAGCCATGACGTGCGCCGCTTCGAGACCCTGTCTTGCGACTATGTGCTGGAGATGGGCTGCGAGCTGTTCGCCGAAGACCCGCTACTGCATCGCACGGACCCAGCCCGCGCGCGCCGTCTAGCCTGGCTAATCGCGCACAAGGCGCAGGGCGTCAACGCCGCCCTGTTCGCCGCGCCCGAAGCCGGTTGCGCGCCCGAACTGGTCGAGCCGCGCTTCTGCGCCTTGCCCGAACCGATCATCGCCCAGCTTCACGCCCGCGCCGCCCATGGCCGTCTGAACGCCGCCGTCGCCGACAAGGCGGTCTGGGGCCGCATGGCGGCATAGAACGACGCCCCCTTCTGTCGCCTAATAGCGTTTGCTAAGCGTCGCCGTTCGAGTCGCCAGGGGGCCTAGCATGTTTTTCAAATACATAACGTCGATTGTCGCATCATCGGTCATGGCGGGCGTCTTGTCGGCGGCCACGCCCGTCCAGGCGGAATGGCGCAAAGCCGAGAGCGACCGCTTCATCGTCTATAGCGATGTGGGCGAGCGCCAGCTGCGCAACTTCGTCCAAGACCTGGAATCCTACGACCGCGTGTTGCGGTTCCGCATGGGTCTGCCCGGCGACATTCCGACCCTCCGCAAGCTACCCATCTATCTGGTGGGGTCTTCTGCGGAACTGGCCAAGGTTCGCCACGGCGCTGGGAACTCCCTGGCCGGTTTCTACATCGCCACCGATGAGGACATCTTCGGCGTCGCCATCCGCGATCGAAACGTCGACACCCTCAAACACGAGTACGCGCATCACTTCATGATGCACAACTTCTCCTACGCCTATCCCGGCTGGTTCGTGGAGGGGTTCGCGGAATATTACGCCACGGTCGAGATCAAGGCCGATCGCTTCACCGTCGGCCGCTTCAATGAAAACCGCGCCTCCTGGCTGATGTCCGCGCCGTGGATGGACATGAAGGATCTGCTCTCGCTCAGACCCCAGCAACGCGCCGCCAACAGCGAGACCTACTACCCGCTGGCCTGGCTGCTGACCCACTGGTTCATGAGCGACCCCGAACGGCAGCAGATGCTGGCGGCCTATCTTCTGGATGTCGGGGCAGGCGCGGACTCGGTCGAGGCGATGGAGCGGGCTACCGGCCTGTCCATGATCCGGCTGCGCGACACTCTGCGGCGCTATGCGACTGGAAACCTCTCCTTCCAGATCGTGACGGCGGCCATTCCGACCGCGCCCATGACGATCACCACCCTGCCGGAATCCGCCGACGACCTGCTCCTGCTGAACCAGCGCCTCAAGATCGGCGTGCCCAAGGACGCGCGCGCCGCCACTGCGGCCGAGGTGCGCCGCATGGCCGCCCGCCATCCCGACGATCCCCTGGCCCTGCTGGCCCTGGGCCACGCCGAACTGCATTTCGGCGACCCGGCCGCGGCCGAGGCCCCCCTGCAGCGACTGCTGGCGCTGCAGCCTGACCATGTGGAGGGCCTGCAATACCTGGCGCGCGCGCGGATGGAGGCCATCGAAGAGGTCGAGGATCCAGACGAGATCGACCGCCTGACCGCCGAGGCGCGCGGCTTTCTGGCGCGGGCCCACCGCCTAGACGATCTGAATTACATCACCCTGATGCTGGCCGCACGAAACCGGCGTACCGCCGCCAGCTATCCGAACGACAACGACATCGCCGTTCTGGAGCAGGCCTTCGCCCTGGCGCCGCAGTTGGGCGAAGCTCGATTCACCCTGGCGCAAGCCTTGCTGTCTCGGAGCCGCAACGCCGAGGCGATCACTCTGCTGGAACCCCTGGCCAACCACCCGCACGGCAGCACAGCCGCAGTACGTTCTCTACTGGCTCGGGCTCGCGGTGAGGAAGCGCCGCAGGAAGACGCTAGCGACGCGACGGTCGAAGATACAGGCGAAGAAACGCTCTAGAGCAGGATGCCGAACACCGTGTGCACCAACGCCGCCGCCAGGACGATCAGGGCGAACCCCGCCAGAAAGCAGACCAGCGGGTGAATCTTGCGCTCGTTCTGTTCGGGCGCGGACTTGCCTGGGTGGACCAGAGCCATGATGTTTCCCTTCCCTAGTGCGGCGGACTCATGGCCCGCCGTCTCCCGAAAACGAGCATGCCTCGAATAACCCTCATACGCGAAGGGTCTCTCACGGCATCGTGAACGTCGACAATCGGGCCGTGGCGCGCTAGGTCGCGCGTCCTGAAGGAAGCTCCATGTCCAAACTGACTCTCGCCCAGGAGGCCCTGCGCCGCAGGACCTTCGCCATCATCGCTCACCCGGACGCGGGCAAGACGACCCTGACCGAGCATATCCTGCTGGCGGGCGGCGCCGTGCGCGCGGCCGGCGCGGTCAAGGCGCGCGGGGAGAACCGCCGCGCCCGCTCGGACTGGATGAAGATCGAGAAGGAACGGGGCATTTCGGTCACCGCCTCGGTCATGACGTTCGAGCACGACGGCAAAATGTTCAACCTGCTGGATACGCCGGGGCACGAGGACTTCTCGGAAGACACCTATCGCACCCTGACCGCCGCCGACTGCGCCATCATGGTGTTGGACGCCGCCAAGGGCATCGAGCCGCAGACGCTGAAGCTGTTCGAGGTGTGTCGTCTTCGGGACATCCCGATCATCACCTTCATCAACAAGCTGGACCGCGAGGCGCAGGACCCGATGGCCCTGCTGGACGAGATCGCATCGCGTCTACAGTTGGACCCCTCGCCCATCTGGTGGCCGGCCGAGAGCGGCAACCGCCTGCGCGGCCTGGCCGAGGTCGGCGGTCAGGGCCGGTTCCAGCCCTATACGCGCAAGACCGCCGACAACGACGGCGAACACCCCGCCCCCCTGCCCTTCGAGGAGGCCGCCTCCTACTTCGAGGGGACGGAACGGGCCGACATGGTCGATGCGCTGGAACTGGTCGAGGCGGGATACAAGCCGTTCGACCGTCAGGCCTTCCTGGAAGGGCATATGACGCCTGTGCTGTGGGGCTCGGCCCTGCGCCACTTCGGCATCGAGGAACTGCTGAAGGCCATCGGCGAATGGGCCCCGCCGCCCAAGAGCCAGAAGGCCCGCAAGGAAGCCTCGCCCGAGACCCGCAATGCTCCCGCGCCCGAAGACATCACGGTCGAGCCGAGTACGGACGAAGTCACCGGCTTCGTCTTCAAGGTGCAGGCGAACATGGACCCCAACCACCGCGACCGCATCGCCATGTTCCGCATGGCCTCGGGCAGCTTCAAGCGCGGCATGAAGCTGAAGGTGCAGAACACCGGCAAGCAGCTGTCGGTGAACGCCCCCATCATGTTCTTCGCCTCGGACCGAGAACTGGCCGAAGAGGCCTATGCTGGCGACGTCATCGGCATTCCGAACCACGGTGTGCTGCGCGTCGGCGACAGCCTGTCGGAGAGCGGTCTGGTGCGGTTCGCCGGCCTGCCCAATTTCGCGCCGGAAATCCTGCAGCGCGTCCGCGTCAAGGATCCGCTGAAGGCCAAGCACCTGCAGAAGGCGCTGATCGGTTTGGCCGAGGAAGGCGTGACCCAGCTGTTCCGCCCGGAACTGGGCGCGGACTTCATCGTCGGCGCCGTAGGCCAGCTGCAGTTCGAGGTCATGGCCGATCGTCTGGGCGAGGAATACGGCCTGGACGTCATTTTCGAGCCGTCGCCCTACGCCGAAGCCCGTTGGGTGTCAGGCGCCAAGGCCGACCTTGAGGACTTCGCCGGGAAGTATCGGCCCCAGATGGCGACCGACATCGACCAGAACCCGGTCTTCCTGGCCAAGTCGGCCTGGGAGACGGGCTATGTCTCCGAGCGCTTCCCCAAGGTGGCCTTCACCAAGACCAAGGAGCGGGGCTGACCCTCAGGTCTTGCTGATCGACACCCCGCCGTCGACCAGCATGGCCGTGCCGGTCATGAAGCTGGAGGCGTCGGAGGCCAGGAACAGGGCCGCACGGGCGATCTCTTCGGGGCTCGCCATCCGCTTCAGGGCGTGCATTCCCTCGACGAAGGCGATGATCTCGGGCGTATGGGCGAACTCGCGCCCCGCCTCTGTGTCGGTGCCGCCGGGCAGCAGGCAGTTGCTGCGGATTCTCTTCGCGCCATACTCGGCCGCGATGACCCGCGACAGGCCGACCAGCCCCGCCTTGGCCGCGCCATAGGCCGCCATGCCCGGCATGCCGATGGCGTGGCCGACGAAGGTCGAGGTGAAGATCAGCGACCCGCCGCCGCGCGCCAGCATGGCCGGAATCTGGTGCTTGGCGCCCAGGAAGGCGGCGGTCAGGTTGAGGTCCAGGGTGTCGCGCCAGCGGTCCAGCGCGATCTCGGGCGTAGGCTCATTGGCGCCGGTCGCTCCCGCATTGTTCAGGGCGATGTCGAGTCCGCCGAACCGCTCGACCGCCGTGCTTGCCAGCCGCTCGGCCAGAGCCTCGTCGCGGATATCGCCGGGGACGGCGACAGCGCGGCCGCCCTCAGCCTCAATGGCGGCGACCAGGACCGACAGTTCTGTCTCGCGTCGAGCCGTGACGACCACCGCCGCGCCTTCACGCGCGAACAGTCGGGCGGCGGCGGCGCCGATTCCGGAACTGGCTCCGGTGATGACGGCGACCTTGTCGGTGAGTGCGGGCATGACGACCTCGTGCGTGAAAGAGGCCGCCTTCCTTTCATGCCTTCAGGGCGTGGTCTGGCGAGGTTCGGACTCGGCGTTCAGGGCGAGGGCGCCACGCGGGTCTCGCGCCCCAGCGCCTGGAACCACGGCAGGAAAACCTGGATCAGCGGGCCGATGCCCACGGCGAAGACCACCGTGCCCAGGCCGACCGAGCCGCCCAGCAACCAGCCTCCGGCCAGGACGCTGACCTCGATCAGCATACGCGACACGCGGATCGACCAGCCCAGCCGCTGGTTCAGGCCGATCATCAGGCCGTCGCGCGGCCCCGTGCCCATGCCCGCGCCGATGTAGGCGGCCCCGCCCATGGCGGTCAGGATCACGCCCATCGTCATGAAGGCCAGCCGCAGCGGCAGGCCCGTGACCTCGGGCAGGAGGGCCAGGGCGGCATCCATCGACAGGCCGATGACGAAGATGTTGAACAGCGTGCCCAGCCCCGGCTTCTGACGCAGCGGAATCCAGGCCAGCATAACCAGGACGCCCATGATGATCGAGGCGGTCCCCAAGCTGATGCCCGTCCGCAGGGACAGGCCCTGATGAAAGACGTTCCACGGGTCCAGCCCGAGGTTGGAGCGCACCATCAGGGCGGCGGCCACGCCATACAGGCACAGGCCCAGCTGAAGCTGAATGAAACGACGCATGAACATGGGCGCCATAAGCCACAAAATCGGCCTTGCTTTATAGGGCCAATCTAAAGAGGGTGGCCTTATGCGCGACACCCTGGTCAACGCCGCCTCCCTGTCGCGTCAGCTGGACGGCTGGCGCAGGCCGGACGGCGAGCCGGCGTATCGCCGCCTGGCTGAGGCCTTGAGGCTGATCATTCTGGACGGGCGACTGTCGCTGAACGCGCGCCTGCCCGGAGAGCGGCGGCTGGCCGCGACCCTGGGCGTCAGCCGCATCACCGTCAGCGCCGCCCTGGATCGGCTGAGGGCCGACGGCTTCATCGTCAGCCGGACCGGGGCGGGCAGCTTCACCGCCCTGCCCGCCAGCCCGGCGTCGCCGCTCGCGAACTATCTAAACGGACCGATGCAGCGGGTCGATGCGCCCGGCGTCATCGACATGGCGTCCGCCGCCATGGCCGCCGACGAACAGGTGCACGCCGCCTACGCCCGCGCGCTGGAGGCCTTGCCCGCCTACCTGCCGGGGCCGGGCTATGAGCCGGTCGGGATCGAAGCCCTGCGTCGGCTCGTCGCCGACCGCTACAGCGACGAGGGCATGGCGACCACGGCGCAGCAGGTGGTGGTCACGGCGGGCGCGCTGGGCGGGCTGGCGCTGCTGCTGCGGGCGGCGACGCGGCCCGGCGACCGGGCGGTGGTCGAGCACCCCGGCTATCCCCACGCGCTGGACGCCCTGATCCAGGCCGGGCTGGCGCTCAGCCCCGTCGCCATGACGCCCCAGGGCTGGGACATGGACGGGATGCTGGCCGCCATCGCCCGCGTACGGCCGCGGCTGATCTATATGATCGGCGCGCATCACAATCCGACCGGCCATGTCCTGTCGGCCCAGGACGAGGCCGCCGTCGCCGCCGCGGCCGCCCGCGTCGGGGCAACGCTGGTGTTGGACGACAGCCTGCGCGAACTATGGTTCGACCGCCCGGCGCCGCCGCCTGTCGATCACGGCCCCCATGTCGTGCGGCTAGGCTCGACCAGCAAACCCTATTGGGGCGGGCTGCGCGTCGGCTGGCTGCGCGCCCATGTCGAAGTCATTGATGCGGTGGTGCGCCACAGGCCGTCGCTGGATCTGGGCGTGCCCGTGATGGAGCAGTTGGCGGCCGCCATGCTGCTGACCGGCGACCCGGCGCCGCTGCACGCGCGGCGGCGGCTGCTGGCGCGTCGCGAGGCCCATCTGCGGGCGCGGTTGGCCGAGCATCTGCCGCAATGGCGGACGCGCCGCCCCGACGGCGGCCTGTCTCTGTGGGTCGAACTGCCCCGGCCGGACGGCGTGCGCCTGGCCATCGCCGCGCCCGATCAGGGGGTGCGGATCGCGCCGGGCGTGCGATTCGGGATCAACGGCGCCTTCGACCGCTTCATCCGCCTGCCTTTCAGCCGCGACGAGACGGAGTTGGACCTAGCGGTGGTCCGGCTGGCGGCCGCCTGGCAGGGACTGGACCGCAGCGCGCCGCGTCAGCCGACGCCCGAGCCGCTGCTGCCCGCCGTGTTTTAGGGCGGGTCGCGCTTCAGGCCGAAGGTCATGGCGAACATGACCAGGCAGACGCCGCTGGAGACCAGCAGGGCCAGACTCGCCGAACGGTCCAGCATCATGCCGTAAAGCGCCGGCGCCGCCGCCTGGACGAAACGCGCGGGCGTCAGCACCAGAGCCTGGCGCGCGCCGTAGTTCTCGCGCCCGAACAGATGCAGCGGCAGGACGCCCGAGGCCACCGCCAGCAGGCCGTTGCCCGCCCCCTGGCCCAGAGCGACCGCGCCGGCCGCGCCCTTGCCCCCGACGGAGGCGATCAGGGCGCCGAGCGGATGCAGCAGGGTCGCCGTCCGCGCCGCCGCGACGGGCGAACCCTTCCCCGGCGCCGCCAGGGCGATCAGGCGCACGGCGATGGCCGCGCTCGCCATCAATCCGGCCGCCAGGGCCGCCTCGGCAGGCGTCAGGCCCAAGCGGGTCAGCAGACGCGGCAGATGGGCGCTCATGGCCGTCGCCACCCACCAGGCCCCCGCGAACAGGACGGCCAGGCGGATCATGGTCCCGTCCCAGCGCACTCGGCCGGACGCCGGCGGCCGCGCGCCGGCTCGTCCATCCGGCAGCACCGCCGCATACAGCGGCAGGCACAGCAGCAGATGCGCCCCCGCCCAGACGAAACAGGCCCCGCGCCAGCCCAGGGTCTGGATCATCGCCAGGGTCAGCGGCCAGCCCAGCGCGCCGCCGAAGGCGCCCAGCAGGGAGACGGCGGTGATCGGCTTCTTCGCCGCTTCGCCGTGCAGGGCCACCAGGACGGCGTAGGCCGGGCCGTACAGCCCCACCCCCATGCCCGCGCCCAGCATCAGCACGCCCGCGACCATCGCCGCCGGCTCGCGCGCCAGCCCCAGCAGCGTCAGGGCCAGGGCGAAGATCACGGCCGCCGCCGACAGCACCTCGCGCCCGCCGCGCCGGTCGATCCAGCGTCCGCCGAACGGGCTGAGCGCCGCCGAGACCAGGAAGGCTCCCGACAGGGCCGAGAACACCACGCCGGGCGTCGTCCCCACGCCCGCCGCCAGAGGCTCGGCCAACACCCCGAGCAGGTAGTAGCTGGAAGCGAAGGAGACGATCATCCCCAGGCCCAGCACGGGAATGATCAGGCGAGAAACGGCGAGGTGCGACATGGCGCGCTCTGTCAGCGGATTTGCCCGCCTGGCGAAAGCGACCTATCGAACGCTGCATGTTCGAAAACCTCACAACCTCCGGCGCCCCCAGCGGCGCCCTGCCGTCGCTGAACGCCCTGCGCGCCTTCGAGGCCATGGCGCGCACCGGCAGCGCCACGCGCGCGGCGGCCGAACTGAACGTGACCCACAGCGCCGTCAGCCGGCAGGTCAAGGCGCTGGAGGCGCAGCTGGGCCTGCGCCTGTTCGAGGGGCCGCGTCACGCCCTGACGCTGACCGAGGCCGGGCGCGGCCTTCTGCCCGGCCTGACCGTCGCCTTCGACCAGATCGCCGCCGCCGTGGCCGAGGCGCGCGGGACCGGGCGCGATCTGCACGTCGCCGCCAACGCCAGCCTGGCGGTCAAATGGCTGATCCCGCGCCTGGCCGACTTCAACCGCCTGCACCCCCAGGTGCGGGTCCATCTGGTCGAACTGGCGCCGCACGCGGTCAGCCGGCGCGGAGCCGACCTGCTGCTGCGGCTGTTGGACGCGCGCCGGATCGAGGCTCTGGGAGCCGTCGCCGTCATCTCCAATGCGGTCGGGCCGGTGATCGCGCCCGCCCTGGTCAAAACAGACGCCCGTTCCGACGCCCTGTCCGCGCCGCGCCTGGTCCCGCGGACACACCTTTCCGCCTGGCGGGACTGGGCCGATCTGACCGGGCGGCGTCCGCCCGATGCGCCCGAGCGGGCCGTGGCCCACCTGCATTTCGCCCTGGACGGCGCCCTGGCGGGCTGGGGCGCGGCGGTCCTGCCCTGGGCGCTGACGGCCGAGGCCGTGGCGGACGGGCGGCTGCTGGCGCCCTTCGGCTTCGCGCGCGACGACGGCGCCGTGGCGGCCATTCCGGGCGCAGGCGAGATGTCGCAGGGGCGGCGACTGTTCCTGCGCTGGCTGACGGACCAGGGGCGCGCCATGCCCGCCGCGCCGGATGCAACCTGAAGCTTAGCTGAACACGTCTTTCATCCTTCGCGGGGACGTGGTTCTCTAAGAGGACGCAAATCGGCCCCGCTGCATCATCATGATGGGTCGCCGAATTTGCGGCCCCCTGTGGAGTTCAGATGCTTCTCGTCGCCTTCACCGCCGCCCTGGCGCTGGCTCAGGCTCAGTCTCAGGCCCCGGGTCGGACCGAAGCTCCCGCCCCGCGCCTCGTCTCCTATGACGAGGCGGTGCGGTGCGCCGGCCTGACCCAGGCCGGATCCGAGCTGGAAGGCGGTGAAAGCCGCTATGGCCGAGAGCTTTACGACGCCGCCCTCTATTGGTCGTTGGCGGCCATGCAGGCGGCGACCATCGCGGGCCGCGATCCCACGGCGGCCGAGAACGACCAGACGCGCGCCCGGCTGCAGTCCGTGCGGCGCCTGTCAGCCGGCGACGCCGAAGCCCGCGCCGGCCTGCAACGGTGCCGCCGCGCCGCGCCGCGACTGGGCTAGGGTCAGGCGACGCCCGAGCGGGCGTCTATTTTTCTTGTCATATGGTTAAGCCGAACCCTTCGAACGGCGCTGCGTTTGCTTGGACGACCCCCGGATCACCCTCGTGATCCCGAAGCGGGACGACTGGAGCGCCATGTTCGAATTCGGCAGAGATCTGAGACGGCTGTTCGAGAAGGCGCGCGACAGCGACGACCTCGGCTGGCTGGAGCTGATCGGCGCGGGTCTGGTCGAGGTCGAGGCCCGGCAACAGGCGGTCGACGCGGGCCGCGTCTCCTGCGCCCGGCCCTACGACGCCGCCCTGCGCGCCGCCGCCCTGTGGCGCGAGCACGCCCGTCGCTGCGGCGCCGCCGCCAGCATCGACCGCGCCGAAGCCGCCGGACGCGACGCCGCCAAGGCCGCCGCCAACGACGACCAGGGAATCCGCACCGCCCTCGACATGGCCCAAACCGGGATGCTGGCTTTCGACCTGCGCGGCGGGCCCGAACGGCTGACGGCGGCGCTGGAGCTGCTGGCCGACCTGCCGACCGCGCGCCGCACCGATACGACCGCCGCCATGGCCGCCCTGCACGCCCGGCTGCGCGCGCGTCAGGCCCTGCTGTCGGGCCGCCTGCCCGACCTTACCGAGGCGACGGCCCTGCTGGACGCCGCCCTGGCGCGGCTGAAGACCGGACGCGCGGTCGAGGACGAGCTGCGCATGGATCGCGCCGTGGTGACGCTGGAAGCCGGGCTGATCGCCCGCGACCCGCGCCTGCTGGATCAGGCGGGCCGCGACCTGCGCGCCCTGGTCGAAGCCGCCTCGCCGGAACAGCGCCCCTTGAGCCGCGCCCGCGCCCTGGCCCTGTGCGGCGCGGGCATGGCCGCCCTGGCCGCCGTGGCCGAGGACGCCGCCGCCCGCGATCAGGCCCACGCCCTGTTCGACGCCGCCGCCCAGCTGTTCACCCCCGACCACAGCCCGCTGGACTGGGCCGCCATCCAGGTGATGCGCGCCGAGCGCGAGACCCTGCCCCCGCTGGTGCTGGTCCAGGCCGAGGCCCTGACCGAGGGCGGCGGTCTGATCCTGGGCGCCCTCGCCCACGAGCAGCGCGTGGCCCAGGAAGCCGCGCGCGCGGGCGCCGTCGGCGACCTGTCGGCCCTGCTGGAGATCGAGGGGTCGCTGCGGCGCCGGCTGGTGCGGCCCTCGGTCTCGGCCACGCCGCTGGACTGGGCGGCCGAGCAGATCGGCCTGGCGCGCATCGCCCTGGCCCGCGCCCGCTGGACCGGCGAGACGCCCCGCGCCGTCGGCCTGATGCTGGCCGAGGCGGCCCAGACCGCACGCGAACACGGCGCCTCCAGCCTGGCCGAACGCGCCGAGCGTCTGGCCCCGCGCCCGCAAACCGTCTGATCGGGGGGCGCCGAGACGCCGCCCGGCCTTGACCCGGCCCCATTGGGCGCCTAGCTCACGGGCTTCGCAGAAGGGTTCCGACACAGTGACCGAACAAACCGCCGCCGATCCCGTCCACGCCTTCATCGCCCAGACGGTGGCCGAGCATGACGTGGTGCTCTTCATGAAGGGCACGCCGGATTCGCCGCGCTGCGGCTTCTCTTCGGTGACGGTCCAGATCCTGGACCACGTGGGCGCCCCCTTCGTCGGCGTCGACGTGCTGCAGGACGAAGCCCTGCGCGAAGGCATCAAGGCCTTCACCGACTGGCCGACCATCCCCCAGCTCTATGTGAAGGGCGAGTTCGTCGGCGGCTCGGACATCGTGCGCGAGATGTTCCAGTCGGGCGAACTGGCCGCCTTGATGGCCGAGAAGGGCGTCGCCCTCGGCGAAGCCTGATCCCGATGGCCCGGCCGCAGTTGCAACCGCGTGAGGACCGCGAGGTCTTCGTCGTCCCGCTGGACGTGCGGCCGGAGCACATCGACGAGAACAACCACGTCAACAACGTCGTCTACGTCGGCTGGCTGCAGGACGTCGGCACGGCCCACTGGAACGCGCGCTTCGACGACGAGACGCGCGCCCGCTGGTCCTGGATCGCCCTGAGGCACGAGATCGACTACCTGCGCGCCATCGCGCCCGACGCGACCGGCGTCGTCGCCCGCACCTGGGTCGGCGATCCGCAAGGGCCGCGCTTCAACCGCTATGTCCGCATCGAGGACGCCGAGGGCCGCCTGTACGCGCAAGGCCTGTCCGAATGGTGCCTGGTCGACGCCAAGACCCTGCGCCCCGCCCGCATTCCCGCCGAGATGCTGGGACCGTTCACGGCGTAATCCTCCCTTCTCCCCTTGTGGGAGAAGGTGGCCCGTCAGGGCCGGATGAGGGGTCTTGCGACGGTGAATGAGGTTGCGAGGCGAATGTCCCGCAACCCCTCATCCGTCAGGCTCCGCCTGCCACCTTCTCCCACAAGGGGAGAAGGACGATGGATCAGCCCGCGATCTGGCCGAAGTCGGCGACACGGTTCATCACGCCGCGCACCTGGCCCAACAGCTTCAGGCGGTTTTCGCGCTCTTCGGCCACGTCGGAGTTGACCATGACGGCGGTGAAGAAGGCGTCCACCGGACCGCGCAGGGCGGCCAGGGCCGTCATGGCGGCGGCGAAGTCCTCGGCCTCCAGCGCGGCGTCCACGGCCGAGGCGGCGGCGGCGGCGGCGAAGGCCAGGGCGGTCTCTTCCTCCGGCTGGTTCGGCAGGCCGGTGGCGACCGCGCCTTCCGGCAGCGGCCCCTTCTTCTCCTCGGCCTTGAGCAGCTGGGCGGCGCGCTTGTAGCCCGCCAGCAGGTTCGCCCCGTCGTCCATCGCCAGGAAGGCGGCCAGCGCCTCCACCCGACGCACGATCCGCACCAGATCGTCGTCGCCCAGCGCAAAGACGGCCGCCACGAGGTCGTGACGCTGGCCCTTGTCGCGCAGCAGGACGGTCAGGCGGTCAGCGAAGAAGGCGAGAACGTCCCAGCCAAGCTGCGTGAGGCCAGCCTGATAATCCAGTGCGCCATGCCGCCAGTCGGCATCATCAGCCCCGTCAAGCATGGCCGCGATACGGATGCGATCCGCTTCAACCTCTTCCTTGCCCAGAACCGCCATACGAACCACAGAGGCGCGATCATAGTTCGGCAGCTTCTCAAGATTGCGCATGCCTGACAGGTATTCGCCAGCGACGAACGCCATGCCCTGCAACGGCATCCGCACCCCGTTCTCCAGCACCAGCCGGATCACGCCCAGCGCCGCGCGGCGCAGCGCATAGGGGTCCTTCGACCCCGTGGGCTTTTCGTCGATGGCGAAGAAGCCGACCAGGGTGTCCAGCTTTTCGGCCATGGCGACGGCGACCGTGACCGGGGCGGTCGGGACGGTGTCGCCCGGTCCCTGCGGCTTGTAGTGGTCGCGGATGGCGTCGGCCACGGCGTTGGGTTGGCCGGCCAGACGGGCGTAGTAGCCGCCCATGATCCCCTGCAGTTCCGGGAACTCGCCCACCATGCCCGAGGCCAGGTCGGCCTTGGACAGGCGCGCGGCCTGTTCGGCCTGATCGGCGTCGGCGCCGACCAGAGGGGCGATCTCGCGCGCCAGCGCCGCGATGCGGTCGACCCGCTCGGCCAGGGTGCCTAGCTTGGCGTGGAAGGTGACGCCCTTCAGCTTGTCGTTCCAGGCGTCGAAGCCGACCTTCTGGTCCTCGTCCCAGAAGAAGCGGGCGTCATCCAGACGCGCCGACAGCACCTTGGCGTTGCCGGCGGCCACGGCGGCGCCCTTGTCGGTCGCCTCGATATTGGCCACCACGACGAAGTGCGGGGCGAGACCGTCCTTGCCCGGTTCGCGCACGGCGAAATACTTCTGGTGCACCTTCATCGACAGCTGGACCACTTCCGGCGGCAGAGCCAGGAACTGCGGGTCCATGTCGCCCAGGATCGGCGTCGGCCATTCGGCCAGACCCGACACCTCGTCCAGCAGGCCGTCGTCATCGACCAGAGCCAGGCCCCTGGCCGCGCACACGGCGTTCGCGCCCTCAAGGATGCGCAGCTTGCGATCGGCGGCGTCCAGCAGGACGAAGTTGCGCTCCAGCTTCTGACGATAGTCGGCGAAATCCTTGACCGCGAACGGCTGGCCCGCGCCCATGAAGCGGTGGCCTTCGGTCACGTCGCCTGATGGGATGCCGTCGACCTCGAACGGGATCACCGCCCCGTCGAACAGGGCCAGAATGCGCTTGATCGGCCGCACCCAGCGCAGGGTTCCCGTGCCCCAGCGCATCGACTTGGGCCAGGGGAAGTGGCGGATGATGTCGTCGACGCTCTCGGCCACCACGGCGGTGGTCGCGCGGCCCTTGCTGCTGATCTCGGCGAACCAGACGCCGTCGCGCTCGACCAGCTGGTCCTGCGTCAGGCCGGTCTTGCGCAGGAAGCCTTCCAGCGCCTGCGCCGGAGCCGAGGTCTTGGGCCCCTTCAGCTCTTCGTTGCGGTCGGGCGTGGCGGCGGGCAGGCCGTCGATGACCAGCGTCAGGCGACGCGGCCCGGCGTAGGTCGTCAGCGCGTCCCAGGTCAGGCCGGCGGCCTTCAGGCGGTCGGAGGCCATGCGCTCCAGATCGCGCGCGGCGCCCTGCTGCATGCGGGCGGGGATTTCTTCGGAGAAGATTTCGAGGAGAAGCTGGGGCATTCGATTACGCCGTCATCCCGGCCGGAGCGAAGCGGAGAGCCGGGACCGCAAGGGACGCCGACGTGTGAAGCGGTCCCGGATAAGCGCTGCGCGCTTTCCGGGATGACAGAGTGAGAGGACGCATCACGCCGTCGCCCTTTCATGTTCGACCTGCGCCAGCGCGCAGGCTTTGCACAGGTCGCGGATGCGGCCGATGTAGCTCTGGCGTTCGGCGACGGCGATGGCGCCGCGGGCGTCCATCAGGTTGAACAGGTGCGAGGCCTTCAGCACCTGGTCATAGGCGGCCAGCACCAGCGGCTGGCCCTGCGGCCCCTTCATGGTCAGGAAGTGCGCGGCTTCGCGCTCCATGTCCTCGAAGCGGCGCTTCAGCGCGGCGACGTCATAGCCGTGGAAGTTGGCTTCCGACTGCTGACGCTCGTTCTCCAGGAAGACCTCGCCGTAGGTCAGGCCTTCCTTGTTGAACTTCAGGTCATAGACATTGTCGACGCCCTGAACATACATGGCCAGACGCTCCAGTCCGTAGGTCAGCTCGCCCGAGACGACGTCGACCTCGATGCCGCCGACGCCCTGGAAATAGGTGAACTGCGTCACCTCCATGCCGTCGCACCAGACCTCCCAGCCCAGCCCCCAGGCGCCGACGGTGGGGTTCTCCCAGTCGTCCTCGACGAAGCGGATGTCGTGCAGGCTGGGGTCGATGCCGATGGCGCGCAGGCTGTTGAGATACAGCTCCTGCAGGTTGTCGGGGTTCGGCTTCAGGATGACCTGATACTGATAATAGTGCTGCAGCCGGTTGGGGTTCTCGCCGTATCGACCATCGCCGGGACGGCGCGACGGCTGGACATAGGCGGCCTTCCACGGCTTCTTGCCCAGCGCCCGCAGCACGGTGGCGGGATGCAGGGTGCCGGCGCCGACCTCGATGTCATAGGGCTGCAGAATGGCGCAGCCCTGCTCGCTCCAATAGTGGTGCAGGGTCAGGATCAGGTCCTGAAACGAGAGAGGTTCAGCAGCGGCCACGGTCGACATTTCGGTCCGATTTCGGGAGGCGCGGACCATAGGGCCGCCACGCTTCGCCAGCAAGGCGAGGCGGTGCAATCCTTCACCCTTCTGCAAGCGCGGATGCGCTAGAAGGCGGCCATGATGCAGCAACGGATCGATCAGATGCGCCGCCGGGCGGCGCGCTACCTGGGCGTCAGGCCGGTGACGGTCGCGCCTGCGCGGGGGATTCTCAGCCTCAGCTTCGACGACTTCCCGGCCAGCGCCTGGACCGAGGCCGGGCCGATCCTGGCCGAGCATGGGATCAGGGCGACCTATTACGTCGCGGGCGGCCTGTGCGGCGGCGAGAACATCGGCAAAGCCCAGTTCGAGGTCGAACACCTGCAGGCCGCGCATGAGGCAGGGCATGAGGTCGGCTGCCACACTTTCGACCACGTCAGCGCCCTGCGTCTGAGCCCCGCCGAACTGACGGACCAGTTGGCGAAGAACGCCGCCTGGGTCGCCGAACGGCTGGACGGCCACGTCATGACCACCTTCGCCTGGCCCTTCGGCGACGTGGCCTTGGCCGCCAAGGCGGTGATCGACGAGCGCTTCCTGCTGGGGCGCGGCGTGCGCGACGGGGTCAACGCCGGACGCGCCGACCGGGCCAGTCTGCAGGCCATCGGCCTGGAAGCGCGCCGCCTGCCCCACTACGATCTTGAGGCGCTGGTCGCCCGCGCGGCCGAGGCGCCCGGCTGGCTGATCGCCTATGGCCATGATGTCGAGAGCGCCCCCACCCCCTACGGCTGCACGCCCGAGGATCTGGACCGCCTGATCCGCCTAGCCAAAACGGCCGGGCTGGAGATCCTGCCGGTCGGCGAGGCGTGGGAGCGGTTGGGCCGCGACGCCTAGATCAGGCCCTTCGCCTCGGCCCAGCGGATCAGGGGCCTGCGCGGCCAGCACAACAGCCAGGAGCAGGCGGCGTATTCGCCCTTCTCGATCATGGCGCGGCGCGTGGGCGAGGAGGCGGAGGCGCGCTCGTCATGAATCTCGCCGCCGCCCTGATGGATCATGAAGGCGCCGTTGTTCACGGGCGTGGTCCGCAGATAGGTCAGGCGCGGGCTGATGGTCTCCAGCGGCGGATCGAAGAACCAGCTGGAGCCGATGACGCCCGCCAGTTCCGGCCGCGTCTTCAACAGGGCGGCGGCGGCGGCCCAGTTGCGCTCCCAACCCGCCTCGTTGAAGTCCGACAGGTCGCGCGCCTCCGTATGCGTCTCCAGCCAAGGTCGCCAGCCGCCCGCCTGGACCCAGCCGATCAGCGGACCGGGACCGCGCCCGCCCAGCATGTGCCGCACCACTAGCCCCGGCCCGACGGGCGAGGACAGGTCCAGCATCTGGGTGTTGCTGCCCGGCACGCTGAGCGCCAGTGAGACGCGCACGTCCTTGGCCCAGAAGTCGGGATCATACGGGTCCGCCCCGCTGTCCAGATAGGCCGCCAGCCGGTCCACATAGGTCGGATAGCCCGCCAGCACGGCCTGCGGCAGGCGCTCGGCGGCGATGCGGCCGGGCAGCTCCAGCGCCCAGGCGGCGATCAGGCCGCGCCTCTGGTCGTCGTTCGCACCCTCGCCCAGCAGGCCGTCGACGGTGCGGGCGGCCAGTTCGAAGTCCCAGTGCGGCGCAACCTCAGCGGCGGCGCGGGCGGCGGCGTCCTTGATCTCTTCGACGCGGGCGCGGTCGGCGGGCGACAGGCGCGACAGGGCGCGTTCAAAGGCGGCGGTCTGTTCGGGCGAGAACTGGGTCATGACGCCAGCTTGGCCGCAGGGGCTGTAAATCCGGTTAAATTACCGGACGCGGTTCGATATCCGGCGCGCCCAGCACCACCGGCCGCGCCCACCAGCCCGGCCGATCCAGGGCGAAGGCCGCCTCGATCGCCGCCGCCCGATCGTCGAACAGGCCGAAAACCGTCGCGCCCGATCCCGACATCCGCGTCAGGCGACAGGCCGTCGCGGCGCGCATGGCGGCCAGCGCCTCCCCTATACCCGGCGTGACGGCCAAGGCGGGCGCCTCCAGATCGTTTCTCTGCGCCGCCAGCCAGGCGATGACGGAGGCGACGGACCAGTCGGCGGGCGACGCGGGGCGGTCCGCCGCCTTCGGGGCCGCGTCATAGGCGTGGTAAACCCCGCCCGTCGGCGACGGCAGGCCGGGGTTCAGCAACACGCCATGCAGCGTCGGCAGACGTGGCTCGTCCTCCAGCACCTCTCCGATCCCCGACGCCCAGGCCGGACGCGCGCGCAGGCACATGGGGCCGTCCGCTCCGGCGGCCAGGGCGAGGCGCTCCAGTTCCGCCGCAGGCATGTCGAGATTCAGCAGGCGCGCGGTCAGCCGCAGCGCCGCCCCCGCGTCCGCCGAGCCGCCGCCAAGGCCCGCCGCGATGGGCAGACGCTTGTCCAGGGTCACGGCCACGGGCGGTTCGCCGATCCCCGCCGCCTCGCCCAGGGCGCGCAGGGCCTTGAGGATCAGATTGTCCCCCTGCCCGTCCAGACCCGCCGCGAACGGCCCCTCGACCGTCAGGGACAGGGCCTCGGCGCGGCGCACCGTCACCCGGTCGCCGACGTCGGCGAAGACGGCCAGGCTGACCAGAGGGTGATAGCCGTCGGCCTGCACCGGCCCGACATGCAGCAGCAGATTGATCTTGGCCGGCGCCAGGCCGCTCAGCGCATCGGAAACAGACATGGCGGCGTCAGTCGGTCGCGCCGCCTGCGGACCCCAGCCCCTTGTCCCCGGTCGGGTCCTGGCCCAGGCGGTCGCGCAGCTTGCCTTCGACCTCGGCCTTGCGCTTGTCGTCGACGTCCAGGGTCAGGACGCGGTTCCACTGGAAGCCCGCCTCGCGTTGACGCCCGACGGCCCAATAGGCGTCGCCCAGGTGGTCGTTGATCTCGGCGTTGGCGGGCTCCTTGTCGACGGCGCCCTCCAGATTGACCACCGCCGCCTCATACTGTCCCTGACGGAACTGGGCCCAGCCGAGGGAGTCCTGGATGTTGCCGTCCTTGGGCTCGGCGGCGTGGGCGCGGGCGATCATGGCGGCGCCTTCCTGCACCCGCGCGCCCGTGTCGACCCACAGATAGCCGAGGTAGTTCAGCAGGGTCGGATTGTCGGGCTGCATCTGCAGGGCGGCCCACAGCTCGGCCTCGGCCTCGGTGTCCCGATCAAGGGATTCATAGGCGGCGCCGCGCAGGAAATGGACCTCATAGCCCTGATCCGCCGTATTCAGCAGCGGACCGTTCAGCAGGTCCAGCGCCTCTTCATAGCGGTTCATCTGCATCAGCTGCCCGGCCAGCATATAGGCCACGCCCGCCTCGTCCGGGCGGACGGCGGCGGCGCGGCGCAGTTCGGCCAGGGCCTCATCGTCGCGACCCGCCTTGCCCAGGCTGATGGCCGTCTGGATGCGGGCGGCGGCGTAGAGGGCGGGCGAGGCCTCGCTGACCTGGGCCAGGGCGGCGCGGCCCGCCGGTTCGATCCCCCCCTGAATCAGGGTCTGGCCGACCAGAAGCTGGGTGTTGTCGCTCGGGTCCAGATTCTGGGCCAAACGCAGGTAGACGACGCCGAACTCATGGGCGCGCTGGGCGATCATCTGATCCGCAGCCGTGCGCAGCGCCTGGGCCGCGCCCTCGCGGAAGCTCGGCAGGGCGGGCGGACGTCCCTTGGCCAACACCCGCTCGCGTCCCTGAATCACGCGACGGTCAGCCGTTCCGGCGGTGACGGCGGCGTCATACTGGGCCAGAGCCTCGTCGCGGCGGCCGCGCCGCTCCAGGAACTCGCCATAGGGCTGGCGGAACAGGGCGCCGGCGATGGCGTGGCTGGTCAGGTCGCGCCACTCGGCGTCGGCCTCGTCATAGCGGCGGCGCTGCTCCAGCAGGCGGGCGCGGTTGCTGCGCGCCACCAGGGCGCTGACCGGATCGAAACCGGTCGGCGGCATGGCCAAGGCGCGGTCCCAGTCCTTGGCCGCCGCCGCGATCCACCCCTGGACGTAGAAGCCCGCGCGGTCGTGCGGTTCGCCCACGGGGGCGGCCTTCAGCAGATCGTCGGCGCGCCGGGCGTCGCCCCCGGCGTAGGCCTGCACCGCCTGAACCAGGCGCCCGGCCTGGACGATGACCGGCGAGACCTCGGGATCGGTCGGGGCGATGCGGCCCGCCTCGTCCAGGTCTCCGGCCAGGAGGGCGGCGGTGAAGGCCTGTTCGCGCACGCGCGGCTGTTCCGGCGTCAGGGCGTAGACGCGGGCCAGATAGGCCGCCCCGACCGCGCTCTCGCCGCTGGTCAGGGCGTTGCGCGCCGCCAGATAGAGGCCGTAGGCGCTGTTCTTCTGGGCGTCGAGCGGGATCGGCGCCCACACGGCGGGAATGGGCGCGACCTTCGGCTCTTCGGGCGTTTCCGGCTCGTCGGCGATGATGATGTGCGGAACGGGGTCGCCGTTCGGTTCGACGTCCTGCGCATCCGCCGTCGCTTCGGCCGGCGTTTCCGGCGCGGGCTCAGGCGCCTCCTGCGCCAGCGACGGCGCGGCCAGAGACAGCGCAAGGGCGGAGACCGCCAGGAACAGGACAGGGCGAGAAGAGACGAAACGCATGGCCGGACCCTTCACGCTTTCCCTTTCGCCCGCAAGATGAAGCGAAGGAAAAGCAGCGCGACGTTTCTCCCTCCCCTTCATGGGGAGGGTGGTCGGAGCGCAGCGACGACCGGGTGGGGACGGCCAGGTGATCCTGGACGCCGTGCTTGATTTGCTAGCCGCCCACACCCGGCTTCGGCCTGACGGCCTCAGCCACCCTCCCCATGAAGGGGAGAGAGAAGCCGCGCGGCGGCTTACATGTTCGGATAGTTCGGGCCGCCGCCGCCTTCGGGGGTGGTCCAGACGATGTTCTGCGACGGGTCCTTGATGTCGCAGGTTTTGCAGTGGACGCAGTTCTGGGCGTTGATGACGAAGCGCGGATCGGCGCGGTTCGTCTCGTCCGCATAGACGACTTCATACACCCCGGCCGGGCAGTACAGCCGCGCCGGCTCGCCATACTTCGGCAGGTTCACCGCGATCGGCACGGACGGGTCCAGCAGCTTCAGGTGCGCGGGCTGGTCTTCGGCGTGGTTGGTGTTGGAGATGAAGACGCTCGACAGCTTGTCGAACGACAGCTTCCCGTCCGGCTTGGGATAGACGATCGGCTTGTGCTGCGAAGCGGGCTCGGTCGAGGCCGCATCGGTCTTGCCGTGGCGCATGGTGCCGAAGAAGGAGAAGCCGCCCGTCAGGTGGTTGACCCACAGGTCGAACATGCCGACCGCCCCGCCCATCATGGTGCCCAGCTTGGACAGCAGCGGCTTGGCGTTGCGGACGACCTTCAGCTCCTTATAGACCCACGAGCGCAGGTATGCCGCCTGATAGGCGCTCAACACATCGCCCTCGCGGCCTTCCATGACGGCGTCATAGGCGGCGTCGGCGGCCAGCATTCCGGTCTTCATGGCGTTGTGGCTGCCCTTGATGCGCGGCACGTTCACAAAGCCCGCCGAACAGCCGATCAGGGCGCCGCCGGGGAAGGCCAGCTTGGGCACCGACTGGAAGCCGCCCTCGGTGATGGCGCGGGCGCCGTAGGAGACGCGCGTGCCGCCTTCCAGATGCTCGGCGATGGCCGGGTGGTGCTTGAACTGCTGGAACTCGTCGAACGGCGACAGGAAGGGGTTCTTGTAGTTCAGGTGGACGACGAAGCCGACGGACACATAGCGATCGCCGAAGTGGTACAGGAACGAGCCGCCGCCCGTCTTGTCGTCCAGCGGCCAGCCGGTGGTGTGCTGGACCAGGCCGGGCTGGTGCTTCTCGGCCGGGATCTGCCACAGCTCCTTCAGGCCGATGCCGAACTTCTGGGGATCGGCGGCGTCGCACAGGTTGTGGCGGGCCATGATGGTCTTGGCCAGCGAGCCGCGCACGCCCTCGGCGATGAAGACGTATTTGCCGTGCAGTTCGAGGCCGGGCTGGAACTCGCCGGTCGGCTTGCCCTCGCGGTCGATGCCGAAGACGCCGGCGACGACGCCCTTCACCCGGCCCGTCTCTTCCTCCCAGACCACATGGCTGGCGGCCATGCCGGGATAGACTTCGACGCCCAGGCCTTCCGCCTGTTCGGCCAGCCAACGCGCGACATTGCCCAGAGAGGCGATGTAGCAGCCGTCGTTGTGCATGAAGGGCGGCATGGCGAACATCGGCAGCGACGCCTGCCCCTGCGGGCCCAGCACCAGGAACTTGTCCTTGGTCACCGGCGTCTCCAGCGGGGCGCCGCGTTCCTTCCAGTCGGGGAAGAGCTCGTTCAGCGCCCTGGGGTCGATCACCGCGCCCGACAGGACGTGGCCGCCGATCTCGGCCGATTTCTCCAGCACGGCGACGGAGATGTCCTTCCCGTCCTTTTCGGCCCGCTGTTTCAGGCGGATGGCGGCGGACAAGCCGGCGGGGCCGCCGCCGACGATGACGACGTCATATTCCATGACCTCGCGCTCGACGCCCGCCAGGGCCTCCAGCGGCGGCAGATTATCGATGACGGCTTCCTGCCATGCATTCCTGGCGCCGCCTTCGATCATTTCCTCAGCCATGTCCCCTGAATCCTTGTTGTCGTCGTGGTTATCCGCCTTATCGTGAGGTGACGCGACGGCGGTCAAGGCTTATTGCCTTGATAGATGAACGCCCAACCCTTGGACATGGCCGCAACCGAAGCCCTGCTCGCCTTCTGGCGCGATGCGGGCGTGGACGCCTGTTACGAGGATGCGCCGATCGACCGCACCGTCTTCGTGGCCCCCGTCGCGGCCAAGGGTCCGGCCACGATCACGCCCCTGCGCGCCCCCGGCGGCGCGCCGTCTGTCGGCGAGGCGGCGGCCGAGGCGCGGCGGCTGGCCGCCGCGGCGACCAGCCTGGACGAATTGGCCGAGGCGATCGCCGCCTTCGAGGGCTGCCCCCTGCGCGGAATGGGCGCGCGTCAGGCCGTGTTCGCGCGCGGCAATCCGCAAGGGTCGCTGATGATCGTCGGCGAAGGCCCCGGCGCCGAGGAGGACGCGCGCGGCCAACCCTTCGTCGGCAAGGCGGGTCAGCTTCTGGACCGCATCCTGACGGCGGCGGACCTGCTGGACGAGGCCTTCATCACCAACACCGTCTTCTGGCGCCCGCCGGGCAACCGCACCCCGACGCCCCAGGAACAGGCCGCCTGCGCCCCCTTCGTCGAGCGGACCCTGGCCCTGCTGAAGCCGAAGGCGGTGCTGCTGGTCGGGGCGGCGGCGGCCAAGGCGGTGCTCAAGACCGACGACGGCATCATGCGCACCCGCGGCCAATGGCGCGAATGGCGATCAGCCGAAGGCGGAATCGCCGCGCCCGTCATGGCCACCCTCCACCCCGCCTTCCTGCTGCGTCAGCCCCAGGCCAAGGGGCTGGTTTGGAAGGACATTCTGGATTTGTCCGCTCGCCTGCGCGGCGAAGTGGTTGAGCCGGGCGCCTGATTCAGGCATCCTGCGTCCTTGGAGACCAGTCCGCAGAGCGTCGTAGAATCCCGAATCGAGACGGGGCCGACGCCGACGAAGGGGGCCGCCGCGTCATGTACTCTTTCCGCCGGACGCGTCATGCGTCCCTGTTCGCCTTCGCCCTTTGCGCCACGGCTGCGACCGTCGCCCATGCCGAGGACGTCGACACCTCCCGCCCCTACGCCGAGGCTAGCGCCGAGACGAGCGCGGACGCCTCGCCGTCGCCTACGGCGCTGAGCAGCGAGGACCGCCTCAGCTACACCACCGCCTTCGACGCCCTGCGGCGCGGCGACCTGGAGCTGGCCCGCGCCTCTGCGCGTCAGGCCAAGGACCGCGTCCTGCTGGGCCAGGTCGAGTTCGAGCGCCTGTTCCACCCCAGCCATGTCGCCACCTATGAAGAGCTGACGGCCTGGCTCGAGACCTATTCCGACCTGCCGATGGCCGATCGGGTCTATACGCTGGCCATGCGCCGCCTGCCCGACGGCGCGGCCGAGCCGAAGCGTCCCGGCGGCCTTCTGACCCGCACCTGGGCCAGCCTGACCAGCTCAGGCTCTGGCGACGGCGGCGTCAACGACCCGGCCAAGGCGGCGCGCGTGGCCCTGAACAACGACGACCTGCCCGGCGCCTACGCCATGGGCCAGCAGATCGGCGACTGGTGGACGGCGGGTCTGGCCGCCTGGCGGATGGAGCAGCACTCCGACGCCTTCCGCGCTTTCGAGCACGTCGCCCAGGACCCGACCGAGGATCCGTGGGTCCGTTCGGGCGGCGCCTTCTGGGCGGCGCGGGCGGCGGGCCAGTCGGGACGCCAGGACCGCGTGGCCGAGTATCTGCGTCAGGCCGCGCGCTGGCCGGCCACCTTCTACGGCCAGATCGCCCTGCGCCAGCTGGGCGAAGAGCCGGTGATCGAGAACCAGGGGCCGCGCCCTTATGAGGCGACGCTGCAGCGCGCCTCCCTGACGCCCGAGCCTCTCGGCGTCGACACGCGCGCCCTCAACGCCTTCATCCAGTCGGACGAGGACGCCCGCCGCACCGTGGCCCTGTACGAAGTCGGCCGTCGCAACGACGCCGAACTGGCGGCCCGCAACGGCCTGCGCGCCGCCAGCGGCGACAGCGCCGCGCGCCAGATGTGGGCCGGCCTCTATCGCCTGGTTTCGCCCGGCCGCGCCGCCCAGTCCGAGGCCGCCCGCATCGACGCCCTGCGCTATCCGATGCCGGACCTGCAGCCGATGGGCGGCTTCACCATCGAGAAGGCGCTCGTCTACGCCATCGCGCGCAAGGAGACGGACTTCAACGCCAACGCCCGTTCCGGCGCCGGCGCCTATGGACTGATGCAGGTGATGCCGACCACGGCCGCGCACATGACCGGCGACCAGGGCTATGTCCGCTCGCCCCAGCGTCTGCTGGACCCGGCGGTGAACATGAAGCTGGGCCAGGACTATGTGAACCGCCTGTTCCAGATCGAGTCCTTCCAGGGCGATCTGCTGAAGGCGGTGGCCTCCTACAACGCCGGGCCGGGGCCGATGCTGGCGGCGATCCGCAAACTGGGCGCCGACGCCGATCCGCTGCTGCTGATCGAGACCATCGACGTGCCCCAGGCGCGCGAATACGTCGAGAAGGTCGTCGCGGCCTACTGGATCTATCAGCGCATGATGGGCGGGCCGGTGAAGACGCTGGACGCCGTGGCCTCGGGCGCGCGCGCCGTGCCGATCCGCCTGGACTATGTCCCGCCGGCCCCGGCGCCCCTGCAGGTGGCCGAGGCCGTGCTGGGCGGCGGCTCGCGCTAGAACAATGATCTGAGGCGCGGCCTCAGATCATCAGGGACGCCAGCGAGGCCCAGACCAGGGCCAGGACGATAGCCGCCAGACCATAGGTGCGCGCCGTGCGCGCCCAATCGGTGTTTCTGCTGATCGTACGCATGGCTCCGCCCCTCCGAGAACAAGCTGGACTGTAAGTCCGCTCTCTTAAACCCGCGTTCTCAGGATCGGTTAATCAACGTTAGATGACAGGGCCGCCGCCTCCCACTCGCGGAAGTGCGGCTGGGCCAGAAGCGCGGCGACATAGGCGGCGGCCGTCCCGTCGTCGCCATGGGCCGACAGGTCGATCTGATAGTGGCGCACCCGCGCCGCCACGGGGGTGAAGAAGGCGTCGGCGATCGACCAGTCGCCGAACAGCCACGGCCCGCCTGCGCCGAAGCGGCCGCGCATCTGCGTCCACAGTTCGACCAGCCGCGCCAGCTCTCGGTCCAGCCCCGGATCGGACGGCGCCGTGCTGCGCGCTTCGCCCGCGATCGGATGGCCTGGGCTCATGCCGCACAGGTCGCGCAGGGCGGCAAAGCCGGAATGCATCTCGGCCGTGGCCGAGCGAGCCAGGGCGCGCGCCGTGGGATCGACCGGCCAGAGCTTCGCCGCGGGATAGCGCTCCGCCGCCCATTCCCCGATCGCCAGGGTGTCCCAGATCGTCTCGCCCTCGACCTTCAGCAGCGGCACGAAGCCCGAGGGCGACAGACGGCGCAGTTCGGCCTTTTCAGCCTCGGAACGATACCAGACCTCGCGCGTCGCGAAGACGGCGCCTGCGCGCCTCAGCACCAGCCAGGCCCGCAGGGACCAGGTGGAGAAGAGGCGCGGCCCGATGATCAGTTCCATGGCGAGGCTCCGAGGCTGTCGCCGCGTTTATTGACTGGAAGCGAGCTTCAGTACAACCAGGCCGCTGACGATCAGGACGGCGCCGATGACGCGCATCGGCGTGACCGGCTCGCCCAGCACGGCGATGCCGACCAGGAAGGCCCCGACGGCGCCGATGCCGGTCCAGATCACATAGGCGGTGCCCAGCGGCAGGGTCTTCATCGCGATCGACAGCAGGCCGAAGCTGACGATCATGAAGCCGATGGTGCCGATGGTCGGCCAGGGCTTGGTGAAGCCCTCGGACGCCTTCATCAGAAAGGCCCAGACGATCTCGAACAGACCGGCGAGAAGGAGGAATATCCAGGCCATGACGTGCTCCCTTGCATGGCGTGCCGGGTCGTCCCAGCGTCATGCCCAAGATGGGAGAGGTCGTCCTCTGATCCCGCCTATCTGGGACAGGCGGGTTTCAAGTCAAGGCTTCCATCCCGTGAAGGCTTTCGCAGGCGCAATATGCCGTCGGGTGGAGGCCATTTTGCATCAGTGGAGGGGGAGCAGGCGGCCCTCGCCTGCCCCCCGCCTGTCATCAGCGCATGACGCGCAGGGTCACGCCCACCGTGCGCGGCGCGCCCAGGAAGGCGCCCAGCGTGCCCGTCTGGAACGGCGCGCCGAAGGCCACCTGACGATAGTCCTGATCGAACAGATTGCGGCCCCACAGCTCGACGCTCCAGGCGTCGTCCCTCGCCACGGCGACGCGGCCGTCGACCAGCCAGAAGCCGGGCTGGCTCTTGGCCGGGTCCAGGTCCGAGCCGGTGTTGTATTCCGACGAATATTTGGCCGCCAGAGTAACGCGGCCCATCAGCCCCGCCGCCACCGGCCGCTCATAGGTTCCGGCCAGAGACCCGCTCCACAGCGGCGCGAAATTCATCCGCTTGCCCGCCAGCAGCGGCAGGCCCGGCACGGCGTCATGGCCGTATTCCGTCTGGGCGTAGGTCAGGCCGCCTTGCAGCGACAGGCCCTCGAACGGCAGGAACATGAAGTCCGCCTCAACGCCCTTGGCCCTCACCTCGGGGATGGAGCGGACCAGGAAGGTCGTGCCCAGGAAGGTGTTCAGCTGGAAGTCGTCATAGGTCTGGCGGAAGGCGGCGGCCGAGACCAGCAGGCGCCGGTCCAGCATCACGCTCTTCACCCCCGCCTCGAAGGCGTCGGCGCTTTCCGCCGGGAAGGCGCGCGAGGCGTCGGGGACCAGATTGGTCTGACCCCGGTCCAGGTTGAAGCCGCCGTTCTTGCGCCCCCGCGACCAGGAGGCGTAGAGGCGCGTCTCCTCGACCGCCTTGAACTCGGCGCGGGCCATGCCGGTCCAGGCCTCATCCTTGACCGTCTCGGACTGGGTCAGGTCGTTGAAAGCCGGGTTCGACCACGGCAGGCACAAGGTGGCGTTGGTCACGCCATTAGCCAGCGCCGCCGCGCAGGCCCGTCCGCCGTCGGTGTTTTGATAGGCGGCCGTCATCTCCTTCTTCTCATGGGTGCGACGCAGGCCCCCGGTCAGGGTCAGGCGGTCGGTCACGGCGTAGGAGACCTGACCGAACAGGGCGGCGCTGCGGGCCGTCTGCCAGTAACGGTCCAGCTGCCCCTCGCCCTCGACGAAGCTCTCGCCCACGGGCAGCCCCGTGAGGCTGGACACATAGGTCGGATCGCCCAGCGGGTTCGACGCCGAGCGCGACAGCAGGCGGCTGACATAGCCTTCGTAATCGGCGCCGTAGAACAGGCTGTCGCGCCGGGTCAGCTTCTCGTCGGCGAAGAAGGCGCCGGCCGACCAGTCCAGCTTTCCGCGCCGGCCCGACAGGCGGAACTCCTGCGTCAGGGTGCGGAAACGGTTCGACCAGTTGCCGTCGTCGGGGCGATAGGCCAGATCGGCCGAGGTGAAGTCCCAGTCCTGACTGATGACGCCGCGCCAGTCGCGCACCGCCGAGGTGCTTTCCAGCGTCGCCCAGCCCAGGTCGGCGTTCAGGTGCAGGGCCAGTCCCTTGTCGCGGATGCGGGTGTTGGTGTCGCGGTTCGACCAGGCTGTGCGATCCCACGGCTTCGGCGACGCCGCCACGCCGCCATCGGGCGCAAAGGTCGCCAGCAGGGGCGCCGTATCGCCGGTGACGATCTGCACGCCGACGCAGCAGCGCTCGTCCCGCTCGGTCCAGTCGGCGGTCAGGCGGGCGGTCAGGTTCGGCGTGGCTCGCCACAGCAACTGACCGCGCACGGTGTCGTAATTCTCGGTCTGATCGTCGGTCGAGGTGCGCGGCCCCTCCCCGGTCTTCACGTCATAGAGGCCGTCGCGACGGCGCGCGGCGACATACAGCCGCCCGGCCAGAACCTCGTCCACGATCGGGCCGGTCAGGGAGACCGAACCGCCATGCGTCCCATAGTCGCCGAACGTCGCCTCGCCCGCCATGCGCGCGTCGAACGAAGGCGCGGCGGTGACGACGTTGATGACGCCCGCCGAGGTGTTCTTGCCGAATAGGGTCGCCTGCGGGCCTTTGAGCACTTCAATGCGCTCGACCTCGCCCAGATCGCCCAGGGCCGCGCCGTTGCGCGGGCGATAGACGCCGTCGATCATGACGCCGACCGAGCTCTCCACGCCCGGATTGTCGCCCACCGTGCCGACGCCGCGGATGCGGGCGGTGGTGAAGGTCTGGTTCGAGGTCGAGGCGACGATTAGGCCCGGCGCCAGAATCTGCAGATCCTTGATGTCGCGCACGCCGACGTCGTCCAGCAGGGGCTGGGCGGCCACCGTCAGCGACAGCGGCGTCGCCGCCAGAGGCGCCTCGCGCCGCTCGGCCGTCACCACGATCTCGGACACCTGGGTCGGTCCGGCGTCAGCGGGCGCATCCGCCAGAACAGGCGCGGCGAAAGCGAGCACGGACAGGGAGGCGGACGCGAGAGACGCGGCGCGAACAGCAGAAATCATGGGAGGAAAAACCGCTTGGCGGAGCGACGGCGCAAGGCTTCGTCGCGGACTGTCAGCGGATGTAACAGTCAAGCCGGGGCGGAGAAACCCCGCTCACGGATCATCAGACGATGACTTTCACGCCCGCCCCGCCAGAGGGCCCGAGGCGCGCGGCGCGAAGCTGTGCTCCACCCGGCTGCGGTGCGGGTCCACGTCGTTGCGGACCGCGCCGCCGACCCGGCAGAGCTGTTCCAGGCCCCGCCCCCCGCCGGCCTCGTGCGAGACGATGAGGTCCAGCAACCGCTCGGCCTCCTCCAGAGTCTCGGGCCGCTGATCCAGCAGCCAGGCCTCGACCGCGTTCAGGTCGGCGGTCAGGCCGCCGCTCTGCACCGACGCCTCGACGGCGCGCTTATTCCATTGCCGCAGCAGCGCCCGCGCCGCCTCCATCGACCATTTTCGAGCCATGACGCCCCCCCAGGGCGTAGCGCCGGTCGGCCTCGACCTCCCAGACGCCAAAGAATGCCGTCACGCTGATGAGCGCCCACACCGCCCACATCAGCGTGAAGTAAGCCCAGGCCAGGCGCTGATGCGCGAGGAAGGGCGCGAGATGTCCCAGCGTCCCGATCAGCTGGAAGCCGGCGATCGCCACGATCCACCAGCGCCCGCCGCGCTCGGCCAACAGCCAGAGGCTGATGAAGAAGAGGACATCGACCATGAAGATGCCCGCGTAGACGCCGTTCCAGTTCAGGTCGTAGGCGAAGTGGGACAACATCGGAGCCGCGATCATGGCCAGCGTCGCCAACCGATCCGCCCCTCGTCCGCGCCACAACAGAAGCGGAAAGGCGATGGCGTTGGCCGCCAGCAGAATGATCTGGACAGGATGCATCAGACGCTCTCGCGTCGTGCGTTTCGCGACGTAACGATCCCGCTGCGCATACGATCAGTTCTAACCTTGATGAATCATGCGTCGCTCCGCCGTCAAAGACGTCATCGCAGACGGTCGATCGACTCCAGGACGGGATTGATCAGGCCGGCGCCGACGAGGGCGATCACGATCCAGGCCAGCGCCCAGAGCAGGATCAACCACAGTACGGAGCCGCCCAGCTTGCGGGGGCGACGCCACTCGTTCAGCGCGGCATAGCGCCGATAGAGCACGCCCCCCGGCGCCTTCCCATCCTCAAGAGGCTTGATCGCCGCCTCGGTGACGCCCCTATCTGCCGTGATCGGCGCAGGCGGCGACATTGTGATTGATTCCCCTGAGTAATGATCACTCAGCAGCCGAGACGCTTGTATACGATTGGAAACGCCCAGCTTTTCATAGGCCCGATGCAGGTGGTTCTGGACCGTTCGGGGCGAGAGGCTCAATTGCTGCGCGATCTCCTTGTCGCCCAGGCGCAGGGCGGCCAGGCGCAGAATCTCACGTTCGCGCGGGGTCAGGCTGTCGATGAGCGCAGGACTTTTCACAGGGATGTGACTATCCATGTGACGGGCCTAGCGTCCAGCCCTCGTTTGCCTGGGTCGTCGTTCCGAAGGGAGTGTCGCCGCCGCGCGACACAACCGTAGCGGGGCCGACACTCGACGTGAACTCAGGCATTTTGATTGCGCCGCCTCGCCCCGGCGGCGCAATAGGACGTTCATTCAAGGCGGGGGATGTCGAACGCATGATGCTGGCGCTTCTGATGGGCGGTCTGGGCCTGATCGTGGGCAGTTTTCTGGGTCTTGTCAGCCTGCGCCTGCCGCGCGGCGAAGGCGTCATGCTCGGGCGGTCGCGGTGCGGGGGATGCGGTCGCCCGCTGAAGCCCTGGCGGATGGTTCCCGTCGTCAGCTGGGCGCTGTCACGCGGCAAATGCAGCGACTGCGGCGCCGTCATCCCTGTGCGCTATCCCTTGATCGAACTGGCGGCCGGCGCAGTGGGCGCATGGGCCGCCCTGTGCTTTCCGGACCCGGCGCACGCCCTGGCGACGGCGGTCCTGGGCTGGCAGCTTCTGTTGATCGCCGTGATCGACGCCGAGCACTTCTGGCTGCCCGACGCCCTGACGCTGCCGCTGTTTCTCAGCGGCCTGTTCGCCGCCGTAGCGCTGGACCCGGCGAACGTCCAGAGCGGGCTGCAATGGTCGCTGGTCGGGCCGCTGACGGCGCCCTTGATCGGTGCGGCCGTCGGCTTCGGCGGCCTGTGGCTTCTGGCCTTCCTTTACAGACGCGTGCGCGGTCGGGACGGCCTGGGCGGCGGAGATCCGTTCCTGCTGGGCGCCATCGGCGCCTGGGTCGGTTGGGCGGGCCTGCCCAGCGTGCTGCTGTGGGCCTCGGCGGCCGGCTTCGCCGTCGTGGCGGCCAAGCTTGTGCTGCGCCGTCCCGTGACGTCCGCCGATCGCCTGCCGTTCGGCGTCTTCCTGGCCGTCGGGGCGTGGATGACCTGGCTCTACGGCCCGCTGGGCCTGGGCGCTCTCGGCTAGAGCGACAGCAGGTCGGACCAGCGCCAGCGACCGCCGCCCAGAGCCACGCGCGGCGCGCCCGGCTGGTCGCTGAGCGTCAGCAACACATAGCCGTTGACCGTCTCGGCCTTGCAGGCGCGGGACGAGAAGCCGACCGTCACGGCGATAGCCTGACGCACGCCGGCCAGACCCTTGCCCTCCTCGCCGGGGCTTTGCAGCCAGTCGCCGTTCCACATCAGGATGGCGCGGCCCGAGGCGCCGGAGGTGCGATAAGCCTGACCGATGGCGGCGTTGATGCGGGCGTCGTTGCGCAGGGCGTCCTGGATGCGCTTGACCATGTCGCAGCCCTGGCCCGAACCGCCGCCTATTCCCGAGCCCGAGCCGCCGCCGCTGCCGCCGCCCACGCCGGCTCCCGCCCCTCCGCCGCCGCCCGCGCCCTGGCCGGCGGTCAGAGCGCCGCTCAGGGCGCCGTCGCCCAGCAGGACGAAGGAGACGCTCGGCTCGGGCGCCGAGATCGGCAAAGGCTCCACCTGCGTCTGAGGCGGCGTCGGGCGACTGGGCCGGGGGGTCGGCGCCGTCGGAGCCGCGCGGGCCTTCTCGGGCGTCTTGGCGGGAACGGCGGGAGGGACCGGAGCCGGAGGCGCGGGAGCGGGTTCCGGCTTCGGCGCGGGCGCAGGCTCGGAGCCGCCCGCCGGCGCGTCCCCCGGCGCGGGCTCTGAAGGCGGCGGAGGCGGCGGAGGGTCGACCAGCATCACCTCCACCACAGGCGGAACAGGCGCTTGCGGCGGACGTTCGACCGGCGCGGCCCAGATGATCGCCAGCACCAGGCCATGCGCGACCAGACTGGCGAGGACCGGCCCGGCCTTGTTTCGTCCGGCCTTGTTTCGATTACGGCGAAGCCCGGTCTTCACCCCCAGGCCCTCCTGGCCTTGCAGTTACGGGGAGACGGAAACACCCAGGCTTTCAATAGACGCTCCTCGCCCTTTTACAGTCAGAGTCCACCACCAGAGAGCGTCAGGAAGATGGCGCCTTCAAGCCAGAGCTGTATTCCCCAGAACAGCAAGAACGCCGATTATTGAAATTTTTTTACAGTCAAGCTGAACCTTTTCACTTCTTCGCGCGTCTTTGCTCCGCCGTTTTGCAACCGACACCGGTGCGGCGCGTAACATCCCCCGGAGTTGGGCCGGGCACGAAGGAGACTTGATTTGATCAAATTGGCATCTAGGACCGCTCTCGTCGGCGCTGTCGCCGTTCTCGGCATCGCCGTCAGCGGCTGCGCCAGCCACCGGTTCGTCCGCGACAACGTCCAAGTCGTGAACGAACGTGTCGACGGCGTCGACGCCCACCTGACCCAGGTCGAAGGCACGGCGGGCGAAGCCCTGGCCCGCGCCAACGCCGCGCATAAACTGGCCCAAGGCAAGTTCTTGTACGAAGTCGTTCTGTCGGACGATTCCGTGAAGTTCCCGGTCAACCACACCGAGCTGTCCCCCGAAGCCGAGCAGCGCCTGGCCGAACTGGTCCAGCGCCTGCGCGCCGAAAACGCCAACGTCTATCTGGAGATCCAGGGTCACACCGACTCGACGGGCAACGACCAGATCAACGAGCGTCTGGGCCAGGAACGCGCCGAGGCCGTTCGTCGCTTCCTGAGCGACCAGGGCATCGCCCTGAACCGCATGGCGACCATTTCCTACGGCTCCACCAAGCCGGTGGCGCCGAACAACACCCGTGAAGGCCGCGCGCAAAACCGCCGCGTCGCCATCATGGTTCTGGCCTAACGGCTGACGGCTTTCGTTCCGGCCTCCTGCCCCGGCCGGAACGAGAAACGGCGGCGTCCCGCAAGGGGCGCCGCCGTCATCGTTTTTCATCTCGAGATCGGCATCAGGCCGGATCAGCCCCCACGAAGGTCATGAAGCGCGTCGGCGCGCCCGCGCCGAAGCTCATGACGTCATAAGGTTCGGGCGCATGACCGGGCGCCTCCATGCCCGGCGAGCCGGTGGGCATGCCGCCCACGCCGACGCCGCGCGCCTCGCCGGGGGTCTTCAGGAAGGCCCTCACGGCCGTCGCCGGGACGTGGCCCTCGACGATCTTGCCGTCGATCACGGCCGTATGACAGCTCCACAGCGACTGCGGCACGTTCAACTGCTGCTTGATGGGGGCGAGGTCATCCGTGGGGACCACGCGCACCCGGTAGCCCGAGCGCCGCATATGCTCGACCCAGCCGCCGCAGCAGCCGCAGGCGTCGCTCTTGTAGACGGTCATCTCGGCCGCCTCGGCGGGCCTGACCGCCCCCTCGGCCAGGACAAAGCCGCCGCCGACGACCGCGGCTCCGAGGGCTATCGCCGCCAGCTTTACAGACATCTTCATCTTCAGTGCTCCTGCACGGGATAGCCGGCCGCCGCCAGGGCGTCGGCGAGGGCTTGCCGGGGCGCCGTCGTCTCGACCTCGACCCGGCGCGCCGGGACGTCGGCTGTAAGCGCGGCCGCCGGATCGACGGACAGGACGGCCTTTTCCACGGAGGCGACGCAGCCGCCGCAGCGGATTTTCGGAATGTTCAGCGAGATCATGATGATGCTCCCTTTCTTGATACGCGACAGTTCATCCGACCCCTTGCCGCCGTGGCAGGGTCAAGCGTTTCCGGCGTGAACGCCCTGCGGCCGATCGCCCGCCAGATCGGACAGAATGGGGCAGTCGGGCCGCTCGTCGCCTGCGCAGCAATGGGCCAGATGGCGCAGGGTGTCGGCCATCTCGCGCATTTCACGGATGCGGGCGTCCAGGTCGGCCAGGTGCTTTTCGGCCATCGCCTTGACCTCGCGGCTGGGGCGGGCGTCGTCGCGCCACAGGGACAGAAGGCGGCTGATCTCCTCGATCGAAAAACCCAGCCCGCGCGCCCGACGGATGAAGCGCAGGTCGTTCACGTCGCGGTCGCTGAAATCGCGATAATTGCCCTCGGTGCGGTCCGCCGGGCGGATCAGGCCCTGCGCCTCATAATAGCGGATCATCTTGGCCGAGACGCCGGTCGCCTGGGCCGCCTTGCCGATGTTCATCACGCGGCTCCCTTCATGCTGCCGGTGTTGATATGGGGTTTGAAGGTCTTCAGGCGCAGGGCGTTCAGCACCACGCTGACGCTGGACAGGGCCATAGCCCCCGCCGCCAGCATGGGCGACAGCATCAGGCCGAAGACCGGATAGAGCACCCCCGCCGCCACCGGGATCAGCAGGACGTTGTAGCCGAAGGCCCAGGCCAGGTTCTGACGGATGTTGTTCATCGTCGCCCGCGACAGACCGATGGCGCTGACCGCGCCGCGCAGGTCGCCGCCGGTCAGGACCACGTCCGCGCTCTCGATCGCCACGTCCGAGCCGCCGCCGACCGCCAGACCCACGTCCGCCGCCGCCAGGGCCGGGGCGTCGTTCACCCCGTCGCCGACGAAGGCGACCCTGCGCCCGCCCTTTTTAAGCGCCTCGATCACGGCCACCTTGCCGTCCGGCATGACCTCGGCGTGGACTTCGTCGATGCCCAGACGACGCGCGACGGCGGCGGCGGTGCGGCGGTTGTCGCCGCTGATGACCGCCACCTTCAGCCCGAGGTCGTGCAGGGCGGCGATAGCCTCGGCCGTCGTCGCCTTGACCGGATCGGCCACGGCGATGATGGCGGCCAGTCGCCCGTCCACAGCGGCGTAGAGCGGCGTCTTGCCCTCGTCGCCCAGACGGGCCGCCGCCTCGGCGAACACGGCCACGTCGCAGCCCAGCTCGGCCATGTAGCGGTCGGCGCCGACGGCGACGCGCGCCCCGTCGACCAGACCCGTCACCCCCTTGCCGGGGATGGAGGCGAAGTCCAGCGGCCGGGCCACCGTCACGCCGCGCGCCTCGGCCGCCGCGACCAGGGCGCGGGCCACCGGATGCTCGGAGCGGATCTCCAGCGCCGCGACCTTGGCTAGCACCGTCGTCTCATCAAAACCCTCGGCCGTGACCAGATCGGTCAGCGTCGGCCTGCCCTCGGTCAGGGTGCCGGTCTTGTCGAAGGCGACGACGTCCACGCCCTGCAGCGCCTGAAGCGCCTCGCCCTTGCGGAACAGCACGCCCAGCTCGGCCGCACGCCCCACGCCCACCATGATGGAGGTCGGCGTCGCCAGACCCATGGCGCACGGGCAGGCGATGATCAGCACGGACACGGTCGCCACCAGCGCCATCCCCATCGCCGGATCGGGCCCGAACAGGAACCACACCACGAAGGTCAGGGCGGCGATGGCCATGACGGCGGGTACGAACCAGCCTGTCACCTTGTCCACCAGCGCCTGGATCGGCAGCTTGGCCCCTTGCGCGGCCTCGACCATCTTGACGATCTGGGCCAGCACGGTCTGAGCGCCGACCTGACGCGCCTCGAAGCGGAAGGCGCCCGTGGTGTTCAGCGTGCCGCCCGTGACATCGGCCCCGGCGGTCTTCTCGACCGGGATCGGCTCGCCCGTCAGCATGGATTCATCGACGAAGGAGGCGCCGTCCATGACCACGCCATCGACCGGAACCCGCTCACCGGGGCGCACCACGACCACGTCGCCGACCTGAACCGCATCGACGGCCACGTCCTGTTCGACGCCGTCGCGCACCACGCGCGCGGTCTTGGCTTGCAGCGACATCAGACGACGGATCGCTTGCCCCGTGCGCCCCTTGGCCCGCGCCTCGATCCAGCGCCCGACCAGGATCAGGGTGACGATCACCGCCGCCGCCTCGAAATAGATGTTGGCCGTGCCCTCCGGCAGCCATTGCGGCGCAAAGGTCGCCACCGTCGAGAAGGCCCACGCCGCCGTCGCGCCCAGCACGACGAGGGAGTTCATGTCCGGCGCCCAGCGCAGCAGGGCGGGCACGCCCTTGCGGTAGAAGATGATCCCCGGCACGAACAGCACGAAGGTCGCCAGCACGAAGCTGATGACTTTCCAGTTGAAGGCGCCGATGGCCTCGCCGATCCAGTGGTGCATCCCCGGCACGAAGTGCGAGCCCATCTCCAGCACGAACAGCGGCAGGGTCGCCGCGCCCGCGATCAGCACCGCGCGGCCCAGCTTCCTGATCTCGGATTCGCGGGCGGCCTGTTCGCGGTCGCTGGCGTCCGGCCCGGCGTCCTCGGGCGCCTCCAAAACATAACCGGCCTGTTCGACGGCGGCGGCCAGTTCCTGGAAGGTCGTCGCTCCCGACAGGAAGCGCACCGTCGCCCGCTCGGTCGCCAGATTGACGCTGGCCGACAACACGCCCGGCACGCCTGCCAGGGCCTTTTCGACGCGTCCGACGCAGGAGGCGCAGGTCATCTCCCGCACGGGATAGACGACCTCCTCCTCCATCGGCTCATAGCCCGCGCTCTTGATGGCGGCGGCGACGGCGGCGGCGGAACCGTCAGGCGACAGCGACACCTGCGCCCGCTCGGCGGCCAGATTGACCTGCGCCTGCGTCACGCCCGGTACGGCGCGGATAGCCTTTTCGACCCGCCCCACGCAGCTGGCGCAGGTCATGCCCAGCACGGGCAGATCCAGTGTTTTCAAGCCTTCGGCGGCCATGGCGTCGTCCTCGCAAATCCTTGACGACGACACCTCTAAACCTTCCCATCAAGGGAAGGTCAAGCGCCCACCGTTGACGGTTGTCGGACGCCCGCGCCTCCCCCGCCCGCGATGCGGCTATGTCGTTTGAAGAGGGGTGGTGATAGCTTCCCGCCCTCCTCTTTTCCGACGGATGCGTGAGCCCCCATGACGCCCCTGCCCGCCCTCGCCGCCCTGGCCCCCGAAATGACCGCCTGGCGCCGGGACATCCACGCCCACCCGGAGCTGTCCGGTCAGGAATCGCGCACCGCCAAGCTGGTGTTCGACGTGTTGGAAGGGCTGGGCCTGAAGCCCGAGGGCGGCATCGGCGGCGAAGGCGTGGTCGCCGTCGTCGAAGGGCGCGAGCCCGGCCCGTCCATCGGCCTACGCGCCGACATGGACGCCCTGCCCATGAACGACGACAGCCAGGTTCCCCACGCCTCGACCAAGCCCGGCGTCTCGCACGCCTGCGGCCACGACGGCCATACGGCGACCCTGCTGGGCGTGGCGCGCCATCTGGCCGCCAACCCGCCCGCGCGCGGCCGCGTGGTGCTGATCTTCCAACCGGCGGAAGAGACGGGTCTGGGCGCCGTCGCCATGATCGAGGACGGCCTGTTCGACCGCTACCCGTGCGACGAGGTCTATGGCTATCACAACATGCCGCTGTTGCCGCTGGGCGAAGCGGCGGTCCACACCGGCCCGACCATGAACGGCTATAAGGTGTGGGAGATCGACATTCAGGGCGTCGGCGGCCACGGCGCCGCTCCGCACAAGACGAAAGACCCCGTTCAGGCCGCCGTGCGCGTCGCCTCTGAAATCTCGTCCATCGTCGGCCGTCACGTCGATCCGATGGAGCCCGCCCTGATCACCGTGACCAAGCTTCAGGCCGGGTCGTCGCACAACGTCGTGCCGCACGAAGCCAGTCTGGCGGGCACCCTGCGCGCCACCTCATCCGACGTGATCGAGACGATGTGGCAGAAGCTTCAGGACATCTGTGCGGGCGTCGGCGTCATGACCGGCTGCACCGTCACGGTGCGCGAGACGGCGGGCGTGCCCCCTGTCTTCAACGCCGCCGCTCAGGCCGATGTGGCGGCGGCGGCGGCGGGCGGCGTGTTCGGCGCGGACAAGGTGCACCGCGACCTGAAGCCGTACCCGTTCACCGACGACTTCGCCTATATGTTGCAGATCGCGCCGGGGGCCTATTTCTTCGTCGGCCAGGGCGGGACGATGGTCCACCAGACCGCCTATGACTTCAACGACGACCTGCTGCCGAACGTGGCCTCGGTCTTCGCCCGGATCGTCGAGGCGAAGCTGTCCTGAAGGCAGACACAGACAGCCGGATCAGGCGCGCAGCGTGGCCCCGCCGTCGACGTACAGGTCCGTCATGGTGATGTGAGCGGCCCGGTCGGACAGCAGGAAGACCACCGCCTCGGCGATGTCCTCGGGCGTCGCCAGCTTCTGCAGCGGGATGCCCGCTTTGAACGTCTCGGGCGAGCCGGCGATGACGCGGGCGGCGCCGTCCTCATCGGCCCACATGCCGGTCTGCATCGGCGTCAGGGTCGAGCCGGGGGCGACAATGTTGCAGCGGACGCCCTTCGGCCCCAGCTCCAGCCCCAGACAGCGAGTGAACATGGTCGCCGCCGCCTTGGACGCGGCATAGGCCGCCATCGCATGACGCGGCACACCCGCCGCGTTGGAGCTGACGGTGACGAAGGCGCCCTTGCCCCGCTCGCCCATCCGGCGCGAAACCTCGCGGCCCAAGTGGAAAGGCCCATCCGTATTGACGGCGAAGACGCGGCGCCATTCGGCGTCGGAGGTCTGGTCCACCGTCACATTGGACAGGATGCCCGCCACGCTGGCGACGAAGTCGATGGGGCCGTCCTCGGCCTCGATGCGGTCGAACAGGGCTTCGACCGCCGCGCCGTCGGACACGTCCAGCGGCTCGACCCGCACGCCGTTCAGGAAAGCCAGACCCGACAGGGCGGTGGACGGCAGGTCGGTCGCGACCACGCGCGCGCCCTCCTCGACCAGCACGCGCACCACGGCGGCGCCGATGCCGCCGCCCGCGCCCGTGACCAGGGCCAGACGGCCGGACAGTCCGCTGTCTCTCATCGTGTCGTATCCTCTGCGGCGGTCATGCGGGCGTCCAGCGCCGGGGCGATCAGGGCCGTCGCCGCCGGGCCGGTCAGTTGCGGGTGCAGGAAGGGAACCTCGACCACGTCCAGATCGGCGGCGTAGGGCCGCCACAGGCCCGGCGTCAGGTCGCGCTCCTTGTGATCCAGCGCCGCGCGGACGTGGGTGGTGCGACCGCCGAAGGGCTTGTGATGGTGCTCACGCACCAGGCGGTTGGTATCGAGCACCACGCGGATCACTCCGTCCAGCGCCGCCTCGGGCAGGCCGCCCAGCGCGCTGTCGCCCGCCTTCAGGAAGGCGACAATGGCCGAACGGCTGCGTAGTTCGGGATACTGGGTCGGGTCGTATCCGGCGATGGCCAGAAGGGCGCGCATCGCGTCGACCGGATCCGGGTCCGGCTCGGCGCGCCAGCACTCGGCCGGATAGGAGTCCAGCATGGCCATCAGCCCGACCTTGACCCCGCGCCGCTCCAACTCGACCGCCGCCGCCTGGGCGATGATGCCGCCGACGGACCAGCCCGCGATATGCACCGGACCGGGCGCGCCCAAGGCCAGAATATGATCGACATAGACCGACGCCAGCGCGTCGATCCCGTCCGGCAGGGCGTTGGTCGGGTCCAGCGCGGGCGACTGCACGCCCCACACCGTGCGGCGCGGCGACAGGGCGCGCGCCAGCGTCCGATAGCCCCACGACAGCCCCCCCGCCGGGTGGATCAGGAACAGCGGCGGCAGGGCTGGATCGCCCTCGGCCAGACGGATCAGCACGCCAAGGCCGTTGTCGAAGTCCAGCGCCTCCGCGTCGATCAGAGCGGCCAGTTCAGCCACGCGCGGTCGGTCGAACAGGGCGCCCAGCCCCGGATCGCGCCCCAGCCGCTCGCGGATCAACATCATCAGATGCACGGCCAGAAGGGAGTCGCCGCCCAGAGTGAAGAAGTCGTCGTCGGCGCCCGCCGGTTCGGCCCTGCCCAGCGTCTCGGCGAACAGTTCGGCGATGACCTTCTCGGTCGGCGTCTCGGCCGCCCGGCCTGCTGCGGCCTCGAACACCGGGGCGGGCAGCGCCTTGCGGTCCAGCTTGCCGTTGGAGGTCGTCGGCAGGGCGTCCAGCGCCACGATGGCGGCGGGCACCATATAGTCGGGCAGGCGCGCGGCCAGCTTGGCCTTCAGAGCGGCGGGGTCATAACCCTCGGCCGGGACCAGATAGGCGACCAGACGGCGTTCGCCCGGACGGTCTTCTCGGGCCAGCACCACCGTCTCACGCGCCAGGCCGCTGGCGATGACGGCGGCTTCGATCTCGCCCAGTTCGATACGCAGGCCGCGGATCTTCACCTGATGGTCGCTGCGGCCCAGATAGACCACGGCTCCGTCGGCCCGCCGGCGCGCCACGTCGCCGGTGCGATACAGACGCTGGCCCGGATGGTGCGGATCGGGGATGAAGCGGTCCTCGGTCAGGTCGGGCCGGTTCAGATAGCCGCGCGCCAGTTGCACCCCGCCCAGATGCAGATGGCCGCCCATGCCGGGCGCCACAGGGCGCAGGCGCTCGTCCAGAATGACCAGCCGCGTGTTCCACACCGGCCAGCCGATCGGCATGGGGCGGGACGTATCGTCCGGCCCGGCGGCCCAATAGCTGACGTCCACCGCCGCCTCGGTCGGGCCGTAGAGGTTGTGCAGTTCGGCGCTCACCGTCTGATGGAAACGGTCGCGCAGCTCGGCGGGCAGTTCCTCGCCGCTGCAGAAGACGTGGGCGACCGCGATGCCCTTCGCCGCCGGATCAGCCAGAAAGGCCGACAGCATGGAGGGGACGAAGTGCAGGTCGGTGATCGCATGGCGGCGGATCAGCCCGGCGATGGCCGCCGGATCGCGGTGCGCGCCGGGCGGGGCCACGACCAGTTCTCCGCCCGAAATCAGCGCCAGGAAGAACTCCCACACCGAGACGTCGAAGGTGGCGGGCGTCTTTTGCAGGATGCGGGTCTGGGCGCCGATGCCGTACTCGGCCTGCATCCACAGCAGGCGGTTGACGATGGCCCGATGCTCGACCAGCACCCCCTTGGGATCGCCGGTCGACCCCGAGGTGTAGATGACATAGGCGGCGTCCTCGCCCCCTTGCGCGACGGCAGGCGCAGTCCCGTCCAGCGGCCAGTCAGCGGGCGCCAGCAGGGCCTCGCCGAACGCGCCGCCGATGTCTTCATGGGCCAGTACGACGCTCGGCCCGGCGGCGCGGACGATGGCGGCGATGCGCTCGGCCGGATGCTCCAGATCCAGCGGCAGATAGGCCCCGCCCGCGCGTAAGATCGCGACCAAGGCGATGACCAGCTCCAGCGAACGCGGCAGGGCCACGGCGACGAGGCTCTCGCGCCCCACGCCGCGCGCCGCCAGCGCCGAGGCCAGCGCCGCCGTGCGGCGGTCCAGTTCGGCGTAGGTCAGGGTCTGCTCGCCGAAAGTCAGCGCCGGGGCGTGCAGCGTCGCCTTCATCGCCGCCTCCAGCAGGGCGGTCAGCGTCATGTCGGGCACCGGATGGGCGGTGGCGTTGAAGGCTTCGAGTTCGCGCGCGGCTTCTTCCGGCGTGGCGATGGGGACTTCGCCCAGGGTCTCCGCATCGAGCGCGTTGGTCAGGAAGGCGGCCAGACGCTCTGCGTGGGCGGCGGCCTCCTCCAGCGTGTAGAGGTCGGGGTTGGCGTCGACCTCCAGCGTCAGGGCCGGGGCGGCGTCGCCGCGGAAGGTGAAGCTGATGTCGTCGACCGGGCCGGTGCCCAGCACCTTCAGCGTCGTGTCCAGCCCGTCGAAGCGCGGCGGCAGGTCGAACGGCAGGACGTTGACCAGCGGCCCATAGAGACGCCGCGCCCCGCCGATCAGGCCCAGATCGCGCCGCAGCTGCTCGCTGCGGTAGCGGCCGTGGCGGCGGGTCTTGATCAGGGCCTTGGAGGCGAGGATCAGCTGCGCGTCCAGCGGCGCGTCCTCGTCCAGCGTCAGGCGTAGCGGCGGCACGTTCATGATCATGACGGGCGTGCGCGCCGAGGCGCTGCCCATGCGGCCCATCCACGGCACGCCGATCACGGCCTCTTCCGCCCCCGAGAAACGGCGGACATAGGCGGCGCCGATGGCGGTCAACACGTCGGGCCAGGACAGGCGCCCGGCGTCGGCGCGGGCGCGCAGGCGGGCCGTGACCTCGGGCGGCAGGGCGCGTTCGATGCGGTGGAATCGGTGGGCGGTGGTGGCCTTGCCGGGCGCCAGGGAGGCGACCTCGGGCGCGTCGTCCATGATCTCGCGCCACCAGGCGGCGTCGGCCGTGCGCTTGTCCGAAGCGCGATAGGCGGCGTCTTCATCCCACACCTTGGCGATGGGGTTGAAGACCGGGCCGGGCGCCGGGCCGCCGCGCGCGGCGTTGTAGAGCTCGGCTGTGCGGTTGGTCAGCAGGGCCATGCCGAAGCCGTCGACAGCCAGATGGTGGACGCGCAGGCTCCACAGGAAGCGTTGCGGTCCCATTCGGAACAGGATGTTGGCGGCCAGCGGGTCGCGCGTCGGGTCCAGCGGCGTCTCGTGATCGCGGCGCATGGCGGCCATGGCCTCGGCGACCGGATCGGCGGCGGCGGACACGTCGACGATCTGCAACAGGGGACGATGCGTCGGGTCGAGGGCCTGGAACACCTCGCCGTTCTTCTCGACGAAACGCAGCGACAGGGCCTCGGCCTCGGCGGCGGTCCGATCGACGGCGGCGCGGAAGGCCTCGACGTCCAGATCGCCCCGGATGTCGAGATAGTGGGCCGTGTTGAAGATCGGATTGGCCGGGTCCAGCCTCTGGGCGAACCACAGGCCGGATTGGGCTTCCGTCAGCGGGTGTTCCAGCGCCGCCGCCATGCGTCCGTCGTCCATGATGTCAGGTCAGGCGTCGTGACCGGCGGCGCGCAGGCGCGCCTGAACCACGCTCCACCAGCCTGCGAGCGTGGTGTGTTCGGCCAGTTCGCTGAACTCCAGCGGCACGGCCTCGCTCCACGCCAGCGACAGGTTGAGGGCGCGCAAGGAATCGACGCCCAGGTCCATCAGATTGTCGTCGTCCAGAATGGAGTCCGGCGTTTCGTGCAGCACGGCGGCGACATCGGCGCGCATGCGCTCCAGCGTCAAGTCCTGCGGGGTCAGCTTGGTCATGTCAGTCGTTCCAGAACGCGCGCCGTCGAAAGGGCCACGGCGCAGGTGTCGGCGGCCCAGGCCACCGCGCCCATATGCTTGTCGCGCGAGAAGTCGCCAAGCGCATCGGCGACGAAGAAGGGTTCGATATCGCGCTGAAACGCCTCGGCCGCCGTCAGCTGACAACCGATGTGGGCGTAGACGCCGCAGACGATCAGTTGGTCCCGCCCCCGCACGCGCATCAGCGTTTCGAGGTTGCTGCGCTGGAAGGCGCTGTAGCGGTGCTTGACCAGGGGGAAGTCGCCCGGCGCCGGGGCCAGTTCAGGCAGGATGTCTTCATGCTCGGGCGCGCGGCTCATGCCCGGTCCCCACAAATCTGCTTGAAGCCCCCGGTCTCGGCGATCCTGATCGCCATGCTGGGCGGTGTAGAAGACGGGCACGCCCGCCGCCCGCGCCGCCGCGATCTGGCAGGCGATGTTGGCGATCAGGCCGGGCAGCGGCTCGGCGCCTGGCGCATAGGGGCGCATGAAATAGCGCTGCATATCGTGGACCAGCAGGGCGGCGCGATCACGCTGCAACGTCCACTGGGCGCGCGAGGCGGGAATCTCCGCCTCGGTCGGCAGGGCGTAGGCCGGGACGGTGGGCAGGCCCTTTGATGCGCTCACGCCTTGCCCTCCTCTTCCAGAATGCGCTGACGAAGGGCGGCGCGCAGTTCGCGGCGGCTGACCTTGCCCACGGCGGTCACGGCGAAGTCGTCGACGAAGACGATCTGGTCCGGCACCTTGAAGTCAGCGATGTCGCGCTTGCGCATCCAGGCCTTCAACTCGACGCCGCGCGGCGCGGCGCCGTCGGGGATGATGAAGGCGCAGATGCGCTCGCCCAGATAGTCGTCCGGCACCGACACCACGGCGGCGTCGAACACGGCCGGGTGGGCCAGCAGATGATCCTCGACCTCTTCGGCCGAGATCTTCTCGCCCGCGCGGTTGATGTGGTCGGTGGCCCGACCCATGACGACCAGATAGCCCTCGGGCGTGCGGCGCACCACGTCGCCGGTGCGATAGAAGCCGTCGTCGGTGAAGGACCGCGCATTGGCCGCCGGTTCGTTGTGATAGGCGCGGATCGTATAGGGCCCGCGCGTCAGCAGATTGCCCGGCTCGCCCTCGACCACGGGCGCGCCCGCCTCATCGACGATCAGGATTTCGTCGTCGGGGCTGATGGGGCGCCCCTGCGTCTCCACGATCAGGCTCTCGGGGTCGTCCAGCCGGGTGTAGTTGACCAGCCCCTCGGCCATGCCGAACACCTGTTGCAGGGTGCAGTCCAGTTCAGCGCGCACACGACGCGCCGCCTCGGGCAGGAATTTCGCGCCGCCGACCAGCAGCACCTGAAGGCTGGACAGGTCGTGCGCCTTCCGGGCCGCCGCCTGCATCCACAGCAGGGCCAGAGGCGGCACCAGTCCGGTGATCGTCACGCCCTCGCGCTCGATCAGGGGGAAGCAGACGTCCGGCGACGGCGACGGCGCCATCACGACGGTCGCCCCGACATAGAGGGCGCCCAGATAGCCCGGCGAGCTCATGGGGAAGTTATGCGCGGCGGGTAGGGCCGTCAGGTAGACGCTCTCCGGCTCCAGCCCCGAGATGTCGGCGCTTTCGCGCACGCTGTAGAGATAGTCGTCGTGGGTGCGCGGGATCAGCTTGGACAGGCCGGTCGAGCCGCCCGAAATCTGCAGGAAGGCCACGTCGGACGGATCGGCGTCGTCCGTCGGCAGGGCGGCCGGATCGGCGCGGAAGCCGTCGAAGGATGCGAACTCCTCGGCCTCGCCCACCACGACCACATGGCGCAGGTCCGGAACCTCGGCCTGAACGGCGCGGGCCAGGGCGCGATAGTCGAAGCCTTCATGCCGGTCGGCCACGACATAGGCGGCGGCTTCCGAACGTTTCAGGAAGTGAACGATCTCGGTCGAGCGGTGTGCGGGCAGCGCATAGACGGGGATCAGCTTCGCCCGGAACAGGCCGAAGATCACGCTGAGGAACTCGGGCAGGTTCGGCAGTTGCACCACCACCCGGTCGCCGGGCTTCAGCCCCAGCGCCAGGAAACCGGCGGCGGCGGTCTCGGCCTTTTGCAGCAGTTCGCCATAGGTCCAGCGCTGGTCCATGCCGACCACGGCGACGGCGTCAGGCTGCGCCTCCGCCCGGCTGCGCAGCAGTTGGGAGAATGTCTCGCCGCGCCAATAGCCCTTGGCCCGATAATGCGCCGCCATGTCGTCCGGCCAGACCTGTTGCAGGGGAATCATACGCTCGCCTCATCCACGCCCAGGGCGCGCAGAACGGCCTGGAACTTACCCGACGTCTCGTCCGCCTCGGCGGCGGGATCGGAGCCTTCGACAATGCCCGCCCCGGCATAGAGACGCGCCTGATCGCCGCACGTCTCGGCGCAGCGCAGCGAGACGTACCACGCGCCGTCGCCAAAGGCGTTGGTCCAGCCCACGGCCCCCGCATAGAAGCCCCGGTCATAGCCTTCAAGCGCGTGGATCATCTCGGCCGCCTGATCGCGCGGCGAGCCGCAGACGGCGGGCGTCGGATGCAGCAGGGCGGCCAGTTCCGCGGCGGAGGTTTCGTCGGGGCGATGCAGCCGTCCCTCGATGCGGGTGCCCAGGTGCCACATGGTCCGGGTCGAGACGAGCGCCGGGCCCGGCGGCGCGCGCAGGTCGCTGCAGTAAGGCGCCAGCAGGTCCATGATGGCCTCGACCACCAGGGCGTGCTCGCGGCGGTCCTTGTCCGAGGCCAGCAGGCCTTGCGCCGCCGCCTCGTCCTGCACCACGTCGGTGCTGCGACGGGCCGATCCGGCCAGAGGATGAGAGAAGACGGCCGGGCCGCGCTTGGACGCCAGCAGTTCGGGCGTGGCGCCGACCAGACGGCGCATGGCCCCGCCCTGCCCTTCACCGAGCGGCGTCAGGAAGCGCGCGGCGGTCGGATCGGCCTTCAGGTCGCGCCACAGGGCGAAGGGGTCGATCGCGCCGTCGCCCTGAACCTTCAGGCTGCGCGACAGCACCACCTTGTCGACCGGCTCGGCGCCGCCCTGCGAGGCGCGCATGGCTTCAAGCGCCTGCATCACCGCCGCCTCATAGGCCGCGCGCGACGGCTCGGGCGTCAGGGCGCGGATCGAGGGGTGCGACGCGCTTGAGGTCATGTCCCAGATGCGGTTGGCGGCGCGCTCGGGCAGGAACAGGCAGTCGTCGGCGCTGCGGTCAAACGGCAGGGCGCCGACCAGCAGGCGCGGCGACGGCTCATCGGTTTCCGGGGCGACCGGCAGATCGGCGAAGAAACGGCGCACGCGCGCGCCCAGCGTCGCCGCCGGCCCCGGCGTCAGGCGCTGCTTCAGACCCGTGGTGAAGAGCCGCAGCTCGGGCGTGGTCAGTCCAAAAGCCCAGTCCATGTCGTCCTTCGGCGCGGCGGCCTCATGCCGTTCGGATGCGCCGCCGCCGATCTGAACCGACAGATCGGGCGCGCCCCAGAATTCCGCTACTCTCGACTCCATGCTGATCCCTGCTGCACTCAAGCTGTTGCATATCATTCGCAACAATCGGCCTATAGCGGAGCAACCTTCGCGTTGTCTTGCGGCGAGATTAATTCCAAGCCGGTCTGGTCGTTTCGCCGCAGAGGTTTAGAAGGGCGCTCATGCGAATGCTTGTCATTGACGATGATGCCCGAACCCGCGCCTTCGTGGCCGAAGGCCTGCGCCAGCAGGGGCATACCGTCGATGAGGCGGGCGACGGCGAAGCCGGTCTGCACATGGCGATGGAGGGCGACTACGACGCCATCGTCGCCGACCGCATGATGCCCGGCCTGCCCGGTCTGGAAGCGGTCCAGGCCATGCGCGCGGGCGGGCTGAAGACGCCGGTGCTGATGCTGACGGCGCTGGGGTCAGTCGACGACCGGGTGGCGGGGCTGAACGCGGGCGCCGACGACTATCTGGTCAAGCCCTTCGCCTTCAGCGAACTGAGCGCGCGTCTTCAGGCGCTGGTGCGCCGCCCCCCGCTGGCCGAGGCGACGACGCGGCATCGGGTGGCCGATCTGGAGGTCGACGTGGCCGCGCACCGGGCGACCCGCGCGGGCAAGCCGCTGGACCTGACACCGCACGAGTTCAAACTGCTGGAGCGGCTGGCCCGCAACGCCGGTCATGCGGTGACGCGCACCATGCTGCTGGAAAGCCTGTGGGGCTTCCACTTCGACCCGCGCGCCAATCTGATCGACGCCCACATCAGCCGCCTGCGGGCCAAGGTGGATCGCGGCTTCGATCAGGAGCTGATCCACACCATCCGGGGGGTGGGCTATGTCCTCAAGGCCTCGGACTGAGCCGAAACGCCCGTCGGTCTGGTCCACGGCCAGCCTGCGCTACGCCGCCGCCTTCTCGGTCCTGTTCGGCCTGGGCGCGGCGGTGATGATCGCGGGCGTGGACTACGGCCTGATGCGCTTCGCCGAGGCCGAGGTCCGCGACGGGCTGAACCATCAGATGGACGTCATGCGCGCCGACGCTGACCGGCACGGCACGGCCCAGCTGGTGCAGGAACTGAACGCCGAGGCCCGTAACCGCGACGCTCGGCGCTATCTGCTGCTGGTCGAGGCGCCGGACGGCAGCACCTTCTCCAACGGCCTGACGCGGCTGGCGGTCAATGAGACGGGCTTCCGGCGCAACCTGCCCAACAAGGCGCGCCCCGCCCGCTGGCCCGACCAGACGCCGAACATGCTGGCGCTGAGCGCGCGGGCCTCCGACGGCGGCCTGCTGGCGGTCGGGCGCGATATCCAGCACCTGGACGAACTGCGCGGCGGCATCCGCCGCTATGCCCTGATGAGCGGGATCGCCCTGATCCTGCTGGCCCTGGCCGGCGGCTGGTTCGCAGGACGGCTGTTCCTGCGACGGCTGGAGGACGTCAATCAGGCGGTCGGACGCATCATCGCCGGACAGGATTCGGCCCGCCTGCCCGCCGTCGGCCTGGGGCGGGAGTTCAACGAGCTGTCGGCCAACCTCAACCGGATGCTGGACCGGCAGGAGGCAGCGCTGACGACGCTGAAGACCCTGTCCGAAGGCGTGGCCCACGAACTGCGCGCGCCGCTGAACCGGGTCCGCAATCGGCTGGAAGACCTGGCCGCCAATCTGGACGACGCCCAGGCGCGCGAGGCCGCCGTCGAACGCGCGCTGGAGGAGACGGACCAGGTCAGTGCCCTGTTCGAGGCCCTGCTGACCCTGGCGCGGATCGAGAGCGGCGACGCCGCCCTGAAGACCGAACGGCTGGATCTCGCAGCGCTGACCGGCGCCGTGGCCGACATCTACAGCCCCTTCGTCGAAGAGGCGGGCGGGCGGCTGATCGTCGGCCTCGCCCCCGCAGGAACGGTCGAGGCCGACCCTGCCCTTATCCAACAGGCCCTGGCCAATCTGATCGAGAACGGCGTCTTCCACGGCGGCGGGCGGATCGAGGTCTCGACGTCCAGCGAAGGCGGCCGGGCGGTCGTCCGCGTCGCCGATCAGGGGCCCGGCGTGCCGGAAGCCGAACGCGAGAAGATCCTGCGCCGCTTCTATCGCCTTGATCAGGGCGGGACCGGCCATGCCTCGGGCGCCGGTCTGGGGCTGGCCATGGTGGCGGCGGTGGCGCGGGCGCACGGCGGCGAACTGCGGCTGGACGACAACCGGCCCGGACTGGCGGTGGAGCTGTCGCTGCCGGTCACAATGGCCAAGCCATAGTTGCAATTCATTCTCAATTAGTCGATCAAGCCGCTCCTTGCCGTTCAAGAGCCGCTCATGACCTCCGCCACCACGACTGTCGCAGCCCCCGGCGGCGCCTTCAGCCTGAAGCCCCTGCTGTTCACCGCGGGCGTCGGCAGCATGTCGATGATGGCCTTCGTCGCCGTGGTCGGGCCGATGGCGCGGCTGCTGGGCCTGCAGCCATGGCATGTCGGGGCGGCGGTGACGGCGGCGGGCCTGGCCTGGATGCTGATGGCCCGCTTCTGGGGCGCGCGCAGCGACGAGGTGGGGCGGCGCAAGGTGCTGTTGATCGCCCTGGCCGGATTCGCCGTCAGCTATGCGGCGCTGGGCCTGTTCATGAGCGCGGCCCTGGCCCTGGTTCCGGCGGCCATCGTCAGCTTCCTGGGCATGACGGCGGCGCGCACCGCCGCCGGGGCCTTCTACGCCGCCGTGCCGCCGATCTGCGCCGCCGTGGTCGCCGACCACACGGCGCCGCACGAGCGCGCTCGCGCCATGGGCGCCGTCGGCGCGGCCAGTTCGCTGGGCATCGTCTTCGGACCGGGTGCAGCCGGCCTGCTGGCCGGATGGAGCCTCAGCGCCTCCCTGATCATCATCTCCGCCCTGCCCGTCCTGGCCTTCATCGCCGTGTGGCGGTTCCTGCCCGCCGACGCGCCGCATGAGACGCGCAGGAAGTCGGCGCTGAGGCTGTCGGACGCGCGCATCCGCCGCGCCGTCGTCACCGCCTTCGCCGCCATGTGCGGCGTCGTCGTCTGCCAGGTGGTGGTCGGCTTCCTGGCTCTGGACCGCTTCGGCCTGTCGCCCAATGAGGCGGCGCGAACCGCGGGAATCGCCCTGGCCGTGGTCGGCGTGGTGCTGTTCTCGGCCCAGATGGTGCTGCGCCGGCTGAACTGGACGCCCTCGCGCTTCATCCGCATCGGCGGGAGCGTCGCCGCCGTCGGCTTCGTCGGCGCCGCCTTCGCCGCCACGCCGCTGCAACTGTGGGCCGCCTATGGCGTCATCGCGGCAGGCATGGGCTGGGTCTATCCCTCGCAATCGGCGCTGGCCGCCAATGCGGTCGAGGCCCATGAGCAAGGCGCCGCCGCCGGGGCCGTCGGGGCCGCGCAGGGACTGGGCGCCGTGCTGGGGCCGCTGGCCGGAACCTTGGCCTATCAGGCGGCGCACGGCGCGCCCTACGCCGTATCGGCGGTGATGATCCTGATCGCGGCGCTGTGGCCCGCCACGCGCCTCAAGGCCGACTAGACCATTATCAATGCCTAGAGCGAATATCTGGGTTCACATGCGATCGCATGTGAACCGATTTCGCTCTAGGCGCGCACCCGTTCGACCTCGAACCCGGCGGACAGGGCGTCGGCCAGCCACCGGGTTCCGGCGTCGCCGTCAGAGCGTTCGTGCCAGACCAAGTGATAGTCGAACGGCCGCATCTCCGGCGGCGCCGGGAAGACGCGCAGGCCGTGCGCGGCGGCGAAATGCTCGGCCGCCCGGCGCGGCAGCAGGGCCACCGCCTCGCTCGTCTGCAACAGATAGGGGACCAGGGCGAAGCTCTCGGCCCGCACCAGAACGCGGCGCTCCGCCATGTCCGGCAGGTCGTCCGCCACCCAGTCGCCGAAGCCGTCCCCGGCTGACGGCGCGACGTGGGGCCACCGCAGCAGTTCGGCGTGCGTCGGCGTCGCCTGATGCACCGGGTGGTCCGGCCGCGCCAGGCCCAGATGAGTCTCGCGGAACAGCCAGCGCGACTTCAGCCCCGCGCCCTCGGGATTCCAGCCCGTCAGCACCAGATCCAGCCGCCCGTCCTCAAGCCGCCGCAGGCTCGCGTCCGACAGAGGCTCGACGTCCAGCTCCACCCCCGCCGCCTCCTGAGCAATGCGGGCGATGGCGGGCGTCAGGACGCTGAGCAGGCCGAAGTCGGTGGAGGCCAGACGGAACACCCGCTTCATGCGTCCGAGATCCAGGTCGGGATCGCGCAGCAGGCTCTCCCCCGCCTCAAGCCAGGCGCGCAGGGGGCCGGACAGGGCCTCGGCGCGCGGCGTCGGCATCATGCCGCGCGGACCGCGCACCAGCAGGGGGTCGTCGAACTGATCGCGCAGCCGGGCCAGGATGCGGCTCATCGCCGGCTGGCCTATGCCCAGACGCTCGGCTGCGCGCGAGACGCTGCGCTGCTCGATCAGCACCTGAAGATGCTGAAGCAGGGTGAAATCGACGCGGTGGGGAAGTCGCCCCGACATATGGCCTCGCTGCATGACGCCCGGCGCGTCGCCCTCGGCTGTATTAAGAACGCCTCTTAATTGCAACACACTCGCCCTGCGGTTCGCGCCCCGTTTCTCGCCGCTTCCCGACGGCCGCGCCCTCATGCGGCCAGGCGAATAGGCCCCATGCCGAATCCGACATTGAGACAATATTGCGAATGATTATTAGGAGCGAGCCGCTCGCACGGTCGAGCTTTCCTCCCCTCCCCGGGCGCCTGGCGCCCGCCTAACGCACGCCTCTGGGGGCGCAGATGCACCTATCGAAACGCCGCATCGGGCTGGGCCTGATGACATCAACCCTTCTCGCCGCCTCGCCGGCTCTGGCCGAGACCGCCCTGCCGGACGCCTCCGGCGTCGATCCGCAGGCCACCTCGGTCGGCGACGTCATCGTCACGGCGTCAGGCACGGCCGTGGACGTCCGCAACGCTCCGGCCTCGGTCAGCGTCATCACCCGCGACGAGATCGAGCGTCAGCCGGTGCAGAGCCTGGGCGAACTGCTGGGCCGTCTGCCCGGCGTGACCGGCGGCGTCAGCCCCACCGGCGCCATGTCCAAGATCACCATTCGCGGCCTGCCGGACAACTACACCCTGGTGCTGGTCGACGGGCGTCGCGTCGGCAATTCGCGCGACATCAGCTATCGCCCCGACCTGGGCCGCCAGGACCTGAACTGGATCTCGCCCGACATGATCGAGCGCATCGAGGTGGTGCGCGGGCCGATGTCGTCCCTCTACGGCTCCGACGCGATGGGCGGCGTCATCAACATCATCACCCGCAAGATCGCCCCGACGTGGCGCGGCTCGGCCAACACCAGCTACACCTGGTCCGAGGATTCCGAGCGCGGCGACGCCTATCAGCTGGGCGTCAACGTGGCCGGCCCCCTCACGGAAAACCTGGGCCTGCGCCTGGGCGCGACCTACGCCCGCACCAATCCGGACGAGGTGAACATCTCGAGCAACAACGGCGCGGGCGGCGTCGTCAACAAGAGCCTGAACGGCGTGCTGAACTGGGCGCCGGTCGAGAATCACAACTTCTCGTTCGAGGCCAACTACGGGGTGGAGGAGCCCCTGGCGCCCAAGCTGCTGGTGCCGAACCGCAACGGCGAACTGACGCCGCAAGGGGCCTTCGGCTCCGAGACCGAACGCACCAATTTCCGCGCCAGCCACGAGGGCGAATGGTCCTTCGGCAAGACGCGCCTGGATGTCTATCGCAACGCCTTCGAGAACAAGGCGATGGGCGAGTACGGCGGCTCCGGCGAGTTCGAGGAGTGGATCGTCGACGGCCTGTGGAACTTCGAGAAGAATTTCGTCTGGCTGCACAAGTTCGCCCTCGGCGCCCAGTATCGCCAGGAAGAGCTGACCAACACCGACACCATCGGCACGGTGCCGATCGACTATGACGGCAACGTCATTACCGGGGCCACGCTGAAGGGCGACACGGCGGCCATCTTCGCCGAGGACCAGATCACCCTGCGCGAGAACCTGCTGCTGACGCTGGGCGGCCGCCTGGACAGCCACGACAAATACGGCGAGCACTTCAGCCCGCGCGCCTATCTGGTCTGGCATCCGGCCGAGGCCTGGACCCTGCGCGGCGGCGTCTCCAAGGGCTTCCGCGCGCCGTCCCTGAAGGAGAACAGCGCCGGCGCCGCGACCAACTCGGGCGGCAACGGCTGCCGGGGCCTGATCGGCATGGCCGCCAAGGACAAGAACGGCGACCCGATCCTGGACGGAAACGGCAATCCGCTGATCTACACCTCGGGCAGTTGCTGGATGGCGGGCAATCCGAACCTCAAGCCCGAGGAAAGCACCAGCTACGAGTTCGGCTTCGCCTATGACGGCGCTGCCTACAGCTTCGCCGCCACCTATTTCCACACCGACTTCGAAAACAAGATCCAGTACGCGCCGCTAGGCTATTTCGAGGGCCGCTGGTGGACCAAGAACGAGAACGTCCAGCGCGCCCGCACCAAGGGTCTGGAGCTCAGCGGTTCGGCGGCCCTGCCCTACGACCTGACCCTGCGCGGCAACGCCACCTGGATGATCGAGGCCAAGAACCTGGACACCGGGGCCAGCCTGATCACCACGCCGGAATGGTCGGGCTACGCCTCGCTGGACTGGCGGGCCACAGACCGCCTGGGGCTCATGCTGTCGGCCCAGTACACCGGCGAACAACTCAGCGGCGGCTCGACCCTGACCAACGCCCGCACCGAGTTCGACCTGACCTCCGCCTATGAGGCGTCCGACACGGTGACGCTGCGGGCCGGCGTCTCCAACCTCTTCAACGAGAAGGTCAGCGGCACCGCCGGCGACGGCTACTACTCGCCCGGCCGCCGCTTCTTCGTTGGCCTGACCACCCGCTTCTGATCCGGAGAAACTGCGATCATGACTACCCTACGCAAATCCCTTCGCGGCGCCGCCTTCGGCGCCCTTCTGGCGGCATCGGCCGCCGCAGTTCCGGCAACGGCCTCGGCCCAGGCCCTGTTCTCGGCGCCCGAGCGCCTGGACGGCGGCCAGGTCGGCTTCTCGTCGGGCGAACGCGGCAAGCCCGTCCTGCCCGGCGGCCCGGTCGTGGCCAATGGCCGCGGCTTCCATCCGGGCCAGAGCATCGTCCTGATGTACGGTCAGACGCCGCTGTCGACCGGCCCGATCACGGCCGACGCCGAGGGCGGCTTCGAAGCGCGCCTGACGCTGCCAGCGAACGCCCAGCCCGGCAACCACCCGATCGTGGCGCTGTCGCAGTCGCCCTACAACGCCATCGTGGCCGATCTGAAGATCTCGCCGAACGTGCCGCTGTCGAACGAGGCGGCCTATCGCGTGACCAGCATCCAGCCGACGCGCGGCCTATATCAGACCGCTTATAGCGCCAAGCGCAACGCCGTCTTCGCCACCTCGGCGGTCGGCCGCCCGCCGGTGCGCCAGTCGGAGCTGCTGCGCCTGAACGCCGACACCCTGGCGGTCGAGGCCCGCGTCACCCCGGCCGCCGCGCCGGGCCGTACCGGCCGCGACGGCCAGCCCCAGGACGGCGGCGTCTTCGCCGTCTACGGCGTCGGCGTCGACGACGCCCATGACACCGTCTGGGTCTCGAACAGCCGCCAGAACACGGTGGCCGTCTATCGCCAGTCAGACCTGTCGCTGGTGCGTCAGTTCGAGCCGGGCACGGTCAACCACGCCCGCGACGTCGTCATCGACGAGGAGCACGGCAAGGCCTACGCCAGCGCCACCTTCCAGCCCGAGGTCGTGGTGTTCGACACCGCCGCCCTGACGGTGGCCAAGCGCATCAAGATCGACTCGACCGTGCGCGGCGAGACCTTCTCGGCCGCCAGCGTCTCCTACGACCGGCAGGCGCGCCGCCTGTACGTCGCCTCCAACTCGACCAATGAGGTCGCGGTCATCGACGCCGCCGCCGACACCGTGCTGAACGTCTTCCGCGTGCCCGGCGCGCGCAGCGTGATCGGCGTCTCGCACGATCCGCAGACCGACCGCATCTTCGTCGCGGCCCAGGGCACCGACAATCTGGTGGTGCTGAACGGTTCGGACGGCTCGGTCGTGGCCGACACCCCGGTCGGCGCGGGCGCCCTGAACGTGGTGTTCGAGCCGAGGTCGCGCCGCGCCTTCGTCAGCACCTTCGGCGCGGGCACGGTGACGGTGACGGACGTCGACGGCCGCATCGTCGCCAACCTGCCCGCCCCGCCGGTGGCGAACCACGTCTCGACCGACGGACGCGGCAACGTCTATGTCGCGGTCAAGTCCGGCTGGACCACGGACGGAAACGACTCCGTGCTGCGCATCCGCCCGGCGCGTTGATCCAAACAGCCCCCGCGCCCGGCGCGGGGGCTTTTTTCTCGCCGCGCCGACTAACCTCGATAAGGCGCAGCGAAGCGCAGCACGGCCGGCAGGGCCGCATAGGGCGTCGAGCCGTGATCCTCGTCCTCCAGCACCCGCAGGCTCGCCCCACGGGCCTCCAGATCGCGGGCGTTGGAGACCATGCGCCGAGCCAGGTGCGCGGGCGGCAGCCCCTCCATCTCCTCACGGGCGCCGACCGCGACCAGCAGGTTCGTGCGCTCGGGCTGGGCGGCGACCACCGCCGGGTTCCACCAGATCGACGGGCTGATCGCGGCGTAGCGGGCGAAGGGCGCCCCGGCTGCTCGCGCCTCCAGGACGAAAAGGCCCGACATGGAATGGCCCATCAGCACCGCCTGCGCCGGATCGGCGCCCAGGGCCGCCAGCTGCGGCAGCACTTCCGTCGCCAGCCGCGCCAGCAGGGCCGCGCCGCGCGGCTCGGGCGCCTGGCCCTGCGGCCCCGGCGTGAAGGCGTAGGCGGCCACGCGGTCAGCCACGCCCGACAGGGTGACGCCCGCCGTCATCATCGCCTCCACCCGCGTCTTGGCCGAGCGCCGCAGCAGCCGCCCGGCGACCTGGGCAGCCGTGTCGAAGAAGGCCTCCCCCTCCAGCAGCACCAGGACCGGCCAGCCGCCGGGCGGCCGCTCGCCCTGAGGCGTCGCCACCCGCACGTCCACGGCGGGCGCGCCATCGACAGCGGGCAGGCGGATGGCGTAGGGCTGGGCCGTGTCGGGAGCCATGGCGTTCGGCGATGGGTCGGCAGGGGCGGGCGAGGTCAGCGTCATACGGCCACCCTAGCCTATCTGGCCATTGATATGTATTGCGACGCATTCTCTGAGTGGAGTTCGTGAATTGGCGAACGCTGAAAACGCCGTGCCCGAGGCGGTCGTCGCCTATTCCAGAAGCGTGCGGACCAAGCTGTTCGCCATCGCCGTTCTGGCCGCCCTGGCGACGGCGGCCCTGCTGCTCGACATCGCCACCGGCCCGTCGTCGATCTCGCCCCTGACGGTGCTGCAAGGGGTGTTCGATCCGTCCAGCCTGAGCACGGCCCAGCAGGCCATCGTCTGGCAGGTGCGCCTGCCCTACGCCCTGATGGCGATGATGGTCGGCGCGGCGCTGGCCCTGGCGGGCGCCGAGATGCAGACGGTGCTGAACAATCCGCTGGCCAGCCCCTTCACGCTGGGCGTGTCCTCGGCCGCGTCATTCGGCGCGTCGCTGGCCATCGTGCTCGGCCTGGGCGCCTCCTTCATCGGAGCGGACTGGCTGGTGCCGCTGAACGCCTTCGTCTTCGCCTTCGGTTCGGTGCTGGCGCTTCAGGCCCTGGCGCGGATGAAGGGGTCGGGCATCGAGAGCATCGTCCTGTTCGGCATCGCGCTCGTTTTCGCCTTCAACGCCCTGACGGCCCTGGTGCAGTTCCTGTCCTCGGCTGAGGCGCTGCAGCAACTGGTGTTCTGGACCATGGGGTCGCTGTCGCGCGCGACCTGGAGCAATGTCGCGGCCCTGGCGGTCGTGCTGGTCGCGGTGACGCCCTTCTCGCTTCTGTCGTCGCGCGCCTTGACGGCGCTGCGGCTGGGCGAGGACCGGGCCATGAGCTTCGGCGTCGATGTGAAGCGGCTGCGCTTCCTGTCGCTGCTGCGGGTCAGCCTGCTGTCGGCGACGGCGGTGGCCTTCGTCGGCGCCATCGGCTTCATCGGCCTGGTCGGGCCGCACATCGCGCGCCTGCTGGTCGGCGAGGATCACCGCTACTTCCTGCCCGCCAGCATCCTGGCCGGGGCGGTCATCATGTCGCTGGCCTCGGCGGCGTCCAAGATCATCGTGCCGGGCGTGCTGATGCCCGTCGGCATCGTCACCGCCGTCATCGGGGTGCCGGTCTTCCTGCTGCTGATCTTCCGCAACGGAGGCCGGGCATGAGCGACCTTACGATCAGCGGTCTCGACGCCGGTTACGGCGGCCACCCCATCATCAGCGGCTTCAACCTGCCGCCCCTGACCGCAGGCGAAGTCGTCTCGGTCGTCGGCCCCAACGGCGCGGGCAAGAGCACCCTGCTGCGCAGTCTGGCGGGACTGATCCCGGCGCACGGCTCGATCCGGTTGGACGAGGCCGAACTGACCCGACTGTCGCTGGCCGACCGGGCCAAGCGCGTCACCTACATGCCCCAAACCCTGCCGCAGGGCGTGGCGCTGACGGTGCTGGAGACGGTGGTGGCCTCGATCCGCGCCACGCCCCTGCGCGGCGCCGTCTACACCGACGCCCAGGCGGCCGAGCGCGCCTATGAGGTGCTGCAACGGATCAACGCCGAGGCGCTGGCCGGACAGCGGCTGGACCGACTGTCGGGCGGCCAGAAACAGCTGGCGGGTCTGGCCCAGGCTTTGGCGCGCGAGCCGCGCCTGCTGCTGCTGGACGAGCCGACCAGCGCGCTGGACCTGCACTATCAGTTGCGCGTGCTGGACCTGGCGCGCGAGGCGGCGGCCGAGCGGGGCATGACGGTGATGATCGTCCTGCACGACCTGCAGGCGGCGGCGCGCGTCTCGGACCGAATCGCCGTCATGGCCAAGGGACGGCTGGTCGCCTTCGGAACGCCGGACGAGGCGATCACGCCCGATATCCTGGCCGAGGTCTATCGCGTCTCGGCCCGCGTCCAGCGCTGCGACCGCGGCGCGCTGCAGGTCATGATCGACGACGTGCTGACGGGCTAAGCGTCCCGTCCGCCATTCTCTGCAAGCCAAGAAAAAGGCCCGGCTGCATCTGCGGCCGGGCCTTTCCTTATTCAGTCCCGATCGGATCAGGGACGGATCAGCGTCACCACGTCGCCGTTCGGGTCGACCGGGACCGGCGTTCCAGCCGGGGCGTTGCGCGGCAGGCCCCGCGCCTTGTTCGAGACGTAGACGGCGTTGGTGGCGCGATCGATGGCGATGGTCTGGGGGAAGGTGCCCGTCTCCAGGTTCGCCTTCACGGCATAAGTGTCCGAATCCAGCACCGTCACCGTGCCCGCCTGCCGGTTGGCGACGTAGATCTGCTTGACCGCGCCGTTGTAGGCGACGCTCAGGGCGCCCGCGCCGGTGGCGACCTTGTGGATCAGGGCGCCGGTGTCGGCGTTCAGCACCGTCAGCTCGCCCGACTTCTGATGCGCCACGAACAGGCGACGCCCCTCGGAATCCACGGCGATATTGATCGCCGCGTCGGCGCCCGACGGCCATTGGCCGACGGTTTCGCCCGTGGCCAGATCGATGGCGGCGACTTCGTTGCTGCCCATGCCCGTGACATAGAGGCGGTTCGTCGACGCATCGAGAGCGGCGCCCATCAGGGTGCCGACCTGAACCGGGATGGTGCGTTCCAGGGTGTTGGTCGCCCCGTCGATGACCCAGACGAGGTTCGGCTTGGCGGCGTCGCCCGCTTCGCCGCCGACGTCGGTGATGTAGACCTTGTTGTTCGCCTCATCGACGACGACCTGGCGGACGTGGCCGCCGTTCTCGCCATTGCGGACCGAGCCGATCACTTCGCCCGTGCGGGCGTTGATGGCCGTGATCACGCCCGCGCGGGTGTCGGTGCCGTACAGGATCTGGGTGCGGGTGTTCAGATTCAGGCCGTAGAGCGGATTGGCCGAGACGTCGATCGAGGACTCCGGCTCCAGCGTCTGGCCTTGCAGGCGGATGATCTGCGCCTGGTTAGCGCCGCGCGGGCCGACGGCGGCGACATAGAGGTCGTTGTCGGCCGGGTTGAAGACGATCTCATACAGGCCGCCGTGCTCGACCTTGACGGTCTTCTCGATCGTCTGGGCGGAGGCGGTCGAAGCGATCGCCAGGGCGGCGAAGGCGGCGACGGTCATCAGGCCGTTGCGCAGGGGGGTCATGGCGATTCTCCGTGGTGAAATCATCAGGCGACAGAATATCAGGCGGCCGGGACCAGATCGGTCCAGTAGTCCCCGCGATAGGGGACGGCCAGGAAGTCCTTGTTGATCGTGTCCAGCGTCGCGCGCGGGTCCAGATCGGCGAACAGTTCGGGCTGGATCCACTTGGCCAGGACTTCGGTGGCGACGATATCGATGGGCGAGTTGATCAGCTGGTGCGACAGGCCGTGCACCTTGCCCTCGCGCACCGCCTTCAGGGTCGACAGGCCGCGCCGCCCGGCCACACGGCGCAACGAGGCGCGCGACGTCTCCACGTCGTATTTCGGACCGACGACGAAGCCGCCGGTCTTCTCTAGGTGCGGGCCGCCGGTGGCGATGTAGATGTCGGGATCGCGCTCGACCACGAACTCCAGGTTCAGCTTGCCCGACGGCTGTTTCAGCACCTCGGCGCCGATGTTGCGGGCGCCGACGAAGCTCAGATAGTCACCGATGTTCCCGGCGCCGACCGAGTTGCAGCAGTCCGGCCCGTTGCCCGCGTGGGCCTCCAGGAAGACCGTCGGCTTCTGCGCGTCCGTAAGACCCGCCACGCGGTCGGAGATGACCTTCAACCGGGCGGCGCGGAAGGCGTTGTAGGCCTGCGCCTGTTCCTCGCGGCCGATCATGGACCCCAGCAGGGACAGGCTGCGCGACTGGTTCTCGAACGGGTGCTGGAAGAAGTCGATATAGGCCACGCGCACGCCCGCCTGCTCCAGCTGGGCCGTCTGGGCGTCGGTCGGGCCGGAATCCAGCGACACCAGGGCGACCTGCGGCTGGGCGCCCAATACGGCCTCGACGTTGAAGGCGGCGGCCGAGCTCGGCGTCTTCGGCAAGGTCGCCAGCGCCGGCGACCTCTCCAGATAGGCGGCGTAGGTTTCGGGGCTGAGTCGGTTCACGTCGCCCGCCCAGGCCGCCAGCAGACTGACCGGATCGGGATGGATCAGCGACAGGGCGATCAGGAAGCGGCTGTCGTCGATCGACAGCTTCGTCACCGGCGGAGTGATCGCCAGCGGCCGGTCGCGCAGATCGGTCAGCAGGGAGGACGGCCCGGCCTGGTCGCGACGCGTGCAGGCGGCCGCCCCGGTCGCCATCAGGGCGGCGGCGCCCAACAGCAGGGCCCGACGCCCCAACCTCACCTCGACCATCGGCCCGTTCTCCGCCCATTCATCAGCGACGCCAGCGGCGTTTCACGAGCGACGCTTAATGATAATCAGTGTCAGCTTCAATCGCTGATTTGTCGCAGCGGACGCACGACCATCCGCGGGCCCGTTTTCATGCTAGGGCTGCTTTCACCGCCCCGCCTCCGTCCCTTCCGCCCCTTGAGCAGAGACCCGCGCCATGAACATCCGCCCATTGGAAGACCGTCTGCACGTCTCGCCGCAGATCCAGCCCGAAGACGTGCCGACGGCCGCCGCCCAGGGCTATCGCGCCATCATCTCCAACCGCCCCGACGCCGAGGAGCCGGGCCAGCCGATGACCGAGGACATCCGCGCCGCCGCCGAGGCTGCGGGCCTGCCCTTCGTCCACATTCCCATTCGCGGCGGGGCCATGACGCCGGACGACGTGGCTCGTTTCAAGGCCGCCCTGGCGGACCTGCCGCACCCGATCCTCGGCTACTGCCGCTCGGGCACGCGCACCACCTATCTCTGGGCCCTGTCCCAGGCGGGCGAACGCCCGGCCGAGGAGATCATCACCCTGGCCGCCCAGGCCGGCTACGACGTCTCGCCTCTCGCCTCGCGCCTATAGAGCCCGCGAGGAAGCCGCGGCCTCAGTCCTGCTCCGGCGCCGTCAGCCGGGCGGGGTCGACGCGGTGGGTCACCATGCGGCGATGCAGGGTCGTGACCACCCCGCTGCCGGTCTTGACGCACAGGCCCGGAAACACCGCATGGACGAAGCAGGCCAGGGAGCCGACGAACATGGCCGCGCCGAACGAGGCGGCGACGCCCATATGCTCCACATAGCTCTCTCCGACCGAGGCCGGGTGATCGACGAACAGACGCTTGAACATGAACCCTCCGCTACAGACTGCGGAAGGTATTCCGATCACCGAAGAGAATCATTTCTGCCCGTTCCCCGAATTTGACAGTTCAGGAGAATAATATTCTCACCTGCCCGCCCATCAGAGCGGAAGAGCCGTGGTGAACTTGATCTGTTCCATGGCGAAGCTGGAGGAGACGTCGTCCAGCGGGGCGATGGCGATCAGACGGCGATAGAAACGGTCATAGGCGGCGATGTCCTTGACCAGCACCTTGAGCAGATAGTCGACGTCACCGCTCATCCGGTAGAACTCCACCACTTCGGGCAGGGCGGCGGCCGCCTTGAACGCCTCCAGCCATTCGGCGTCGTGCCGACGCGTCTTGACCGAGACGAAGACCACCAGCGGCAGGTCCAGCGCCTCGCGGTCCAGCAGGGCCACGCGCGCGGCGATGATCCCCGTGTCCTGAAGCCGCTTCACCCGTTTCCAGCACGGCGTCTGCGACAGGCCCACCCGTTCGGCCAGTTCGGCGATGGGAACGGTGGCGTCGTCCTGCAGTATGGCCAGCAGGCGGCGGTCGATGGCGTCCAGTGCGCTCATGTCGCGGCCCCTCCCCGGCCGATCACGCCGTCGTCTCAGGCCGTCAGGGCGCGCGGCAGTTTGAAGGTCACCGTCTCGCGGGCGCCGTCGTCCTCGGTCACCGTCACGTCGAAGCGCGTGCGCAGCGCCTCGATCACCCCCTGCACCAGCGGCTCGGGCGCCGAGGCCCCGGCGGTCAGGCCGACCGTCTCGACCCCGTCGAACCAGCCCCAGTCCAGATCGCCCGCGTCATCGACCAGACGCGCGTCGCCTGCGCCGGCCTTCAGCGCCACATCCACCAGCCGCGCCGAGTTGGACGAGTTTTTCGATCCCACCACCAGCACCAGGCCGCAACCCTCGCCCAGCCGCTTGACCGCCTCCTGTCGGTTGGTGGTGGCGTAGCAGATGTCTTCCTTGTGCGGGTCGGGCAGTTCGGGGAAGCGCCGCTTCAGCGCCGCCAGAATCTCGGCGGTGTCGTCCACCGACAGCGTCGTCTGGGTGGCGTAGGCCAGCGGCTGGTCGCAGGGGCGCTGGAAGCCTTCCGCATCCTCGACCGTCTCTACCAGGCTGATGGCCCCGGCGGGCAGCTGGCCCATGGTGCCGACGACCTCGGGGTGGCCCGCGTGGCCGATCAGGATGACGTGGCGGCCTGCTGCGAAATTGCGCTCGGCCTCGACATGGACCTTGGACACCAGGGGACAGGTGGCGTCCAGGAACAGCATCTCGCGCGAACGCGCCGTCGCGGGCACCGACTTGGGCACCCCGTGGGCCGAGAACACCACTGGACGGTCGTCCGGGCACTCGTCCAGCTCCTTAACGAAAACGGCGCCCAGCCCCTTCAGCCGGTCGACCACGTGGCGGTTGTGGACGATCTCATGCCGGACATAGACGGGGGCGCCGTATTTCTCGATCGCCCGCTCGACGATCTGGATGGCCCGGTCCACCCCGGCGCAGAAGCCGCGCGGCGTCGCCATGCGGACGGACAGGGGGCGGCGTTGAAACTGCGAAGGGGGGACAGGCGCGTTCATGGGCGCGAACTTAAGGCTTTGCGCGCCGGATCGCCACCGGAAGTCCGCGCGCCGTTTGCCGCGCCTCGCTTTAGCCGCTATCACCACCCAGCGTGGCCCGTTCGGGCGTCTGATCGGCCCGCCTTCATCGACTGCCGGAAAGCTCCTGATGCGTCGCGTCCTGACCGCCCTCGCCGCCCTCTCCCTTACGGCCGCGCTGATCCCTCACGCCGCCGAGGCCCAGAGCGGACGCCCCCAGGGCGGCCAACAGGGCGGCCAGCAGGCTGAAAAGGCCCCGTCTCGCCCGATGCGTTTCGCGCCTCTGAGCCGCCGGGCCAACGCCGGCCCCTGCCCCTATGTGAAGATTCTCTACGACGCGGCCCGCTACGTCGAACTGTCGGATTATGAGCGCCCGACGACCACCGGCGTCGGCTTCACCGGCGAGATCGAGGGCGTCAGTTCCGACTGCGTCTACCGCGAAGACGATCCGATCCGCCTGGACATGAATCTGCTGTTCAGCCTGGGCAAGGGTCCGCAGGCCGAAGGCGACGCCCGCACCTATCGCTACTGGATCGCCGTGACCGAGCGGAACTCCGCCGTCCTGGCCAAGGAATATTTCGACCTGCCCGTGACCTTCGGCGGCGCCGACCGCACCCAGGCCGAGGCCAGCCAGACCATCGTCATCCCGCGCGCCGACGCCTCCACCAGCGGCGGCAATTTCGAAGTCCTCATCGGCTTCGACGTCACGCCCCAGATGGCCGAGTTCAACCGATCCGGCAGCCGATTCCGTCCGACTGCGGGCCAGCAGACCAACTAAGACATGACCGACCTCAAGACTTCTCTCGGCGAAGCGGTCGGAGCCGCCTTCGCCGCCGAAGGCGTGGACAAGGCCCTGGCCCGCGTCACCGCCTCCGACCGTCCCGACCTGGCCGACTTCCAGTCGAACGGCGCCCTGGCCGCCGCCAAGGCGCTGAAGGCCAACCCGCGCGAACTGGCCGCCAAGGTGGCAGAGCGTCTGGCCGCCGATCCGCGCCTGTCGTCGGTCGAGGTCGCCGGTCCCGGCTTCATCAACATGAAGCTGTCGAACGCGGCCCTGGCCCAGCGCGCGGCCGAGGTCGCGGCGGATGAGGAACTGGCCGGCGCCTCGCGCGTCGAGCCGCGCAAGGTGGTCATCGACTACGGCGGCCCGAACGTGGCCAAGCCCATGCACGTCGGCCACCTGCGCAGCGCCATCATCGGCGAGAGCCTGAAGCGGCTGTTCCGCCTGCGCGGCGACCATGTGACCGGCGACGCCCATTTCGGCGACTGGGGCTTCCAGATGGGCCTGCTGATCACCGCCTGCGGCGACGAGGGGCTGGCCGACGCCTTCATGGCCCAGGGCGACGGTCCCTTCCCGGCCGAGACGCCGGTGACGCTGGCCGACCTCGACCGCCTCTATCCGCTGGCGGCGGGCAAGGCCAAGGAAGACCCCGCCTTCCGCGACCGCGCCCGCAAGGCGACCGCCGAACTGCAGGGCGGCCGCCCCGGCTATCGCGCCCTGTGGTCGCACTTCGTCGCCGTCAGCCGCGAGGCGCTGAAGCGCGAATATGACGACCTGTCGGTCGACTTCGACCTGTGGAACGGCGAGAGCGACGCCGATCCGCTGATGGACGAGATGATCGCCGACCTGAAGGCCAAGGGCCTGCTGGTCGAGGACGACGGCGCCCAGGTGGTCCACGTCGCCCGCGACGGCGAGACCCGCAAGAAGAAGCTGGCCGACGGCTCGGTGATCGAGGCCCCGTCGCCCCCGCCCCTGCTGGTCATCAGCTCGGAAGGTTCGGCCATGTACGGCACGACCGACCTGGCCACCATTCTGGACCGCAAGAAGTCGATCGGCCCGGACCTGATCCTCTACGTCGTCGACGAGCGTCAGGCCGAGCATTTCGAACAGGTCTTCCGCGCCGCCTATCTGGCCGGATACGCGCCCGAGAAGTCGCTGGAGCACCTCGGCTTCGGCACCATGAACGGCGCGGACGGCAAGCCGTTCAAGACCCGCGCGGGCGGCGTGCTGAAGCTGCGCGACCTGATCGACATGGCGACGGAAAAGGCGCGCGAGCGTCTGCACGAGGCCAAGCTGGGCGACGACCTGCCCGCCGAAGAGTTCGAGGATATCGCCCACAAGGTGGCGGTCGCCGCGCTGAAATTCTCGGACCTGTCGAACAACCGCACGACCAGCTACGTCTTCGACCTAGACCGCTTCATGAGCTTCGAGGGCAAGACCGGCCCCTATCTGTTGTATCAGGCCGTGCGGGTGAAATCCCTGCTGCGCAAGGCGGCGGAACAGGGCGTGGCCCTGGCCCCCATCGTCATCGAGGAAGCCGCCGAGCGTGACCTGGCCCTGACGCTGGACGCCTTCGACGCGGCCACGGCCGACGCCTATGACAAGCGTTCGCCCAATCTGATCGCCGAGCACGCCTATCGGCTGGCCCAGAGCTTCTCGAAATTCTACGCCGCCTGCCCGATCCTGGTCGCGCCGGACGCCGCGACCAAGGGCTCGCGCCTGGCCCTGGCCGCCGCGACCCTGCACCAACTGGAGACGGCGCTGCGCCTGCTGGGCATCGAGACGCCCGAGCGGATGTAATGTGATAAGGGGGAGGCGACCGCCAAGGAGCCTCCCCTCATGTCCCTCGACGCCTTCATCGCCGGCCTGCCCAAGGCCGAACTGCACCTGCACATCGAGGGCTCGCTCGAGCCCGAACTGATGTTCGAACTGGCGCAGCGCAACGGCGTCGCCATCCCCTATGACAGTGTCGAGGCCGTGCGCGCGGCCTATGACTTCTCGAACCTGCAGGACTTCCTCGACATCTATTACGCAGGCGCCGCCGTACTGCTGACCCGTCAGGACTTCGAGGATCTGGCCTTCGCCTATTTCCAGCGCGCCGCCGCCGACACCGTCCGCCACGCCGAGATCTTCTTCGACCCCCAGACCCACACCGATCGAGGCGTGCCCTTCGCCGTCGTGGTCGAGGGCCTGATCGCGGGCATGGACCGGGCCAAGACCGAGCTGGGCGTGACGTCAGGCCTGATCCTCAGCTTCCTGCGCCACCTGTCCGAAGACGAAGCCTTCGCCACGCTGGAGGCCGCCAAGCCCTATCTTCATCACTTCATCGGCGTCGGACTGGATTCGTCCGAGGTCGGTCACCCGCCGTCGAAATTCCAGCGCGTCTTCGCCGCCGCGCGCGACCTGGGCCTGAAGCTGTGCGCCCACGCGGGCGAGGAAGGCCCGCCCGAATACGTCCGCGAGGCGCTGGACCTGCTTCACATCGACCGCATGGACCACGGCAACCGCTCGATGGAGGACGAGGCCCTGATCGCCCGTCTGGCCGCCGAACAGATGACGCTGACCGTCTGCCCCCTGTCGAACCTGAAGCTGTGCGTGGTCAGGGATCTGAAGGACCACCCGATCCCCGAGATGCTGCGTCGGGGCCTGCACGTCACCCTGAACTCGGACGATCCGTCCTACTTCGGCGGCTATGTGAACGCGAACTATATCGAACTGGCCAAGGCGGTCAGCCTGACACGCGAACAGGTCGTGCAACTGGCGAAGAACAGCTTTGAGGGCAGTTTCCTCAGCGACGCCGACAAGGCCGCACGGATCGCCGAGGTCGAGGCCTACGCGGCTGCGAACTGAGCCCCGCTTCGTCATCCTCCGGCGAGCGGAGCGAGACCGGGGGGACCCAACGGCGCGTGAGCGCGAAACAACCACGCGCTGGTGCTCGCGGCGAAGATCGCCTTCGGCGCCGCTGGGTCCCCCGGTCTGCGCCGCTGTGCGGCTTGCCGGAGGATGACGAAGGGAGTGGTCAGCCGAGGAGCGACGCCGCCTCGATCTCCGCCACGTCCAGCGTCGCAAACCCGGCCTTGGCCGCCGCCGCCGTGTCCGGCGCGATGGCGCGACAGGCGTCTTCGATGACCACGGCCTCAAAGCCCTCGCGCACCGCGTCCTCGGCGGTGAAGCGCACGCAGTAGTCATAGGCCAGGCCGCACAGGAAGACGCGCTTCACCCCCAGATCGCGCAGCAGGCCCGCCAGACCCGTCGCCGTCCTGTGGTCGTTCTCATAGAAGCCGGAATAGGAATCGACTGCCGGATTATAGCCCTTGCGGATCACGGCCAGCGCCTTGGTCACGGCAGGCGCCGCGTCGGGGTGGAAGTCCGCCCCCGGCGTGCCCTGCACGCAGTGATCCGGCCACAGCATCTGAGGCCCGTAGGCGACCTCGATCTGCGTGAACGGCGCCGCGCCCGCGTGGTTGGAGGCGAAGCTGATCTGGTCCGGCGTGTGCCAGTCCTGGGTGGCGATGACGGTCGTGAACCGCTCGGCCAGCCGATTGATCAGTGGCATGATCGCCGCCCCGCCCTGAACCGCCAGGGCGCCGCCCTCGCAGAAATCGTTCTGGGCGTCGATGACCAGAAGGGCGTCAGAAGCGGCGATCTGCATGGCCTCAGGCCGCCGCGATCTGGTCGACTTCGTTGGCCGAGCCGAGCACGACCGGCACCCGCTGGTGCAGCTCGGTCGGCGTCACGTCCATGATGGCCTGCTTGCCGTCGGTGGTGGACTTGCCGCCCGCCTGCTCGACCAGGAAGGACATGGGGTTGCCCTCATACATCAGGCGCAGCTTGCCTGGCTTGTTCGGTTCGCGCTTGTCCCACGGATAGAGGAAGACGCCGCCGCGCATCAGGATACGGTGCACGTCAGCCACCATGGCGGCGACCCAGCGCATGTTGAAATTCTTGCCGCGCGGGCCGTCGGCGCCCTTCAGGCAGCCGTCGACGTAGCGCTGGACGCCCTCGGCCCAGTGGCGCTGGTTCGACATGTTGATGGCGAACTCCTTCGTATCGGCCGGAATGCACACGTTCTCATGCGTCATCAGCCAGCGGCCGTCGGGCGCCAGGGTGAAGCCCGCCACCCCCTTGCCCGTGGTCAGCACCAGCATGGCCTGACCGGCGTAGACGGCGTAGAGCGCCGCGACCTGCTGACGGCCCGATTGCAGGAAGTCGGCCTCGCTCGGCTGGGCCGACGGCGCCTTCAGCACCGAGACGATGGTGCCGACCGGCGCATTGATGTCGATGTTGGACGAGCCGTCCAGCGGATCGAACAGCACCAGGTATTCGCCCGCCGCGTTCGCCGAGGCCTGCATCGTGTCCTTTTCCTCGGACGCCACCCCCGCCACGGCCGGGCAGGCCAGCAGGGCGTCGGTCAGGATGTCGTCGGCGATGACGTCCAGCTTCTTCTGCTCTTCGTCCTGCACATTGACGGCGCCCGATGCGCCCAGGGCGCCGACCAGGGCGCCGCCCGCCACCACCTGGCGGATCTCGACGCAGGCGGCGGCCGCCGTCGTCAGCGTCTCGACCAGACCCTGCGGCAGGTCGAGGGAGGCGAGGTGGGCGGCGAGATCGGTGCGGGCGGTCATGACGTCCTTCAAATCCTGTGGGCGAAGCGCGGTTCCGCCCCTCATGGCCCTTAGGATCGACGGCGGCAAGTCCGGCGCCGCTTGACTCGGCGCTGGATTCACGGCCTTAGGTCGAACGCTCTCGCGGGAGAGATCGGGTCCGTTCGCGGCGCCCGGAGCCGAAGGCGCAACCGCCCCGGAAACGCTCAGGCAAAAGGACCGCGAAAGCGCACGGACGCTGGAAAGTCGCCGAAGGACGGAGGGTCCCGACGCGCGCCGACGGAGCAAGGCCGAACCTTTTCGGGAACGGTCGGAATCTCTCAGGCTTCAGGACAGCGGGGGCGCAACGACGGCGAAGCTATCGCCGCAACCTGCGACCCGGAGGCGACGCCATGAGCGATCAGGCCCTTAAGACTACCCCCCTCAACGCCGCGCACCGCGCGCTTGGCGCCCGCATGGTCGGCTTCGGCGGCTATGACATGCCGGTCCAGTATGAAGGCGTGCTGGCCGAGCACCGCTGGACCCGCGAGCACGCCGGCCTGTTCGACGTCTCCCACATGGGCCAGGCGCGCATCACCGGCGCCGACGCGATTGCGCAGTTCGAGCGCTTCGTCCCCGGCGACTATGCGATCGTGAAGCCCGGCAAGCAGAAATACACCCTGCTGCTGAACGAACAGGGCGGCGTCATGGACGACCTGATGGCGGGCAAGCCTTTCGAAGACGGCCTCTACATCGTCGTCAACGCGGGCAATAAGGACGCCGACTTCGTCTTCCTGAACGCCCATCTGTCGGGCGACGCCAAGCTGGAAGTGCTGGACCGGGCCCTGCTGGCCATTCAAGGACCGGAAGCCGCCGAGGTTATGGCCGCCCATTCGGCGGAACTGGCCGACATGGGCTTCATGGACTGCCGCGCCATCCGCCTGTTCGACGAGGACTGCATCGTCTCGCGCTCGGGCTACACCGGCGAGGACGGCTATGAGATTTCAGTTCCGGCCGCCGCCGCAGAGCGCGTGTGGGGCCTGCTGCTGTCGGACGCGCGGGTGAAGCCCGTCGGTCTGGGCGCGCGCGACTCCTTGCGTCTGGAAGCCGGCCTGCCGCTGCACGGCCACGATGTCGACGCCGCAACCACCCCGGTCGAGGCGGGGCTGACCTTCGCCCTGTCCAAGTCGCGCAAGGAGCGCGCCGACTTCGCCGGCGCCGAGACCATTCTGAAACAACTGGCCGACGGCCCGGCGCGCGTCCGCGTCGGTCTGCACGTCAAGGAAGGCGCCCCCGCCCGCGAAGGCGCCGAGATCGCCGACATGGACGGCGCCGTGATCGGCAAGGTCACCTCGGGTGGCCCCTCGCCGACGCTGGGACACAACATCGCCATGGGCTATGTGCCGCCGGCCTTCGCCGAGCTGGGCACGGAACTGAAGGTTCTGGTGCGCGGCCGCCCCGCCGCCGCCGAAGTCGTCGCCACGCCTTTCGTGGCGACCCGCTACTACCGCAAGCCGAAATAAGACCGTCACCCTCGGGCTTTACCCGAGGGCCGGGCGGTCCGCCGCTCGACGCTGGAAGTTCTAGACCAACCGCCCGCTCCAGGGCTCGATCCTCGGGTCAAGCCCGAGGATGACGACAAAAGGGAAGACCAAGATGAAGTTCACCAAGGATCACGAATGGGTTCGCCTGGACGGCGACGTCGCCACGGTCGGCATCTCCAAGCACGCCGCTGACGCCCTGGGCGACGTGGTGTTCGTCGAGACGCCGGAAGCCGGCAAGACCGTCTCGGTCGGCGACAGCTTCGCCGTCGTGGAATCGGTCAAGGCCGCCTCGGACGTCTACGCCCCCATCGCGGGCGAAGTGATCGAGGGCAACGCCGCCCTGGCCGACGCCCCGGAAACCGTCAACGCCGATCCGGAAGGCGAAGGCTGGTTCGCCAAGATCAAGGTGTCCGACGCCTCGGTGCTGGACGGCCTGATGGATCAGGCCGCCTACGACGCCTATCTGACCACCCTCTAAAGGTCTCCCCTCTCCGCTCATCCCCGCGGAAGCGGGGACCCAGTTCCTTGGGGTCAAGCAGCGGTGTTTGAAGCTTAAACCTGGGTCCCCGCTTCCGCGGGGATGAGCGGAATATAGAATGCGCTACCTCCCCCTGACGCCCGACGACCGTGAGGCCATGCTGGCCGCCATCGGCGCCAAATCCATCGACGACCTGTTCATCGACGTGCCGCAGGCCGCGCGCCGCGACGGCTTCGTCGACCTGCCCCGTGTGGCGGGCGAGCTGGAGGTCGAACGCGCCCTCTCGACCATGGCGAGCAAGAACGCCACGGCGGGCGCCGTGCCCTTCTTCTGCGGCGCCGGGGCCTATAAGCACCACGTCCCGGCCACGGTGGACCATGTGATCCAGCGGTCGGAGTTCCTGACCAGCTACACCCCCTATCAGCCGGAAATCGCCCAGGGCACGCTGCAGTACCTGTACGAGTTCCAGACCCAGGTCGCGAACCTGACCGGCATGGAAGTCGCCAACGCCTCCCTCTATGACGGCTCGACCGCCATGGCCGAGGGCGTGCTGATGGCCACCCGCGTGACCCGCCGCAACAAGGCCGTCATCTCGGGCGGCGTCCACCCCCACTACGTCAAGGCGACCGAGACCGTGGTCCACGCCGTCGGCGTCGAGACCGAGGCTTTGGCGCCCGCCGTCGACGCCGAAGACGCCGTCATCGCCGCCATCGACAAGGACACGGCCTGCGTCGTCGTCCAGACCCCGAACGTCTTCGGCACCGCCACGGATGTCACCAAGATCGCCGAGGCCGCCCACGCCGCCGGCGCCCTGCTGATCGTCGTGACGACCGAGGCCGTGTCGATGGGCCTGCTGAAGTCGCCTGGCGAAATGGGCGCCGACATCGTCGCGACCGAAGGCCAGTCGATCGGCAACGCCCTGAACTTCGGCGGCCCCTACATCGGCCTGTTCGCCACCCGCGAGAAGCTGCTGCGCCAGACGCCCGGCCGCTATTGCGGCGAGACGGTGGACGCCGAGGGCAGGCGCGGCTTCGTCCTGACCCTGTCGACGCGCGAGCAGCACATCCGCCGCGACAAGGCGACGTCGAACATCTGCACCAACTCGGGCCTGTGCTGCCTGGCCTTCACCATCCACATGAGCCTGCTGGGCGAGACGGGCCTGCGCCAGCTGGCCCTGCTGAACCACGAGAAGGCGCTCGCCACGCGCGACGCCCTGGCCGCCATTCCGGGCGTCGAGATCCTGACCCCGCGATTCTTCAACGAGTTCGCGGTCAAGCTGCCGAAGAACGCCGCCGAGGTGGTGCAGACGATGGCCGACAACGGCGTCCTGTGCGGCGTGCCCTACAGCCGCCTGAACCCGGATGCGGGTCTCGACGACGTCCTGCTGGTCGCCGCCACCGAGACGACGCTGGACGCCGACATCAAGATCCTGGCGGGTGCGCTCGCCAAGGTTCTGGCCGCCTAAGGGGAGATTGGAACCATGAGCACCATGAACACTGTCGGCCGCCCGACCGCCCCGAACGCCGCCTCGGACGCTTCCTACAAGCCCGCCACCCTGACCGGCGGGCGCGGCCTGCTGCAGGACGAGCCGCTGATCTTCGAGGGCGAAGGCTGGGGCAAGACCGGCGTCGACCTGCCCAAGCCCGCCACGGACGGCTCGGACCTGAGCGACCTGGTCCGCAAGGATCCGATCGGCCTGCCCGGCCTGTCGGAGCCCGAGGCCATGCGCCACTATGTGCGCCTGTCGCAGAAGAACCACGCCATCGACCTGGCCATCTATCCGCTGGGTTCGTGCACGATGAAGCACAACCCGCGCCTGAACGAGAAGATGGCGCGCCTGCCGGGCTTCTCGGACATCCACCCGCTGCAGCCGCAGTCGACGGTGCAGGGCGCGCTGGAGCTGATGGACCAGTTGGCCCACTGGCTGACGACGCTGACGGGGATGCCTGCGGTGGCCCTGTCGCCCAAGGCCGGCGCCCACGGCGAACTGTGCGGCCTGATGGCCATCCGCGCCGCCCACCAGGCCAAGGGCGAGCATGAGCAGCGCCGCAAGGTGCTGGTCCCGACCTCGGCCCACGGCACCAACCCGGCCACCGCCGCCTTCGTCGGCTATTCGGTGGTCGAAGTGGCCCAGACCGACGACGGCCGCGTCGACGTGGCCGATCTGGCGTCGAAGCTGGGTCCGGACGTGGCGGCCATCATGGTCACCAACCCGAACACCTGCGGCCTGTTCGAGCGCGACATCCTGGAGATCAGCCGCCTGACCCACGAGGCGGGCGCCTATTTCTACTGCGACGGAGCCAACTTCAACGCCATCGTCGGCCGGGTGCGCCCCGGCGACCTTGGCGTCGACGCCATGCACATCAACCTGCACAAGACCTTCTCGACGCCGCACGGCGGCGGCGGTCCGGGCGCCGGTCCGGTCGTGCTGTCGGAGGCCCTGGCCCCCTTCGCCCCCGCCCCGTGGGTGGTGAACACCGGTGACGGCTACAAGCTTGTCGAGCGTGAGGAAGACGAGGCCGAACAGGCCTTCGGCCGCCTGTGCGCCTTCCAGGGCCAGATGGGCATGTATGTCCGCGCCCTCAGCTACATGATGTCCCACGGCTCCGACGGCCTGCGTCAGGTGGCCGAGGACGCCGTGCTGAACGCCAACTACATCAAGGTCCGCCTCGAAGACCTGATGAGCCCGGCCTTCCCCGACGGCCCCTGCATGCACGAGGCCCTGTTCGACGACGAATGGCTGAAGGGCACGGACATCACCACGCTCGACTTCGCCAAGGCGATGATCGACGAGGGCTTCCACCCCATGACCATGTATTTCCCTCTGGTCGTCCACGGGGCCATGCTGATCGAGCCGACCGAGACGGAGTCCAAGGCCGAACTGGATCGCTTCATCGAGGCCATGCGCCTGCTGGCAGGCGCCGCCAAGGCCGGCGACGTCGAACGCTTCAAGGGCGCGCCCTTCCATGCGCCCCTGCGGCGTCTGGACGAGACCCGCGCCGCGCGCTCGCCGCGTCTGCGCTGGGCCGCGCCGGAAGGCTCCAACCGCGCCGGCTGATCGGGTCTGCAAGCCTGAGTTCAGGGAACGCCGTGTCTTTCGGGACACGGCGTTCTGCATTTCTGGGCCGACTTACGAAAGCGTCATGGCGACGCCGCCTTTCGGCCTTGTCTCGTGCGTTTACTGATTGTCGGCCCTCCCTGGCCGAATCCTTGTTCGAGACGCCGCCCCGTGACCCTGGTCCTGCCATCGCTGCGCCCGCCTCCGCCGCCCCGTCCGGGGCTGGCGCGGCGTCTGCGTCGCCTGGCCCTGATGGCCGTGGGCTTCGTGGTCATCCTGCTGGGCGTGCTGATTGCGCCCCTGCCCGGCCCCGGCGGCGTGCCGGTCATCGCCCTGGGTCTCGTCATCGTCCTGCGCAACTCCTGGTGGGCCAAGCGTCAGTTCATCCGCGCCCAGCGCGCTCGGCCCAAATGGGTCTATCCCTTCCGCCGCCTGATGCGGAAGAAGCCCGAGATCGCTCCCGTCTTCTGGCAGCAGACCCTGCGCGCCGAGAAGATGGTGCTGCGCCGTCGTCGTCGCCCCCTGGCCCGCTTCCGCCGTCGCCTGCGCCGGGCCTGGCGCGCCTTTCGACAATAAGGCCAAGCCAAGGCAAACACGGCAATGTGAACGACGTTCACGCCGTTTCCGCCCGGAACGGCGTATGCTCCCCCTTGCGTAGTCTCGAAGTTGAAAGCGTTGGGAGGCGCTGTTCACATGATGTCACGCGTAAAAAAGGGAATCATCGCCGGCTTCGTCGCTACCGTCGCGGTTTCCGTGCTTGAGCTCGTCAATCTGTTCCTCAATCACCTGTTCGATCCCTTTCCGGGGGTCGTGGCCCAGATGTTCGGCATGCCGGGCAACATGGCCGCCGGATGGGCCATTCACCTGGTGATGGGCACCGTCGTGCTGGGGTCGTTGTTCGGCATAGCCTATCCGCGGCTGCCGACCGCCACGCCCATCACCAAGGGCATCGTCTTCGCCGTCGGCGCCTGGGTGGCGATGATGCTGTTCATCACCATGGTCGGCGACTACCGGACCTTCACCGGCTCTTCCGGCTTCGGCACCTTCGGGTGGATGCTGGCGCTGCACATGGTCTTCGGCGCCGTCCTGGGCAATGTCTACGCCCGGCTGGTCGAGCGCGAGAAGCGCGGCGCGGCCCCGATCGGAGCCGCCCCAGCCCACTAGCCCCGGCTCACCAGACGTCTCGATCCCGACAACCGGATCCGGACAAGCAAAAGGCCCCGCCGTCGCCGGCGGGGCCTGATGCTTTTCGGGGCCGACTCGACGCCAGAGGCGATCAGTTCAGTTTGCCGCCGATCTGGCCGATGGCCTGGTCGATCAGCGGGTCGGTCTTGGCGCCGGCGATGCGCGTCGCCAGAATCTGTTGCGCGGCCTTGGCGGCCAGGTCGGCGGCTGCGGCCTTGACCTCTTGGGCGGCCTCAGCCTCGGCCTGGGCGATGCGGCGCTCGGCCAGGGCCTGGCGGCGAGCGGTCGATTCCTCGATCCGCGCCTTGGCGTCAGCTTCCAGGCGCTTGGCGTCGGCCTGGGCGGTGGCCAGCAGGTCCGCGGCCTGGGCCTCGGCCTCGGCCTTCTCCTGACGGATCTGGACCAGCATGGCTTCGGCTTCGGCGCGCAGGCGGGCGGCCTCGTCCAGATCGCCCTGAATCTTGGCGGCCTTGGCGTCCAGGCTGGTCGCGACCAGCTTGGGCACTCCGGCCATCACCACGATGGCGATGAAGATCAGCAGGCCGACGGCGACCCACAGTTCGGGGTTGGCGATGTCGTAGAAATGGCTGGTCAGGAAGGCGGGCATCAGACGGCTCCCTTGATCGCGGCGGCCAGTTCGGCGTCGGTGGCCTTGGAGCCGGTCAGACGGTCCAGCATGGCGCCGGCGGCGTCGGCCGCAATGGTCGCGACATTGGTCATGGCGGCGTCGCGCGTCTTGGCGATGGCGCTCTCGGCCTCGGCGATGCGGGCGTTCACCACGGCTTCGTCCGCAGCCAGACGGGCGTTGAATTCTTCGGTGACGCGCTGCTTGGCGGCAGCGGCGGTGGCGCGGGCGTCGGCGCGGGCCTTTTCGACCTCGGCGCGGGCGGCCTCGGCCTGTTCGGCGGCTTCGGCCTGAACCGAGCGGGCGGCGGCGATGGCGCTGTCGATGGTCTGGGCGCGCTCGTCCATCACCTTGCGCAGGCGCGGCGTGAACACCTTGGCCACCAGCACATAGAGGATGACGAACAGGATCAGCAGATAGCCGATCTGGCCGGCCCAATGCTGGAATTCGAACTGGGGCAGTCCGCCCGAGGCATGTTCGGCCGCCGCCTGCGTCTCCGCATGAAGGTCGCCGTGCGCCGGGATCTGAACGTCGTGTGTGGGGGTGATGGCCATGAACCGTCTATCGCTAAGTCAGGACAACGGCGCGCAGGACTGGCCCGCGCGCCGTCTATTCTGAAAGATCGTGGGCTGGGATCAGCCGAAGATCATCAGGACGCCCAGCACGAAGGCCAGGATGCCCAGGGCTTCGGCCAGGGCCGCGCCGACGAACAGGTTGCCGACTTGCGAGGCAGCCGCCGCCGGGTTGCGCAGGGCGCCGGCCAGGAAGTTGCCGAAGATGTTGCCGACGGCCAGGGCCGAGCCGATCATGCCGAGGGTGGCCAGACCAGCGCCGATGTACTTGGCGGCTTCAGCGTCCATGATGATATTCCTAGTTCTTTGGAGCGTTGGAGGGTGGGGTTAGTGCTGAACCAGAGCCTTAATGGCCCTCGCCCAGGTTGACCACATCGTTGAGGTAGATGCAGGTCAGAACGGTGAAAACGAAGGCCTGAAGGAAGGCCACGAGGAACTCAAGCGCCGTCATGGCCACCACCATCCCCAGCGACAGGGCCGCGACGGGAATGAAGGCGTAGGCCAGGCCGCCGGTGACGATGGCCACCGCGCCCAGTTGAACGACGAACTGGGCGAAGATCTTCAGCGCCACGTGACCGCCCAGCATGTTGCCGAACAGACGAAGGGCCAGGGTGGCCGGACGCAGCAGGAAGGAGACGAACTCAATGGCGCCGACGATCGGCCGCAACAGCAGCGGCGCACCCGTCGGCCAGAACAGCTTGAGGAAGCCGACGCCGTTCTTGACGATGCCGACCGTGATGACCACCAGGATGGTCAACAGGCCCAGGGTCGCGGTCACGGCCAACTGAGAGGTGGCGGTGAACGTCAGGAACATGCCCAGCAGGTTCATCGTCAGCACCAGCAGGAACATGGTGAAGGCGAAGGGGAAATACTTCCGGCCTTCATGACCGATGATGGAGTTGGCCAGGTTGTCGACCATGCCGAACAGGCTCTCGCCCGCGGCCTGCATCCGGCCCGGCACCACCTTGGCGCCCGAGGTCGCCAGGGTCAGGAAGCCGACGACGCCCACGAAGGCGATGGTCATGGCCACGTGCGAATTGGTGATGGCGATCACCTGCTCGCCCAGGACGGGAACATTGACCGTGCCGAACTCGACGAGCGGCTTGACCTCAAATTGTTCAATCGGACCGGCCATTAAGCCTATCGTTCCCTGTTTTCTTCGTCAGCCTCGACGATGGGTTCGCCCTGTTGGGGCACGCCCGCCGCCTTGGCCTGCGCCATCAGCCGATTGGCTGTGCGGCGCGCCATATAAACCGATAAGGCGAAGCCCAGAAGGACCCCGCCCACAACGCCTATCGGCGTCGTCCCGAACAGCCGGTCGACGCCAAAACCAAGTGCGAGACCGATCAACACCCCGCCGAGCAGTTCGGCGATGATACGATAGGCCTGGCCGACGACCTTCTGCGCGGCGACCTCGACGGACTTGTCCGCCTGAACCTTCGCCTCCAGTGCGGATGCGCTTTCGTGGAGGCGTTTGATCGCCTCTTCGCGCGATTCCTTCGTCGGGGACATGGGCCTGTTCGCTCAGCGCCCGGCGCAGGGCCGGAACGGGTCTGAATTTCGGCGCGGAACCTATAGGCGAGACGGTCTCAGGTCAAGGCGGCGCGCCTTGGACTTAAGTCCATGACTTTTCGGCGCTTCTTGGGGGCGCGACGTTCCGTCCCGGTCACGGTTGCGACTCTTCGTCCTCGCTGACGAAATCCTGGGCGAACTCGGGCGCGGCGTCGTCCAGCCCCGTGAGCAGGTCCTCGCCCTCCTCGTCACCCACGCGCGAAGGGTCCGGCACCTCGAAACCGACCGGCATGGACAGGTCCAGAAGGCCCGCCGCCTTCATCTCCTGCACGCCCGGCAGGTCATAGAGACCGGCCAGGCTGAAATGCTCCAGGAAGCGGTCGGTCGTGGCGTAGGTCACCGGCCGTCCCGGCGTGCGGCGCCGCCCGCGCAACCGCACGAAATCCATCTCCAGCAGCAGGTCCAGCGTGCCCTTGGACAGGGAGACCCCGCGCACGCTCTCGATCTCGGCGCGGGTGCAGGGCTGGTGGTAGGCGATGATGGCCAGTGTCTCGAGCGCGGCCTTGGACAGGCGGCGCGGCTCCTCGCGCTCCTCGGTCATCAGGAAGCCGAGGTCGGGCGCGGTGCGGAAGCGCCAGCGCTCGGCCACGCAGTCCAGTTCGACCCCGCGACCCTGATAGCGCGCCTGAAGCGCCGTCAGCGCCCCGCCGACGTCGGCGCCCTCAGGCAGGCGGCGCGCGATCTCGGCCAGCGACAGCGGCGCGGCGGCGGCGAACAGCAGGGCCTCGACCCGGCGTTCGATCTCGAGGTGGTCCGGGGTGAAGTCGAGGGTCACGGCGTCAGCTCCAACGGCTGGCCCAGCCCTCTGCGTTTCAGCCACACCGCGTCGAATGGCCGCTCCTGACGGATGTCCATGCCGCCCTCCTTCACGAGCTCCAGACTGGCCGACAGGGTGGAGGCGGTATAGCTGGCCTGGCTGGGGCCTTCCTGCCCCTCCGGCTTCTGCGGCGCCACGCGCTCCAGCGGCGTCCATTCGGCCAGGCGCGGCATGATCTCGCGCAGCCAGTCGCGGGCGGCCTCCAGCTGGAAGGCCTCGACCCGCTGGCCGGGGGCGTATTTGCGGCGCTCCTCGCGGCGGCGCTGGGCGACATAGGCGCTCATCAGCTCATAGAGGCTGGCGTCCACCCGGTCGGACGGGATGATGACCGTCGCCTGAGGGTCGCCGCGCGTGAAGACGTCGCGCTTCAACTGCGGGCGGCCGGTGATGGCCTCCACCGCCGTGCGCATGGCCTCTAGCTTCTGCAGGCGGAAGGCCAGGGCGGCGGCGATCTCTTCGGCCGGAGGCTCCTCCGGCTTGTCCTTTTCGTTGCGCGGGATCAGCAGGCGCGACTTCAGATAGGCCAGCCAGGACGCCATCACGAGATAGTCGGCCGCCAGGGCGAAATTCCGCCGCCGCGCCTCATGCACGAAGGCCAGATACTGTTCGGCCAGACGGGTGATGGACAGCTTCAGCAGGTCCACCTTCTGCGTCCGCGCCAAGGCCAGAAGGACGTGCAGCGGGCCTTCATAGCCCTCCAGATCGACGACGAAGGCCTCCTGCGCCTCGACCTGTTCGACGGCGGTGAAGTCGAGATTCGGCTGGAAGGCCTCGCTCATGCGCCCTCCCCGGCGATCACCCTTGCGCCTCGCCGACGTCCGGCCCCTTGGCGGCGTCGAAGCGGCCGGTCAGCGCCGCCTCCAGCCGCGCGCGGCCCTCGGCGACATCCAGCGGCTCGGGCGTGCGGACGATGCGGTTCAGCGCAGCCTCGGCGCGGCGCTTGGCTTCGCCCTTCAGCTTCTTCGTCGCCTTGGCGACCTCGGCCATCTCCTTCAGGTCGCCGTTGCAGTGGAGAATTACGTCGCAGCCCGCCTTCAGCGACTGTTCAGCGCGCTCGGGCAGCGTGCCCGACAGGGCCTGCATCGACAGGTCGTCCGACAGGATAAGGCCGGAGAAGCCCAGTCGCTCGCGCATCAGGCGGATCGCCTTCTTCGACGTAGTGGCCGGGCGTTTGGCGTCGACGGCGGTGAAGACGACGTGGGCCGTCATCGCCATCGGCATGTCCGACAGGGCCTTGAACGGGGCGAAGTCCCAGGCGTCCAGTTCCTCGATCGCCGTCTCGACCACCGGCAGGTCGTGGTGGCTGTCCGAAAAGGCGCGGCCGTGGCCGGGAATGTGCTTGATGATCGGCAGGACGCCGCCCGCCAGCAGACCCTCGGCGGCGGCGCGGCCCAGCTGGGTCACGGTCGCCGGATCCTGAGCATAGGCGCGGTCGCCGATGATGTCGTGGGCGCCCGGCACCGGCACGTCCAGCACCGGCACGCAGTCGACCGTGATGCCCAAGTCGCGCAGGTCATGGGCGATCAGCCGCGCGCCCAGACGCACCAATTCGCGCGCCGCCGCCGGATCATTGGTCGCCTTCAGATAGGCGGCGCCGGGTGGATATTTCGGCCAGTGCGGCGGGCCAAGGCGCTGGACCCGGCCGCCCTCCTGATCGATCAGGACCGGAGCATCGTCCCGGCCCACGCTGTCGCGCAGTTCGGACACCAGCGCCTTGACCTGCTCAGGGCTGTCCACATTGCGACGGAACAGGATGAAGCCCCAGGGCCTGGCCTCGGCGTAGAAGGCGCGCTCCTCCGCCGTCAGCCTGTGGCCGGAACAGCCGTAGATGGCGGCGGAGGTCATGCTTGCGCGATCCTTAGCGGACAATGCAGTCGCGGCCCGCGGCCTTCAGCGCATTGCAGAAGGCGACGGCGCGCTCACGGCTCATGCCGGTGAAGGTGGTGCGGTAGACGGTCGAACCCGAGGCCGTCGTCACCTCCTGCACGCGCTTCTCGGCGCCCGAGGCGTACTGGCCGAAGCGGGCGGCGACGGCGGCGTATTCACGGTCGGCGATGGCGGTCGAGGAGAAGGCGCCGATCTGCACGCCCGACGACCCGCCCGTCGCGGCCGGGGCCGGGGCCGGAGCGGGCGCAGGGGTCGGAGCCTTCGTCGCCGGAGCCGGCGCTACGGGCGCAGGCGCGGCCGGAGCCTTGGTCGCCGGCGCGGGCGCGGCGGGCGGCAGGGTCGAGGATTCGACCGGCGCGGCCGGGGTCGTCGGCGCGGGGCGCGGCAGCACCTCTTCGGGGCCGGGGGTGAAGGTCGGCGCTGCGTCGGTCGGGGCGCCGCCGTCGCGATAGACGCGGATGTCGGCTTCCGGGTCGACCGGCTGGGCGTCCAGCGGGGCCTCGACCTTCATGCTCTCGACCGGCGTGCCGACGGCGGGCGGCGCATCCGTCGAGGAGCGCACGCCCGAGCGATAGAAGACCACCACGGCCACGATCAGCAGCAGCAGAACGACCGCGCTGATGATCAGGGTGATCGGCGGCGACTTGGCGGCCGGGGCCCGGCGCGGGTCGTAGCCGCCGCGCGTGAAGGGCAGGTCGTCGTCGGTCGGCGGCGTATAGGCGCCCCGGTCGCGGCCGGCGTTGGGGTGGCCTCGGTGATCGTCGTCGTAGGACATGGGTCGCGCCTTGGTGGTCTCTATGGCCCGCGCGCGAATCGGCGCGCGGGGATGTTCAGTCTAACCCGCCCCCAGCGGGTTTCGAATCACAGATCGAGGGCGAGGTCGAGGCTGAACAGCTTGCGATGCACCTCGATCGCGTAACGATCCGTCATACCGGCGATGTAGTCGCACACCGCCCGCGCCCGCGCGTCCCGGTCGTCGGTCAGCGCCGTGACCTGCCATTCCGGGGGCATGACCTCCGGCTCGGCCATGAACAACTGGAACAGCTGGGCCAGCACCCGGCGCGCCTGACTGCGGGTGCGGTTGACGCGGTAATGGCGATACATCCGCTCGAACAGGAAGCGGCGCAGCACCGCCAGTTCCGCCATCATGCCGGGCGAGAACTGAACCAGTGTTTCCGGCGCCTTGCGGACATCCTCGACCGTCTCGATGCGGTGCTTGGCCAGCCGGGCCTCGGTCTCGGTCAGGACGTCGTCGACCATGACGCCGATCATCCGACGCACGGCCTCCAGCCGCAGCATCCGCTCGTCGAGATCGGGCCAGTCGGCGCGCGCGCTGGCGATACAGCGCCCGATCAGCGGCACGTCGGCCAGATCGGACAGGCTGAACAGCCCCGCCTGCACCCCGTCGTCCACGTCGTGGTTGTTATAGGCGATGTCGTCGGCGATGGCCGCGCACTGCGCCTCCAGCGAGGCGAAGGTGCCCAGGCGCAGGTCCCAGTCGGCCGCCCCGCCCGGCGCATAGGCGGCGACCGCCTTCCACGCCGGGTCCGACAGCTGGTGCGCCACCGGGCCGTTGTGCTTGACCACGCCCTCGACCGTCTCCCAACTCAGGTTCAGGCCGGGGAAGCCGGGATAGCGGGTCTCCAGCTCGGTCACGACGCGGAAGCTCTGGACGTTGTGGTCGAAGCCGCCGAAGGCCTTCATCTGTTCGTGCAGTTCGTCCTCGCCCGCGTGGCTGAACGGCGGATGGCCCAGGTCGTGGGCCAGGGCGACCGTCTCGGCCAGATCGTCGTCCAGCCGCAGGGCGTGTGCCAGCGAGCGGGCGATCTGCGCCACCTCCAGACTGTGCGTCAGCCGGGTGCGGTAGTGGTCGCCCTCATGCGCGACGAAGACTTGGGTCTTCTCCTTCAGGCGACGGAAGGCGGTGGCGTGGATGATGCGATCGCGGTCGCGGGCGAAGGCGGTGCGGGTGCGGCTGGCGGGCTCGAAAACGCGGCGGCCGCGGCTGGCGGCGGGGTTTTCGGCGTAGGGGGCGCGGGTCTGGCTCAAGACGGCGGGACTTCGTGATGGCGACAGGCCTTTGCGAACGCCTGTCAGACCCTCATATAGAGGGCCGTGAGCACCGTCCAATCCACAGAATCAGCCCGCGACCTGTCGCTGTCGGTCGCAACCCGGTCGCCCGAGGGGATCGTCCTGGCCGAAAGCGGCGCGCGCCGTCTGGCCCGGCTGTCCGAGGCGGAAGGCAAACCCGTCCTGCTGCGCGTCGCCGTCGACGGCGGCGGCTGCTCGGGTTTCCAGTATCGCTTCGAGCTGGTGGACTGCCCCGAGGCCGACGACCTGGTGGTGCGCCGCGACGGTCAGGCCGTGGTCATCGACGCGGTCTCCGTGCCCTTCCTCAAGGATTCCGAGATCGCCTTCATCGACGAACTGGCCGGCGCCCAGTTCGTGATCCGCAATCCCAACGCCGCCTCCAGCTGCGGCTGCGGCGTCAGCTTCTCGATCTGACGCGCTGACCTGACGGGTCGGGCCTAGTGGGCCGACGGCCGCGTCTCGCCGGACGCCGCCTTGCGTCGGCTGCGGCGCGGCGGCTGGGCGAAGGCCTCGATCATCGCCGCGTTGAAGGCGGGCAGGTCATCGGGACAGCGGCTGGTGATCAGGCCGTCGTCGACCACCACCTCCTTGTCCACCACCTCGGCGCTGGCATTGCGCAGATCGGTGCGGATGGACTTGTAGGCCGTCAGGGTCCGCCCCTCGGCGACGCCCGCCTCGATCAGAATCCAGGGCGCGTGACAGATGGCGGCCACCGGCTTGCCCGCATCGAAGAAGGCGCGGACGAACTTCAGCGCCGCCTCCTCCGTGCGCAACCGATCCGGGTTGGCCACCCCGCCCGGCAGGACCAGACCGTCATAGAGGGAGGCGTCCGTCGTCTTCAGCGTCCGGTCGACCGCGATCATCTCGTCGGGGGTCAGATGGTCGAAGCCCTGGATCCAGCCCGGTTCGAGCGAGATCACCTCGACCGTCGCGCCTTCCGCGCGCAGCGCCTTGACCGGCTCCTGAAGCTCGATCTGCTCGACGCCGTCGGCGGCCAGGACGGCGATGGTCTTTCCAGCCAGTGTCTTGTCGGCGTTGTCGGGCATGACGGGCTCCTTGAGATGAGGGGAATGACGAGGGGCGGTCCGCCCTTAACCGCTCGTCCGACCAGAGGTTGCGGCCCCGCTTGGCGCGACAGGACGCAACGCCCATCTTCATCCCATGCGCCGTGTCCCGCTCGTTCTGTCATTGATCATCGCTCAGTGGGGCGCGGCCGGTCTGGCCCAGGCGCAGACCTGGCCGGGCTGGCCTGGCCCGCCGCCGCCCGGCTATGACCCTCACGCGGCGGCCGCCGAACAGCATCGGCAAGCGATCGAGCAGTTGCGTCTGCAGGCCGACCAGCGCCAGGCCGACGCCGCGCGGCAGCGGCTTCAGACGGACCGCGCCCTGCGCCAGCTGGAGGCCGCGCGGAGTCCGGCTCCCACGACGCCCTCCGCGACGGCCTATACGCCGCGTCCTGCGCCCCTGCCCCCGCCAGCGTCCCTTTCGCCGCCCGTCGATCAGGGCGCGGCGGGCGTGCCCGAGATCGACGCCTGGCTGAACCGACAACCGCACTGATCCCCAAGGATCAAGAGCGTTACATTTGCATCTCTTCACCTCGCCCTGCGTTTCAGCCTAGCTTGAGACGGACGGCACAGCGGAGAGCGACAGATGCGTTGGCAGGGCGGACGGCGCGGCGGCGGGGTCGAGGATCGGCGCGGCATGGGCGGAGGCGCGGTCGCGGGCGGCGGAATCGGCGTCCTAGTGCTGGCGGCCATCGGCTATTTCGTCTTCGGCATAGACCCCAACACCACCCAGCAGCTGGCCAGCCAGTTCGGCGGCGCCGGCCAGGCGGAACAGCAGGGCCAGATGGGCTCGCCCGAGGATCAGGCCGGCCAGTTCGTCGAGGTCGTCGGCTCCAACATCAACGACGTCTGGCGCACCAAGCTGAAAGGCTACACCGCGCCGACCACCGTCCTGTACGAACAGGGCACCCAGACCGGCTGCGGCTACGGCCAGGCCGCCATGGGCCCCTTCTACTGCCCGGCGGATCAGAAGGTCTATCTGGACCTCAGCTTCTGGCGCGAGATGGAGAGCAAGCTGGGCGCGTCCGGCGCCGACTTCGCCAAGGCCTATGTCATCGCCCATGAGTTCGGCCACCACGTCCAGACCCTGACCGGGGCCAGCCAGCAGGTGCAACAGGCCCAGCGGTCGGCGCGCAGCCAGGCGGAGGGCAACCGCTATTCCGTCGCCCTGGAGCTTCAGGCCGACTGCTACGCCGGCGTCTGGGCCCGCAACGCCGCCGTCGTCTCGAATGGAGAGGTGGCGCTGGAGCCAGGCGATCTGGAGGAGGGCATGAAGACCGCCCAGGCCATCGGCGACGATGCGCTGCAACGCCGCGGCGGCGGGCGCGTCTCGCCGGAAAGCTTCACCCACGGCTCCTCGGCCCAGCGGGTCGAATGGCTGCAGCGCGGTTATCAGACCGGCGATCCGGCCGCCTGCGACACCTTCTCCCAGCTCTAGGCCCGGCCCCAGACCTGGGAAGTCAGGCGGCCTTGGCGCGTCTGAGAGGCGAGGGCCGCCCGTAGGCGAACCAGCGCAGCGCCCATTCCAGCGGCCCCATGTTGAAGGCTCGCAGCCAGAGCGCGCTGAAGATCATCTGGACGACCCAGATCGCCGCCGCCACGCCCCACAGGCCCCACCAGTCCAGCCTGCCCCACAGGCCCAGACCATAGAACAGCAGGCCCGCGATCGCCGACTGGCCCAGATAGTTGGTCAGGGCCATCCGGCCCAGGCTCCGCAAGGCCCGCCCCACGAAGCCGAGCATGTTCATCTTCCAAAGCGACAGCAACAGGCCGACATGGCCCAGCGTCATGGCGCAACGCCCCAGTTCATAGCTGGTCTGCGCCGCCCAGGATTCGGACGAGAACTGGCTGTTCCACAGCATGACGGCCTGTCCGCCATTGACCGCCAGCCCGAGGGCGTAACCGCCGCCCGCCAGGGCCACATAGAAGCCCAGCGACCGCGCCCCGCCCAGAACGCCCAGCTTGAACAACGCCATGCCCAGCAGCATGAAGGCGACCGATTCAATGACCAGGGTGATGGTGTAGCTGGAGGCGGCGTAGTCCAGCCAGGTCCGCACGCTCCATTTCAGCAGGCCCAGGGCGCTCCCCGTGCGTACGGCGGTTTCCTCGACGGCGGTCTCCGGCGACAGGCTCTGTGCCTCCTGAGCGCGGACGTAGGCTTTCAAGGCTTCGGCGTCGGCGGGCGAAAGGGCCGCGCCCGTCTCCGCCTGGCTGGCCAGATCCGCCCCTTGTCGCGCCTCCATCGCCTGATAGGCCCCGACCACCGTCGACTCGACCGTCAGCAGCAGAAGCAGGGCCGCCGACAGGGCGATCAGCGTGCGCGGCCGCGCGGTGCGGAACACGAACAGCAGGAATCCCGACAGGCCGTAGACATAGAGGATGTCCCCCGGAAACAGCAGGATGGTGGCGTTGAACACGCCTAGGGCCAGAAGCGCCATGCAGCGTCGGAAATAGACGTCCGCCGCCTGGATCGTGCCGCGTCCGTCTTCTCCGCGCAGGGTGATCAGCAGCATCCCCGCGCCGAACAGCAGGGTGAACAGGCCCCGCATCGACCCCTGCACGAACAGGTGCTGGATGATCCACGCCGACCAGTCGGGGTTGGCCAGAGTCGGCGGCAGATCCGGATGATACTGGCCCCAGAAGCCGCCCATCATCATGATGTTGACCAGCAGGATGCCGCACAGGGCGAACCCGCGCAGGAGATCCAGACTCTCCAGCCTCTGGCTAGGCGACACCGATGTCATGGACGGCAAGGCGGTCATGTCGGCCGCTTATCCCCCTTCAAGCCGCGAACGAAACGGATTCTCCCACCGGGGAGAGGACAAAACTAAACAATGGTCACATCCATCAACGGCGCGAGGTGAAGCTGTCCGTCGCTGAGATCCAGAATAACGTCCCGACCCGCGAAAGCCTCCATGCCCAACAGGGCGTCCGGATAGTTGGGCAAGGCCTGCTCGGCGTAGACGGCGGTCGTCACATCGCGCCACGTCTCGCCCCCCAGGGCCACGGTCCGGGCCTGGATCATCCGCGCCCTGGCCACCCCGCCCAGGACGATGCTCGACCCGGCCCGCTCGGGCCGACCGTCCAGCAGGCCCGCCGATTGCGCGACGCCTTCGCTCAGGGCCAGCAAGGCGGACGACCCAGTGTCCACCACCGCCTTGACCTGCGCGCCCTCGACCACGGCCTGCGCGACCAGGGCAGTGCCCGAACGTCGCACCGGCAAGGGGCGATAGGCGGACGGCAGCACCCTTTGGGCCGCATCAATCAGCCTTAGGCGCCGCTGGCGCAGGTCCATCTCCAGCGCCGCCTCCATCAGCAGGTCCTGCCCCAGGATCAGGGGCGCCCCCAGCCCCTCCTCCTCCGACAGGGGCCCCAGATCCAGAATCCCGGCGCGCAGGCGACCGACGCGCGCGCCCCCCACGGCCAGATCCAGGGTCACGCCCCGCCCCATCTGGGCGCGCCCGTCCACGCCATAGGCGATCAGGGGCATGTCGAAGAGGTTGTCCAACCCCAGTTCCGCCACCAGTCGGCGGTCGATCACCGAATACTGGGCCCCGCTGTCGACCAGGGCGGTCAGATCTCGCCCCGCCAGGCGCACGCGCACCGTCGGCAACAGGGTCCGGGGAACGACGAAGCCCAGCCAGCCGCTGGTTCCATCGGCGCCGAAGGTCACCCTGGGCCGCCGCCACAGCACATGATCCTTCAGCCACAGCCCGCCGCCGACGGCGGCGGCGACGGCCCCGGCGCGAATAAGGAGGGAACGGCGGTTCATCCGTCTGACATGAACCGGGCCGCCGCGCGACGCCAGCCCCTTTTCCCGCCCCGCGCGGTCAAGGCGTGCGCCCGCCACCCGCTGAGCCAGGTTGTTGCGTCATCTCGCGAAATTTCCTTTCGCATGCGCAAAATAATCATGACGAAGCGCCGGATCGCGGCTAGAAACGACCCCGATATGACGACCTCCCCTGATCGCTACATCTCGACGCGCGGCGACGCCGCCCCGACCCGCTTCAGCGACGCCCTGCTGCGCGGCATCGCGCCGGACGGCGGCCTCTACATGCCGCAGGCCTGGCCCGCCCTGCCCGCCGACGCCACGCGTCCCGGCCGCAGCTACGCCGAGATCGCCAAGGCGGCGATGGCGCCCTTCATCGGCGACGCCCTGCCTGCGGGCGCGCTGGACCGCGCCCTGGACCGCCTGACCAAGGGCTTCGACCATCCGCTGGTGACGCCGCTGGTCGAGCTGGAGCCCGGCCTGTTCGTGCTGGAGCTGTTCCACGGCCCGACGGCGGCGTTCAAGGACCTGGCCATGCAGCTGGTCGCCGCCCTGTCGGACGAGGCCCTGGCCGCGACGGGCGAGACCCTGACCCTGCTGACCGCCACCAGCGGCGACACCGGCGCCGCCGCCGTGCGCGCCTTTGCGGGCGCCGAACGCATCAAGCTGATCGTCCTGCACCCGCTGGACCGCGTCTCTCCGGTGCAGCGCAAGCAGATGACGACGGTCGAGGCCGACAACGTCCTGAATCTGGCCGTGCGCGGCGATTTCGACGACTGCCAGCGTCTGGTGAAGGGCCTGCTGGCCGAGGAATCCTTGCGTGAACAGGGCCGCCTGTCCTCGGTCAACTCGATCAACTGGGGTCGTCTGGCGGGCCAGATTCCCTATTACGTCTCGGCCACGGCCCAACTGGGCCAAGCGGCGACCTTCGTGGTGCCGACCGGCAATTTCGGCGACGCCTTCGCCGGGATCGCCGCCCGCAAGATGAGCCTGCCCGCCGCCGGCTTCGTCGCCGCCGTCAACCAGAACGACGCCCTGGCCCGCGCCATTAACGACGGCGTCTACGCCCGCCGCCCGGCGGTCGAGAGCGGCAGCGTGTCGATGGACGTTCAGGCGCCGTCGAACTTCGAACGTCTGGTCTATGAAGCCTCCGGCCGCGACGCCGAGACGACCCGCGCCGTGTTCGAAACCTTCGCGCGCGAGGGGGCCGTCACCCTGCCCTCCGACCTGCTGGCCGCCCTACGCGCCGAGGTTTCGGCCGTATCGGTCGATGAGGCGACGACAAAGGCCGAGATCGCCCACGCCCATGCAACCTGGGGCCGCGTCGTCTGCCCGCACACGGCCGTCGCCCTGGCCGCCGCGCGCCGCCTGGACCGCAACGGCGCGCCCATCGTCGCCCTGTCCACGGCCCACCCGTCCAAGTTCGGCGCCTTCGTCTCGGACGTCATCGGCGTCGAGCCGGAACCGGCCCCCGTCATCCGCGCCCTGGGCGACCGTCCCGAGCGGCTGACGGTGATCGAGAACACGCCCGAAGCGGCCCTGGCGGCGGTGAAGGGGTTCGCCGGGTAGGGCCCCATCCCCGGAGGAGCCTGAACCGTTCTGGTTCGTTGTCATCGGTGAAGGAGACGCCGATGCCTCGCAACACACGTCCCGTCGCAGTCCTCTATCGCATGGTCATGCCCGATCATGTCTGCCCCTGGGGCCTGAGAGCGCGACACCTGCTGAAATCCAAAGGTTATCAGGTCGATGACCGTTGGCTGGAGACCCGCGAAGCGACCGACGCCTTCAAGGCCGAGCATGGGGTGAAAACCACGCCGCAGACCTTCATCGACGGGCGCCGCATCGGCGGATTCGACGACCTGCGTCGCTTTTTCAGGCTTCGGGTGCGCGACCCCGAGGCGACCAGCTATACGCCCGTTCTGGTCGTCTTCGCGGTCACGGCTCTGACGGCGCTGGCCGCCAGCCATGCCGCCTATGGCGCGCCCCTGACCGGCCGGACGATTGAGTGGTTCATCTCGTTCAGCATGTGCGTCCTGGGCATGTTGAAACTGCAGAACCTGGACGGGTTCGCCACCATGTTCCTGAACTACGACCTTCTGGCGCGGCGCTGGGTTCCCTACGGCTGGGTCTACCCTTTCGCAGAGACGGGCGCGGGGGTGCTGATGACCGCCCACGCCCTCACCTGGCTATCCGCGCCCGTAGCCCTCTTCATCGGCGGCATCGGCGCCGCCTCAGTGTTCAAGGCCGTCTATATCGACAGGCGCGAGTTGAAGTGCGCCTGCGTCGGCGGGGACAGCAAGGTTCCGCTCGGCTTCCTGTCGCTGACCGAGAACCTGATGATGATCGCCATGGCCGTATGGATGCTGGCGCGTATGTGAGGCCTACGCGGGCTCCGCCGCCTTCCAGTAGTCCAGCCGCCGGAAGAAGGGCGCCGGGTCCTTGGGCGTGACCAGGTTGGTCGGGTCGTGGAACAGCCGGTCGTGCAGGCGCGTCAGGGTGAAGCGCACCGCCGCCGCCGCGCCGAGTTCCGGCAGGGCCTGGCGCTCGGCGTCCGACAGGGGCCGCACCGACTCATAGCCCTTCTGGAAAGCGCGCAGAGCCGACGGGATGGGCCGTCCCTCGGCGTCGAAACCCCAGGCGCTGAGCGCGATGGCCAAGTCATAGGCCAGCACGTCGACACAGGCGAAGTAGAAGTCGATCACCCCGCCGACATCCGTCGCCCCATGCTCATTCGTCGCGAACAGGACATTGTCGGGGAAGTAGTCGGCGTGGATCGGCCCGCGCGGCAAGGCCGGATCGCTCCACGGCCGGGCCAGATCGGGCAGCAGGCGCTGCATCTGCTCCAGCATCCGGCGGTCCTCGCCTCTGGCCACCGTATCGCAACGTGCGGCCAGGTCCGCCCAGGCGCGCGGCCCGACCGGGTTCTCGCGCACGCCGTCATAGTCGGCCGCGTCCAGATGCAGCAGGGCCAGCACCTGACCGGCGCGATACTGATCCTTGTCCGTCGGCTGGCGCTTCCAGGCGCCGGGCGTCCATTCAACGATGGCGGCGGCGCGATCGTTCAGACGGCCGATCACCTGGCCTCGATGATCCGCGACGGGCGCGGGCGTCGGAAAGCCCTGCGCCGCCAACCGCCCGGTCAGGCCCAGGCAGAACGGCAGGGCCGAGGCCTCGGTCCGCCCCTCGAACAGGGTCAGGACATAGGCGCCCTTCTCCGTCACCAGGCGATAGTTGGTGTTCTCGACCCCCTCGGCGATCGGGGTCAGTTCGACCAGGCCGCCGAGAGGGTAGCGCATGAGATAGTCGTCGGCCTGTTGCGGCGTGACGGGCGTGAAGACGGCCATGACTAGACAAGCTCCGCAGCGGCGCGCCGGGCGCGCATGACGTCGGCGACATCGGCCAGCACGCTCTCGGTCGTGGCCCAGCGCCCGGCGCCGCGCCCCTTGCACGTCCACACCCGGCCGTCCTGACCATAGACCTTCAAGGCGTTGCGCTCTCCGTTCAGCGACAGGAAGAGCGCGTCCTCCAGCGCGCCGTCAAGACGGACATAGGCGTCCAGGGCGCCCTCGCGCTCGAAGCAGGCTCCGATCTGGCGCACCGGCGCCTCGCCCAGCGGCGTCTCGGCGGCCAGCACATCGCGCGGCAGGTCCTCGGGCGAGCGGCCGAAGGCCTCGAACGACAGCAGCTTGACCTTGGCCGCGGCGTCAAAGCCTTCCAGGTCCGACGAGGGGTCTTCCTCGGCGAAACCGGCGGCGCGGGCGTCGGCCAGGGCGTCGGAGAAGGTCGCCCCCTCGCCCAGACGTTGCAGCATGAAGTTGACCGTGCCGTTCAGCACCGCCTCGAAACCGACCACCGGACCGACGGCGCGGGCGGCGCGCAGGGTCTCGATCATCGGCGAGCCGCCGCCGACCGAGGCCGACCAGGCGACGCGACAGCCGTTGACGTCGGCCAGGGCCTGAAGCCCCTTGGGATCGCGGGCCACGGCCTGCTTGTTGGCGCTGACCACGTCGCAGCCCGCCTCCAGCGCGCGGCGGATCAGGGCATGGCCCGCCTCCCCCTCGGACAGGGCCTCCAGCACCAGGTCCGGCTTCTTGGCCAGCAGGGCTTCGACGTCATTGGTGAACAGTTCGGCGGGCGCCGATACGTCACGTTTTTTCAAGGGGTTGCGGACCAGGACGCCGACCACTTCAAAGCGGCTGTCCGGCAGCAGGCGGCTGAGCAGGCCGCCGCCGACGACGCCGCAGCCCGCCACGGCGACCTTCAACGGCGCCGCCGCCTGCACCGGGCCCGGAGGCGCGCCGCGTTCGCCGACGATCGTGCCTTCGGCGCGGCCGAGCGCAGCGACTTCGATATCGACGCCCCGCGCCTCGGCCAGGTCGATGGCGTCGTGCTGGACCAGGGCACCCCCGACCTGACGCGCCGTGTCCCAACTGGCGCGGCGATAGCGCAGCGGCGTGCCCGTTTCCGAGGCCGGATCGCGGTCGTAGAGGCCGTCGACGTCCTTCACCAGACGCACCCGCTTCAGGCCCAATTCGGCGGCCAGCACCACCGCCGTCAGGTCCGATCCGCCGCGGCCCAGCAGGGCCACCCGGCCGTTCGAACGCACCGCGCCGAAGCCCGGAACCACCACCACCTCATGCTCGGCCAGGGCCTGATGCAGACGCTCGCCCTTCAGCGACACGGGGCGGGCGTGCTGGGCCGGGCCTTCCGCGACGATGCCCAGTTCGCGCACCGACAGGCCGATGGCGTCCAGCCCCACCCGGTCGCAAGCCACGGCGACCAGGGCGGCGGCCTTTTCCTCGCCCAGCACGACATAGGCGGGCAGCAGCTCGTTCTCGTGATCCAGACCCAGGCTGCGGGCGTCGGCCAGCAGCTGATCCGTCTGCCCGGCCAGGGCCGAAACCACCGCCACAACCTTACGCCCGGCGCGGACGTGGCCGTAGATTTCGCTGGCGACGGCGGGGGCCTGGGACGCATCGCGCAGGACCGAGGAGCCGAACTTCAGCACCACCACATCGGCGGCGGGGGCGAGCGCTGCGACCGGTTTCGACTGATCGGCGACGAGGGCGAGAGAGGCGGACATGGGCGGTTTCCTGAAGGCTGGATCTGGGAGGATTTCGAGAGAAGTCGGCGGTGATCGGAGGTGGGTTCGGGCCAATAAAAAACCCGCCCGGAGGTCCGGGCGGGTGATCGGTTTTCTGCGTTGTCTCGCCTAGACGGCGCGCATCATCCGGTCCCCGCCCGCAAGGGCATGGTGGTGGTACCGGTGGTGGTAATCATGGACGCGAAGAGGCCCGTCGCCGAGGCGGCGATCGCAGTCGTCTTCATGCTGGCGAGGCGGTAAGGCACAGGCGGCGTCCGGTTGAAAATCGTGCCTTAGGGTGAGCCAGGGCGCCGCGCCGCGTCAACCCCGTGTCGGAATAATTTTTCGCGACATCGCCTCAATGGGCCTATTTCACCATCACACCGGGGCGCTTTCAGTGAAACGGGGTGAAATTTTTCGCTTGACCGGCGCTCTTCGCAACCGCACCGTAAGCTCACTCATCAAGACCGGCTGAGGGATTAGGCCCTTTGACGCCGGGGCAACCATCGGGTTCCGCCCGAAACGGTGCCAACTCCTGCGGGGTTCTTCGGGCTTGCCTGATAGGACCGCGAGAGATGGGTGGAGCATCGACGAGGCGACGCTCCACAGGTCTGTCACTGCATGGGTTCCTTGGCGAGCCGTATCTGCTGAGTGACCGAGACCCATGACCCTGGCCCTTATCGACCCCGCTTCCGCTGAAGAGCCCGCCTGTCGTCCCGCTTCCGCGCGCCGTCCGTCCGAGTTGCTGCAACGCGACGGGGCCCATGACGTCGTGGTTCCGATCCCCGACGGTTTCGAGCTGGATTTCGGCGGAACCCTGACCCAGAAGCAGGTCATCGGCCGCCTGCACGGCAAGGCTGACGCCCCCCTGATCGTGGTCGCGGGCGGCATTTCCGCCGACCGCTACGTCCACCGCACCGAGACGAAGGGGCTGGGCTGGTGGTCCGGCGCCGTGGGCGTGCGCGCGCCGATCGACCTGACCCGCTTCCGCGTCCTGGCCTTTGATTTCGCACCCGAATTCGGAGAAGGCGTGAAGGAGCCGAAAACGCCGCTGACCATCACCACCCAGGATCAGGCCCGGCTGCTGGCCCTGTTGCTGGACCATCTTGGGGTGGAGAAGGTCGCCGCCTTCGTCGGCTGTTCCTACGGCGGCATGATCGCCCTGGCCTTCGGCGAGATCTTCCCCGACTGGGCCGAGCAGCTGGTGATCGTGTCCGCCGCCCACCGGCCCCACCCGCTGGCCACCGCCTGGCGCGGCATCCAGCGCCGCATCCTGCAACTGGGCCTGGAGACGGGCCGCGTGGATCAGGCCGTCGGCCTGGCGCGCGAACTGGCCATGACCACCTATCGCACCCAGGAAGAGTTCGGCGACCGCTTCGATTCCGAGGCCCCCAGCCATGCGGGCCAGGCCTATCCGGTGTGCGACTATCTACAGGCGCGCGGCCGGGCCTATCGCGACCGCACCACCCCCGCCCGCTGGCTCAGCCTGTCGGACTCCATCGACCGCCACCGCGTCGAGCCCGAGGCGATCACCGCCCCCGTCACCCTCGTCGGCTTCACCACCGACCGCCTGTGCCCCATCGACGACATGAGGGAGCTGGCCGACCGCCTGCCCAATCTCTGGCGCTTCGAACAGCACCCCTCCGTCTACGGCCACGACGCCTTCCTGAAGGAAGACGCTCTGGTCGCCGACATCCTGACCTCCGTGCTGAAGGACATCGACCAATGAGCCGCGCCCGTCCCGCCGATCCCCGCACCATCGCCGCCCGCTCGGGCGTCGATACGGACACGGCCCACGGCGCGGTCATGCCGGCGCTGTATCTGTCGTCCAACTATTCGTTCGCCGCCTTCGGCCAGCCGCGCAAATACGACTATTCGCGCTCGGGCAATCCGACCCGCGACGTCCTGGCCGAAACCCTGGCCGAGCTGGAAGGCGGCGCCGGCGCCGTGGTCACGGCCACCGGCATGGCGGCGGTCGACCTGCCCCTCAGCCTGCTGGAGCCGGGCGACCTGCTGATCGCGCCGCACGACTGCTATGGCGGCACCCACCGCCTGCTGTGCGCCCGCGCTCGGAAGGGGCATTTCCGCGTCGCCTTTGTCGATCAGAACGACGGCGCCGCTCTGGACGCCGCCCTGGCCGACGGCTGCAAGCTGGTGCTGGTCGAAACCCCGTCCAACCCCCTGCTGCGCGTCACCGACATCGCCGAGGTCTGTCGCCGCGCCCACGCCTTGGGGGCCAAGGTGGTGTGCGACAACACCTTCCTGTCGCCGGCCCTGCAACGGCCGTTGGAGCTGGGCGCCGACATCGTGGTCCACTCGACCACCAAATACATCAACGGCCATTCCGACGTGGTCGGCGGCGCCGTGATCGCGGCCGATCCGGCCGATCATGAACAGCTGGCCTGGTGGGCCAACTGCCTGGGCGTCACCGGCTCGCCGTTCGACGCCTATCAGACCCTGCGGGGCCTGCGCACCCTGTTCACCCGCATCGAGCGCCAGCAGGCGACGGCCGGCCTGGCCGCGGCGGTTCTGGAGCTGCACCCGGCGGTCAAGGCCGTCCACTATCCGGGCCTGACCAGCCACCCCGGCCATGATCTGGCGGCGCGCCAGCAGTCGGGGCCGGGCGCCATGCTCAGCTTCGAACTGAACGGCGGAACCGAGGCGGTGCGCCAGGTGATCGAGCGGCTGGAGGTCTTCACCCTGGCCGAATCCCTGGGCGGGGTCGAAAGCCTGGTCGCCCACCCGGCCACCATGACCCACGCCGCCATGACGCCCGAAGCGCGGGTGACGGCGGGCATCACCGACGGCCTGCTGCGCCTGTCGGTCGGGCTGGAGCATCAGGACGACATCCTGGCCGACCTGACCCAGGCGCTGGATGCGGTGTCGCTGAAGGCGGCGGCGTAAGCGCCAGGCGCGCGCTTCTCCCTCCCCTTCATGGGGAGGGTGGCTGAGCCTGGGTGGGGGCGGCGGGACGAGCGCGTCTTCTATCTTGCTGTCATTCTCGGGCTTGACCCGAGAATCCAGCAGGCATGACGGCGACCACATCGACCCTCAAGACGGTTCAGGCGTTGCGGCGCTGGATTCTCGGGTCAAGCCCGAGAATGACGGCGGGTGTCAGGATCACCTGGTCCTCCCCACCCGGCCGCTACGCGACCACCCTCCCCATGAAGGGGAGGAAGAATTCAGCGCTTAAGCCACGGCTCGCGCCAGGGCTTGCATCCGCCCGCGGGCGTCCAGATCGCGAGCGTCGTCCAGGGCGAACTGGCCCATCATGCGGTCCAACTCGACCGCGTCGGAGGCCAGGGCGTGGCTGGCGGCGGTCGACTGTTCGACCATCGCAGCATTCTGTTGCGTGACCTGATCCATCTGGTTCACGGCGATGTTGACCTGCTGCAGACCGCTGGACTGCTCCTGCGAGGAGGCGGCGATCTCTTCGGCGATGACGGTCAGGCGCTGGATCTGACCGGCGATGCGCTCCAGCGCATGGCCGGTGTCGCCGACCAGGGCGACGCCCGTCCCGACTTGGCGGCCCGACTCGTTGATCAAGGTCTTGATCTCCTTGGCCGCCGAGGCCGAACGCTGAGCCAGGGCGCGAACCTCCGACGCCACAACGGCGAAGCCGCGACCGGCGTCGCCCGCGCGGGCCGCCTCGACGCCTGCGTTCAGCGCCAGCAGATTGGTCTGGAAGGCGATCTCGTCGATCACGCCGATGATGGCCCCGATCTCGGACGAAGAGCGCTCGATCTCGCCCATGGCGGCGATGGCGCGGCCGACCACGGCCTGTCCTTCGACCGCTTCCGACTGGGCGCCGCGCACCACGCCGCCCGCCTCCGTCGCGCCCTCGGCCGAGCGCGCCACGGTGGCGGTGATCTGCTCAAGGGCGGCCGCGGTCTCTTCCAGGCTGGCCGCCTGCTGTTCGGTGCGGCGCGACAGGTCGTCGGAGGCCTGTGATATCTCGCGGGCGCTGGCGCCGATGGCCGCCGCGCGTTCGACGATCACCCGCATCACGCCCTGCAGCTTGTCCATCGCCGCGTTGAAGTCGGCGCGCAGGGCTTCATATTCCGGCGCGAACGGGTCGTTGAGACGGAAGGCCAACTGGCCGTGCGACAGCTTATCCAGACCCTTGGCCACGCCCTCGACCACGCGGGCCTGCTGGCGGGCGGCCTCGGCGTCGCGCTCGGCCTGGGCCTCGCGTTCAGCATCGGCGGCGAGGCGCGCGGCCTCGGCCTCGGCTTCCAGCCGCACCTTCTCCTCGGCGTTCTGCCTGAAGGTCAGGACGGCGTCGGCCATGCGGCCGATCTCGTCGCGACGGCCGACCGCCGGGATGGCGACGTTCAGATCGCCGCCGGCCAGACGGCCCATGGCGCGGGTCATGGCCTCCACCGGGCGGCTCAAGGCGCCGATCAGCCACAGGGCCGCCGTCATGGCGATGCCCAGCGCCAGCACCCCGCCGATGGCGAAGGCGACGTAGGCCTGGGTGAAGGCGGAGGCCTTGGCCTCTGCGCGCGCCTGGGCCTGAACGGCCTCCTTCTCGCGGATCGAACCGACCGCCTGGCGAATGTCGGTCAGGCGCGCCGCCGTGGCGACCTGGGCCAGGGCGGCGCCCTGGGTCGCCGGATCGCGCGCCAGGGCCATGACGTCCGAGGCGCTCTTTTCAAAGGCGGCGGCGGCGGCGATCAGGCTCTGCTGCTCGCCGGCGTAGGCGCCCTCGACGTCGGACGCAGCCAGGTCCGCCATCCGCGCCTTCACATCGGCGCCGCCCTGGTTGAAGGCCTCGACGAAGCCGGGGTCGCGATTGGCGACGTAACCGCGCATGGCGTTCTGCTGCTCGACGGCGGCGGCCATCAGACGGTCCGACGCCTTCATCACCTCGCGCGAGGTCAGGTCCGCCGCATCGGCGCGCTGCAGGGACGCCACGCACCACAGGACGATCAGGGTGGCCGCCCCGCACGCCGCGATCACCGCCATGAAGGACAAGATCAGCTTCTTGGGGACGGACAGGTTCTGCAGCATGACTTCAAGGCTCGGGGAGAGAGGTTCAGCACCGCTCCTAACCTGCGCCTGTTCGCAAAGTGTTAGCGCCCGCCTGCGGGCATCTACTTAATCGCGGTCACAGCGCCTTCAGCACCACCGACAGGGCGGTCAGCAGCAGATAGACGGCGAAAGCTCGGCGCAGGATCTTGCGGTCCAGCCGGTGCGCCAGCCGCGCCCCATAGGGCGCCGTCAGCGCCGTCAGCAGCCCCATGATGACGGCCGCCGGCACATTGACGTAGCCCAGCGACAAGGGCGGCCGCCCCGGCGCATCCCAGCCGAAGATGGTGAAGCCAAGGGCCGCCGCCGCCCCGATGGCCAGGCCGAAGCCCGAGGCCGTCGCCACCGCCTGATGGATCGGCCGCCCGCACAGGGTCATGGTCATGCCGCCCAGACTGCCCCCGCCGACGCCCATCATGGCCGACAGCAGGCCGATGCCCGTGCCCACGCCGCGCCGCCCCCAGCCCGTGGGCAGGTCCTTTCGCAGGGTGAACCGCTCGGGCGTCAATCCCATCTGCGTCGCGACCAGCAGCAGGCAGGCGCCGTAGACGACGGCCAGCCCCTCCATCGAGGTGAAGCCGGCGATCGCCGCACCGACCAGGCCGCCGAACGCCACCCAGGGCGTCCAGGTCTTCAGGACCGTTTCGTCCACCGCCCCATGCGCGCGGTGCGTGGCCAGCGACCGAAGCGAGGTGGCCACGATGGTCAGCAGCGAGGTGCCGATGGCGACGTGCAGATTGCTTTCGCCCCCCACGCCCAGCACCGAGAAGGCGTAGAACAGCGCCGGCACCAGCACCGTGCCGCCGCCGACGCCGAACAGGCCGCCGATCACGCCCGCGATTGCGCCGGCTCCACCCAGGGCGGCGAGCATCAGGGCGATTTCGGACAGGGGGAGCGCGCTCATAGCTTGGGCATAGCGGTACAACCCGCCAGCGTCATCACCGGAAAGGGCCCCTGGCCTTCGTCATCCCCCGGCGAGCAGGGCGAGACCGGGGGCGCGGCGCGTGAGGGTCGCCCTCCGGGCGCCGCTAGGTTCCCCGATCAGCGCCGCTTCGCGGCTTGCCGGAAAATGACGGAAATTGAGGTTCAGGCGGCTTCGTCGGTCTCGCCCAGCCGAGCCCGACGCGCCTCGGCCTCGCGCACGGCCTCGACCGCGCGATCCACGGCCTCCAGCCCCGCGCCGGGCTTCACGCCCTCGACGGTCAGGATGCGACGGAAGGCGCGCGCGCCGGCCCGGCCGTGCATCAGGCCCAGCATGTGCCGGGTCATGCTCGCCAGATTGGCGCCCTCGTCCAGCCGCGCAGCCATATAGGGGCGGTAACGCTCCAGCGCCTCGAACACGTCCACGTCAGGCGTCGCCTCGCCGAAGATGCGGCGATCCACCTGCCCCATCAGCGCCGGTTCGTGATAGGCGGCGCGGCCCAGCATGACGCCGTCCAGTTGCACCCCGTCGTCGGCCTTCAGATGCGCCTCGGCCTGATCCAGATCGCCGATCCCGCCGTTGATGCAGATGGTCAGGTGCGGCCGCTCGCGCTTCAACCGTCGCACCAGCCCATAGTCCAGCGGCGGCACGTCGCGGTTCTCCTTGGGCGACAGCCCCTTCAGCCACGCCTTGCGCGCGTGGACGACGAAGCTGTCGATCCCCACCGCCGCCGAGGCGTCAACCGTGGCGAACAGGCTGACCTCCGGGTCCTGATCATCGACGCCGATGCGGCATTTGACGGTGGCCGGGACGCTGACGGCTTCCCTGATCGCCGCCATGCAGTCGGCCACCAGCTCCGGCTCGCGCATCAGGCAGGCGCCGAACCGGCCCGACTGCACCCGGTCCGAGGGACAGCCGACATTCAGATTGATTTCGTCATAGCCATAGGCCTCGCCGATCTTCGCCGCCTCGGCCAGCTGCGCCGGGTCCGACCCGCCCAGTTGCAGCGCCACCGGATGCTCGACCGCGTCAAAGCCCAGCAGGCGGTCGCGGTCGCCGTGGATCACCGCCGGCGCCGTGACCATCTCCGTATAGAGCAGGGCGCGCGCGCTCAGCGCACGGTGAAACGCCCGACAGTTGCGGTCGGTCCAGTCCATCATGGGGGCCACGGACAGTCTATGAGCTTGATTTATAGACATTTTTTTAGTAAGATCAAAAAGTTGGCAGGCGGCGTGTGCACTCGAATTTGCGACGTGTTGCGACGTTTTTTCCGGGTTTTCGACACCTCAGTGCACACAGAGCGCACACGAAATGGCGACGTACTCGAAACTCCCGTCAGGAACGTGGCGGGTCCAGGTGAGACGGAAGGGTCGCTATATAAGCGAGACCTTCCTCAAACGCGATGACGCGCGCCGGTGGGCCACCGAAGCCGAGAGGCGGATTGATCGCGACGAGGCCCCTCACCAAGCGATCATGCTCGCATCAACTTACTCAACATCCGCGATCCGCGGTGAGCCGCCCACAGCTTCAAAAGCGGACATTAGACGGCTTCTAGAAATGCCACACTCAGGACCAATCGACCCTCCGGGTCAGAAGGCGATTCTGACCCCTGCATTGGCCCGGAACGAGCGGCTATCTCCATCTTCAAGCGCGCTGGTGACCGCCGTTTCACCGAAGAAGGTTACGCCGGGCCTCCAGGTGGCGCTGAAGCCGATGCCCACCTCGCCCCAAAGCCGCTCGTCGGCATGCTCGATCAGCGTGCCCGAGACGTCGACGCGAGACGGGTCCATCCACTCATAGGAGATGTTGGCTACCGCATAGACATGGCCACGACCGCTTTCCCAGGCCTCGTGCTGATCAATGGACAGGCCCAGACGAGTCTTCAGACTTTCGCCGCGGTCCAGCGACACCTCGGCGTCGGCTGCATCCGCGAAGCCGTCGAACCTGACTTTGGAATAGATCAACTGCGCCTGCGGCGTGATGCTGACCTTGTCGGTGATCGGCAGGCGCCGGCCCCCTTCGACGCTGAAGGCTTCGCCTTGACCGCCATTGCCTGTGACCAATCGGCCCAGAACAGTCGATTCGAGGTCGCTCTGATACCAGCTGACCTGAGCCTGGCTGTCGAGGTAGAGACCTGTCTGTCCTTGCCACGAGAGAGTTGCGCCCACGCCATGGCCGTTCGTTTCCAGGACGCCGCTGCCGAACAGGGAGCGGATCTGGCTGTTGGCTTCGGCGTAGTGCGCCGTGACGCCGGCAATCAACCGGCCGCCCCAGGCGGCCTGGGCGACCACCTTGTCAAAACCCATCTGAACCTTCCAGCTGTTGATGTCCTGCTCAGACTGGCTAGTCGATACGGCGGCGTTGCCGCGGGTTCGAACACCTTCGACACGGCTCCATCCGCCGCCGCTTGCAGAATCAGCACCCTGCGCCCAGGTGCGGCCGCCGACACGCTGTTGAAAGGTAGGCAGGCTGTTGATCGCCTGCAGGTTGGCTCCATAGGCCTCGTAGATCGGCACGCCAGGCTGGTAGAGCGGCCCTTCAGGTTCGACCGGATTCACCGGATTCAAAAGCGACGACCGCAGATACCAGTCGCCATCGTTCGGCGTCGAGACGCCGCCCTGATGCAGACGATAGCCATAGGCGCCGGCGATCACCGCCGCCGATCCGTCGAACTTATAATCGCCGCGCAGGGTGAAGGCTCCCGTGGAGGTCCCTCCCACCTCGATGATCTTGACGCCTTCGACGGTCTGGCCCCCCAGACCGTCGCGGTTGATCACCACCACTTCAGTCGTTCCGACAGCGTTCCCGCCGATCACTAAACGGTCGGTGGGCGAAGCGTCGCCGCCCAACGCGGTTTCGATTTCCAGAAGCCCGCCCAAGCCCTCGTACCCGCCCGTCACGGTCAGTGCGCCGAACACTCCCTCACGTCCCGGCGCGACCACGCCAGCGTTGCCGAGACTCGCCATCCGGCCGCCGCCTTCCAGTCGTGCGCCGGCTGCGACGTTGACGCCTCCACCCATGGTTCCCTGCAAGCCCAGGATGCCTTGCATCACCCGGACGCCGCCCGTGAAGCCGCGGCTGTCGCCTGTGACCTCCAGAACGCCCTCACCCGTCTTTGTCAGGATGTTCGCACCCGAGAACAGGCCGTCGAAGGTGAAGGTCGTGTCCGCGGCGGTCGAGATCGTTCCCGCCCCGGCCAGTACGATGTCGCGGCGACTGGTCATGTCGGCGCTGGTCGCCAGGGCGCCGCCGTCCAGCGTCACAGCGCCGGCCGCCTCGCCCAGGTTGACGTCGCTGGCGATCTGAACGGTGCCGCCGCTGATCAAGGTGCCGCCCGCATAGGTGTTGGCGCCGTCGAGGATCAGCCTGCCCCCGTCCGTCTTCACCAATTGCGCCGCGCCCTGGACCACGGCCTTGATCGTGGCTGTGAACTCAGCGCCCGTCGTGGTCCCGTCGCCGACGCGGATCGTCGACTGGGTCTGGCTCAGGGTCAGGGCGTCGCCCGTGATCACATAGCCGTCGACGGCGAACTGCATCCCCGTCGCCGTCACGTCGCCCAGACCGCCGTCGATCGTGACGGTCCCGCCGACCCCGCTGAAGATGGCGAAGGCGCTGTCGGCGTAGGGCGCGTTCACCACCCCGTTCTGATCGGTCCAATAGCTATTGCCGGTCCCAGCCTGCCAGATGCCGTCGCCGCCATTGACCACGCCGTCGTTCTCAGATCCCGCTGCGCCGTCCCAGAAGTTGAGAGCCTGCCCGGCGCTATTGATCAGGTTGACCTGACCGAGGACCGACGTCTGAACCGAAGCATCGCCGCCCGGAAGGCTTCCCAGCGTCGGGCCGTTGTTCGTCAAGACGCCGCCGTAATCGAACAGGCGATAGACCCCGATGTCGAAGGCGCCGCCCGTCGGGACCGTCACGTCCAACACGCCGTCCAGCGTCAGGTCGCCGCCGACGACGACCTGGTCGTTCAGGGCGCCGCCCGCGACGTTCGCCTCGCCGAGGTCGAACGCCAACCGGCTTCCACCGCTCAGATACAGGTCGCCACCGATGGTCAAGGCTCCCGGCGCGCCTGCTCCCGGCGACAGGACACCTCCGTCAGCGATGGAAACGTCGCCGCCGATCACACCCTTGCCGCCCAAGGTCGCGCCCGAGGCCACGTGGCTGAGACCACCCATCGCAGAATAGTCGCCGTTCACCAGAACGACGCCCGAATCGACAGTGACCCCACCGGTTCCTCCGGTCCCCGCCAGCACCAGTGTTCCCGCACCGTCCTTAACCAGACGCCCCGGTCCCGAAAGGGCGCCGGTCAGCGTCAGGGTGGTGTTCGCGGCGTTCTGGATCGAACCCGAACCCACGAAGTCGAACGCGCGGCCCGACGTCATGTCGGCCGTGACGTCCAGCACACCGCCGCTGAAGCTCAGCCCGCCAGAGGCGGCGCCGAGGTTGGCGTCGTTGGAAACCCGCACAACGCCGCCCGTGATCGTCGTGCCGCCAATGTAGGTGTTGTTCCCGTTCAGGATCAGCACGCCCATGTCGTTCTTCATCAACATGGCGCCGCCGGCGAGTTCCGCATCAATGGTCGCGGTGTAGCCGGCCCCCGCCGCGCTGCTGTCGCCGACCTGGATCGCCGCCTGCGATCCGGTCAGGGTCAGGACGTCGCCTGCAAGGACGTAGCCGTCGCTGGCGAACTGCATTCCCGAGGTTTGAACATCGCCCCCGCTGTTGTCGACCGTCACCACGCCCGGCGCCGACGAAAAGATGACGAAGCTGTCCTGGGCATAATCCGTATTGACCGTTCCGCCGGCGTCGGTCCAGTTGTTGGAGCCGCCGTCGATCCGCCAGACGCCGTCGCCGCCGTTGATGGCGTTGTCGTTCTTGGGTCCGGCCGCGCCGTCCCAGAAGTTGAGCGTCAGACCGCCGGTGTTGACCAAGTTCACCTGACCGCCGACCGATGTTTGCACCGAGAGGCTCCCGCCTGGGCTTGCGCCCAGCGCAAGGCCGTTGTCCGTCAGAATCCCGCCGTAGTTGAACACGCGATAGACGCCAGGGCCGAAGACCCCGCCCGCCGTCGTCGAAACGTTGAGCACGCCGTCCAGCGTCAGGTCGCCGCCGACGTTGACGAGATCGTTCAACGACCCGCCCGCGACATTGGCCTGGCCGAACTGGAAGTCCAGGATCGACCCGGCCGTCAACTCCAGGTCGCCGCCGATAGCCAGCGTGCCCGCCCCGTCCATACCGGCCGACAGGGTGGCGCCGTTGGCGATCAGGACATCGCCGCCGATGACCCCGTCCCCGCCCAGCAAGGCGCCGGCTCCGACACGGATTGATCCCGTCGCCAGCGACTGGTCGCCTCGAACGAACAGGCTTCCGGCTTCAACCTCAACGGCTCCGTCATAGGTATTGGCGCCCGTCAGGATCAGGTCGCCCGCCCCCTTCTTGGTGAAGCCGCCGAGGCCCGAAATCACGCCGTTCAACGTCAGGCTCGTCGCGGCGTCGGTGTCGAAGGTCCCCGCGTCGATCAGATCGACCAACCGGTCCGACACCATGTCGGCGGTGGTGTTCAGCGTGCCGCCATTGAAGCGAAGCTCGCCTGAGGCGGTCCCCAGGTTGACGTCGTCGGAAATCTGAAGAACGCCGCCCGTGATCGTCGTGCCGCCAGCATAGGTGTTGACGGCGGTCAGGATCAGCCTGCCCAGATCGGACTTGATCAGGCCCGAAGCGCCCGCCAGTTCGGCTTCGAGCCGGGCCGTGGCGCCCGCTCCGTCGGTCGTACCGTCGCCGACACGGATCACGGCGCCGGAGGCGCCTGCCAGGTTGATGACGTCGCCCGTGACGACGTAGCCGTCCGTGACGAACTGCATCCCGGAAACGTTGACGGCGCCCTTGCTGTCGTCGACCGTGACCTTGCCCGCCGTTCCCGCGAAAACAGCAAAGGCGGCGTTCTGGAACGGAGCGTTGGTCGTGCCGTCCTCGGTCCAATTGTCCTCGCCATTGTCGGGCGATGCGCCGAAGGCCTGCCAAACGCCGCCTCCGCCGTCGATCACGCCGTCGTTCTTGGATCCAGCCGCGCCGTCCCAGAAACGCAAGGCCAGTCCCGAGGTGTTGACCAGGTTCACCTGGTTCGCCACCGATGTCTGGACATAGAAGTCCGCCGAAGGAAGGTTGGCCAGCAAGCCGTTGTCCGTCAGCGCGCCCTTGTAGTTGAAGACACGATAGACGCCCGGATCCAGAGTCCCGCTCCCAGCGGCGTCGACATTGAGCGTGCCGGCGAGCGTCAGATCGCCGCCGACATTGATCAGATCGTTCAGCGGACCGCCCGGCACATTGGCCTGACCAAAGCTGAAGTTGAGCGCCGAGCCGTTCGAGAGACTGAGGTCGCCGGCGATGCTCAGCGTGCCGGGCGAAGTTCCGGCGCCGCCAGGGTTGAGCGCGCCGCCGTCGGCGACGACGACATCGCCGCCGATGACGCCAACACCGCCCAGTGTAGCGCCGATGTTGACGCTGGTCAGTCCGGTCGCGGCCGATTGGTCGCCGTTGATGAACAGGCTCCCGGCGTTGACCATCGTCGCGCCGGCATAGCTGTTCATGCCGGTCAGCACCGTCACGCCGGAACCATTGTGGATGAGGCCGCCCAGGCCGGAGATCGCTGACGAGAAGCGGTAGTCGGCATCGACGTGGTTGAAGTTGATGCGGTTGCCCGCCGACGCCATGGTGACGACGCCGACATCCAACGTACCGGCGGCGCGCGCTGCAGCGCCTTCGGCGCCGCCGATATTCAGGGCCGCATCCCCCGGGCCCATGGCGAGCGAACCGGCCCTGACAACCCCGCCATCCGCGATGGTGATCGCCCCGCGCGAGGCCGGCGAGTTGGTGTTGGTGATGAGCAGTGCGCCCGCCACATCAAGGCGTGAGCCCGCCCCTTCGACCAACAGATCGGCATCGGGACGGCTGGGGCCGATACCGGCATAATAGCCGACGGCCGCCGTATCGGCCGTGACACGGCCGCCATTGGAAACCGTCAGCGAACCACGACGCAGGCCGAGATTTTGGACCACTTCCCATTCCGAGCCCGCGCCCGACACCGTAACGAAACCGCTGCTTTGCGACGACAACTGCCCGCCGACCAGCATACTGCTCCGCGTGGTCAGCTTAGCCCTGTCCAGAACGTTGACCGTCGCATTGCCCATCACGCCAAGGCCGGCATGGCCGTTCACGTCCACGTGCGATCCTGCACCCGTGACGATCAAGCTACCGGCGCTGTTCAGCCCCGTGGCCATCCGCAGATCGGCGAAGGACGTCGTACCGCCATTCTGGACAACCAGATTGCCGTTCTGGTTCGCGGAACTGCCGATCTGAGAAACGCCCGTCGCCGCCGTTTGCAGACGCGAGCCCGCGCCGTCGACCGCAAACAGGCCGCCGCGGTCAATGTTCAAGCCCGATGTCCCGGTGATCTGCCCCCCGTTGGTCAGCAGAATTGCGCCATTCTGAACCGAGCTCGCGCCCATATAGTTGTGGTTGCCGGTCAGGTTCAGCGTACCGGCGCCGATCTGCGACAGGCTGCCGCTGCCGGAAATATTGTCGGCATAGACCAGCACATTCGAACGGTTGAACACCAGCGCGCTGTTGTTCAGCACATGGCCGTTCAGGCTGCCAAGCGTGCCGCCATCGCCGATCTGCAGCGTGCCCTCGGCGATCGTGGCGCCGCCGGTATGGATCGCATCGCCGAGCAGCGTCAGCGTACCGGCGCCGCTCTTGTACAAGGCGCCCGCGCCGCTGACCGTGCCGAGTTGCGTCATGGTCGTGTTGGCGTTGATCCGCCAATCGCCGCCGCCATCCAGAAGGACGTCATTGCTCAGAGCCAGGTTCGCCGTTGTATTCAGCGTACCGCCGTCAAACCGGACCGCGCCCGTGCCCAGGGCGTCGCCGTGGGCGATCTGCACCGTACCGGCATTGAGCGACGTGCCTCCCGCATAGGTGTTCAGCCCATTCAGGATCAGCGTACCGGCATCGGTTTTCACCAACTGTCCGACGCCGGCGATGGCGGAATGGATCGTCGCGGTGAAACCGGCCCCGGCCCACGTACCATCGCCCACACGAATGATGGACTGCGGATCAGTCAGCACCAGCGGACCGCCCGCCATGATATAGCCATCGGTCGCAAACTGCATGCCCTTGGCCGTCACCTGGCCCAGGCCGTTGTCGATAATGACGATTCCAGCCGCACCGGCGAAGATGGCGAAGGCGTCGTCATCGAAGGCGGCGTTCAGATTGCCCGTGGCTTCGGTCCAGTTATTGTTGCCGGCGTTGTTCTGCCACAGACCCGAGCCGCCGCTGACGACGCCGTCGAACTTGGGTCCCGCGTCGCCGTCCCAGAAGCTGAAATCCAACCCGCCCGCCAACAGGTTGACCTGACCGGCGACCGCCGTCTGAATGACGCCCGTGCCGCTGGGCAGGGCGCCGAGGTTGAGGCCGTTGTCGATCAGGGAGCCGGTGTAGTCGATGATGCGATAGACGCCGGGACCAAAGGCGCCGCCAACCGTCTCGGCCACGTTCAACACGCCGTCCAGGGTCACATTGCCGTTGACGACAATCAGGTCGTTCAGCCCTCCGCCCGCCGTTCCCGCCTGACCGAACTGCATGGCCAGGGTAGAGTTCGCGCCGAGCAGAAGATTCCCATTGATCGTCAAGGCGCCGGCCGCGCCGACTTCACCCGGCGCCAGGGTTCCGCTGCCGACGCTCACGTCGCCGCCGATAATCCCCCTGCCCCCCAGGGTCGCGCCCGAGGCCACTGTCGTCAGCCCCGTAGCCGCCGACTGGTCGCCATTGATGATCAAGGCGCCGCCATCGACGAAGGTCGATCCGGTATAGCTGTTGTTCGCGGTCAGGGTGGTGACGCCGGAGCCGATCTGCCTCACTGCGCCCGAACCCGAGATCAGCCCATTGTAGCTGTAGGCGTCGGAGCGATTGAAGCCCAAGCCGCCAGCGCCCGAAATGAAGCTATCCCCGAGGATCGAACCTGCTGTTCCGCCATTGCCGATCTTCAGCAGGCCCGCGTTGATCACGGTATTGCCGCTATAGGTGTTGGTCCCGGTCAGCACCCATGTGCCGGCGTCGTTCTTGGCCAGGCTCGTCCTGCCGGTTCCGGCGTCGCCGATCGAGCCGGCCAGGGTGTTGTCGCCCGTGTTCGAGCCACCGAGCGCGATGGTGCGCGCCTGATTATTGCCCGCCAGCGTGACAGGCCCCGTGTCTGTAAAGACGATGGCGCCCGAGCCCGCGGATTCAAGGAAGGTCACACCCGCCGACAGCGTGAACAGCCGGTTGGTGATGTCGCCGGCGCCGGTGTAGCGCAGGGTCGATCCATTGCCGATGACGAGGTTCGAAGCCGCTGACGAAGAAGCGCCGAGGCTGGACGCCAGCCCGCCGTCAGCGAGCTTGTCCACGCCTAGCACCCCGCCGCTGATGGTGGTGGCGCCGGTGTAGGTGCTGCCCGCGTTGCTCAGAATCCAGGTCCCGGCGCCGGTCTTGTTGAGCGAGGTCACGCCCGCGCCGTTGTTGGTCAGCTGCGCGGCCAGCGTGTTGTCGCCGGTGTTGACGCCCGTCAGCGTCAGGGTCTGCGCGGTGTCGGGCGCGGCGAATGTCACAGCCCCATTGTAGGTGAAGTTGATCGCGCCAGAGCCCGAGGCGTCGAGCGCGTTCCCCCCGGATGCGCCGAGCGTGAACTGACGGTTGGCGTCGCCGCCGGCGCCGACATAGCGCAGCGTACCGCCATTGATGACGAGATTGCTGGCCGCCGAGCCGGAAATCCCTATCGAACTGGCGACGCCGCCGTCCTCAAGGCAGGACACGACGAGTACGCCGCCGTTGATGGTCGTGCCGCCGGTATAGGTGCTGTTGCAGCCGTTCAGCACCTGCGTGTAGGAACCTCCCTTGATCAGCGCGCCGGCGCCGCTAATGGCGCCGCCGTAGGTCCCGGTTCCGGAACCGCCGGTCGTAAGCGAGAGCGTGGCTCCGCCCAACGCCACATCCCCGCCGAGCGCACCGCCCCCCGCCAGATGCCCGATGGTGGTGTTGAAACCATTGAGGTCCACCAGGACCCCCGCCAGATTTGACAGCGTCAGGGCGCCGGAATTGCCAAAAGCACTGGCCGAATTGACCCGCAGGACGCCATCGTAAACAGTGGTCCCGCCCGCGTAAGTATTGGCGCCCGACAGGACCAGCGTGCCTGCGCCCGACTTCGTTAGCGCTCCGGCGCCGACGACTTGGCCCGTGAAGTCCAGGGTCGTGACGGCGTCAACGACGTTGATGCCGCCGGCTCCCTGAAGCGTGAACCCACGATCCGTGGTGACGCTGGCCCCAGTATAGGCGAGCATGCCGCTGTTGAAGACCAGGTTGGCCGAACTGCTGCCGGACGCGCCAATACCGCTCGCCACGCCGCCATTGGCGAGACAATTGATGCTGAGCGTGCCGCTGCCGGCGATCGTGGTCCTGCCGGTATAGTCATTGGCGCAGCCGCTCAGGGTCTGAGTCCAGCTGCCGGTGCGCGTGAAGCCGCCTGCACCCGTGATCTTGCCGGTAAAGCCGTTGGCCGAAAGGCCGCTCGAAGTCAGCGTATGGCCGCCAAGATCGACCAGTCCCCCGCCCAACAGGCCGCCAATGGTTATGTCGTAGCCGCCCAACTCCAACCGGGCGCCGGCGTCGACGGTCATGAAGCTCGACGGACTGCCGAAAGCCTGAGCCGAACCGGCTCTCAAGGTTCCGCCTTTGACTTGGGTGCCGCCGCTATAGCTGTTGGCCCCGGTCAACAGCAGCGTGCCGTCGCCCTCCTTGCTCAGGCGACCGCCGCCGACCGCCGCTCCGCTCAGGGTCAGCGTCGTGCTGGCGCTATTGACGCCGATGCCGCCTCCGCCAGCGTTAAGGGTGAAGCCACGATCGCCGCTCGTCGTCGCGCCGAGATAGTCCAGCGTCCCGCCCGCCAGCACGAGATTGGCGGAATCGCTGCCCGCCATGCCGATGCTGCTGGCCTCACCGCCGTTCGTGAGCGTCGTCACCGCCAGCACGCCGCCGTTCACCGTGGTTGCACCGACATAGTCATTGGCGCTGTTTGCAAGCGTCAAAGTGCCGGCGCCCGCCTTGATGAACCCGGAATCGTCAGGGCTGGTGACCAGACCTCCGAAGACCAGGTTGGCCCCGCCGTTGACGACCTCGATCGTGCGCGTCGCCCCTCCGTTGACCAGAGTGAAGCCCCGGTCGGTCGTATCGCCCGTTCCGGTGTAGCTCAGCGTGCCGCCTTCCAGCACCAGATTGGCGGCGTCCGCGCTCGCCATGCCCAGGCTGCTCGCCTGACCGCCATTGGCGAGGCTATTGATCGCCAGGACGCCGCCGCTCAGCGTCGTCGCGCCGGTATAGGTGTTGGCGCCGGTCAGGGTCGCGCGCCCGTTCCCGCCCTTGGTGAAGCCGATCGCCCCGCCATTGTCGGTGATGGTCGAGGCGATGGTGAAGTTGCCGCCGCTGTTTTGCTGAAGGCCCAGCACGCCGCCGCCGATGCTGCCCGTCAATGCGCCGCCGGTGATGAGCTGATTGTTGTTCAGGACGCTGGGCGCGACGATGATCGTTCCGTCGGTGCCCAGCGTCTGCCCTCCCGCGATCCTGACCGTCGTGGCGACGGCTTGCGTATAGCGCAGGCCGCCGAGCTGCGTGCTGGAGCCGACCGTGCCGTGGAATCCGGCCACATCCGAAATGATGTCGCCGTCCAGCCAGGCGGCGGCGTCGTCCTTGTCGTTATAGTCCGTTTCCTCGAAGGCGGTGATGATCCCGCCGACGACCTTGGCGTAGTCCGATTGGTTCACCGTCGCCCAGCCGCCCAGGGCCGCGCTGGCGGTGGTGAAGACGGCGCCGGACGGTATGGTGAAGTCAATCAGGCCGCCGGTCCGGTTGATGGCGCCGAAGTTCACGAACACGTCGCCGCCGACACCAGGGGCCGCCACGACCCGGTTGTTGCCGGCGGAAACGTTCAGGCCGTCAAAGGCCTGACTGTTGGCGGCGCCGGCTCCCCCCACGATCCGCACCGAACTGCCGGCCAGGTTCAGGGTCGTACCGGCCGAAAGGATGTTGTCCGTCGGCGCCCCCGCTGCGGAGAAGTCCAGCGTCAGCCCGCCGCCGTTGAGGGTCGTGTCGCCGCTGTAGGTGTTGGCTCCGGTGAGGGTCAGTATCCCCGCTCCTGCCTTCGTCAGCCCGCCGCTGCCTGCGATCCTGCCGGCGAAGGTCGTGCTGGCGGTGCTGCCCAGGGACAGGGTCGCATTGCCGAGCTCGACGACCCCGCCCGTGCCTGCGAGCGTCGTCGTCGCCAGGTCGAAGCCGTTCAGGTCGAGCGTGCCGTCATTGACGGTGACGTCCGTGGTCGTGCCGAACGCCGAGGCGCTGCCGGCGCGGAGCGTCCCGCCGTCCACCACAATCGCGCCCGTGCGCGTGTTGGCGCCCGACAGCTCCCAAGTCCCCGCACCGCTGCTGACCAGCGCCCCATTGCCCGAGATGACGCCGGACAGGGTGTTGACGCCCGCATAATCGCCGCCCAGCCGCAGCCCGCCGACGCGCCCAGAAGCGAAGTCTACGGCGCCGCTGAGGTCGAGCGCCCCCGTGCCGTCATTCGAAATCTTGCCGCCCATGCCGCCTGCGGCCAGGGCCGGGCCGATCGTCCAAGCGCGGTTGCTGGTCGCGCCCGTCCCGATGTAGCTCAGGACGCTGTCGGAATAGATGCTGACGCCGCCCGCCGTACCCGTTCCGAACGAACTGACAACCCCGGCGTCCGCCAGAAGCCCCGCGCGCAGCGTGACCGCGCCGCTTGCGCCGATAACGGTGCCTCCGGCATAAACGTTAGCGTCGCCCAGGGTGATCGTACGCTCGACCCCGCCGCCCCGGAAGTTGATGTTGCGGTCGCCTAGGCTACTGATCTCTCCCAGCAGTTCCAGGTCCGCCTTCTGGGCGACGAAGGACATGCCCGTGCTCACCGCTCCAATGGCGGCGATTGCCCCGCTCAGCGTCAACGTGCCTGTGCCGTCATTGACAAAGACGGCCCCCGACGTGCCGCCGCTCGTGGCAAACTCCCAATCCCGGTTGGAGCTGTCGCCGCTGCCTATGTAGTAGAGCCAGTCCTGATACTGGTTGGTGGCGGTGAAACGGATCTTATCGCCGGCTCCCAGTGAACTGGCCTCGCCGACATCTCCAACCGAGGTGAAGGAAGCAGCCCCGTTCACCGAGAAATTGATCTGGCCGGTGAAGTCGCTCGCGTCGTTGTTCAGCACGACGCCTTGAACAACCCGCAGCCCGCCGGCGCCGGTGAACCGGGCAGAGCCCACGCCGGCGCCGCCGATGCTGGTCATGCCGCTGGCCAGCTCAATGACGCGGTTCGCGTCAAGCGCGCCTGCCGCCGTAATCACTGTGCCGCCCGATGCCACCACGCGGTTTGCCGCTGCGCCTAAGGCAGCATCACCATTGACGTTCAGCGTGCCGGCCAGCAGGTTGATCGTGCCGGTAAAGGTATTGACGCCATTAAGCGTGAGCGCCCCGGCCTTGTCCTTCGTAAGGCCGTCCGTTCCGGCGACGATCGAGTTGATGGTGGCACCGACGGAGCTTCCGATGATCGAAATCGTCGGGTCGGCGCCTGCCAGGGTCAATGTCCCGCCATTCAGGACATAGCCGCCCGTTTCGAATGTCATACCGCCGACCGTGATCGGCGCGCCCAGCGTCACCGTGCCGGACGTCGCGCCGCCGAAGATGGCGTTGTCGAGCGCCGGATTGTTCCAAGAGGAATAAGGTCCGCTGACCCCGTCATTGCTCTGGCTCCAGAAGCCCGACGTGGTGTTCCAGACGCCAGAACCGCCGCTGCCGACCGCCGTGGCGTTCGCGTCCCAGTATCGATCGACCCCCGCCGAAGCCTGTGAAGGCAGGCCAAGTAGAGCCGCCGCCGACACGCCGCACAGCAGCACCGCCGCGCTACGATTGCTCAGCGCGCGCGCCCGGAATCCGACCATGTTCATGCTCCAACCTTGGCGGCAGGCTCGTATGAGGAGCTCCGCGTTATCGGTGATTTTGCTATATTGAACCGCTGGCCCTTGGCCCGCGTCCCGAGGCTGCCGACGCAGGCCACGGCCCGTGCTTTCGCGGCAGCCGCGCGTAATGAAACTCGCGTCAATCCATGCTTCCCCACCGGCGGCCCCGCTACCTCCGCGAGGGAGGCCGGAGGCTTTGCGTCCCGCCGTCGCCGGCGGTTTGCCCTTTACGAGGCGCCTTGCCCCACATTCGATGACCGCCCTGTAAGGACGACCATCGACACGCTGTTCTTCGAATTTCGCGAGCGCGCCCAACTCCGCCTGACGGCGTCATCCGAACGCGGACTTACAAAGCGCCGGTACATTAGACAAATCTTCTCGTCAAGCGGTAAGAAATTTCAATTTCAAGGTAATCATTCACACCGCTGCGCAAAACAGCAGGGAGTGTTACAAAATTTTACGATCAGAAATAAAACAAAAATATTCGCTCTATATAAGAACTACTCAAATATACATAACGTACTTAGTAATTACTGAATGTATATCTGGCATCCCGCCCCTTCACCGCAGGGCTTCCACACACAATCGCTTGAGTTTTCGGCTTGCATCAGTAGCGCAGTTTGGCGCGCCACGGCGGGCTTCGGTGCAGACGCGTCCGGAACGATTCGAACACATCTCAATCTCGCTGCGAGCGAGGCCGCCAGCTTGGCGCTAGCAAGCACAAAAGCCACTCGTTTGACGCGCCGGGCCATAAAGATCATGTCGCCAGGCTGATTTCTCAGCCCCTCGCACGTGACAGCGCGCAAAAGGGCCTAGCTCGAAGAACGGACACCGTTGAAGAGCCCAATCGCGCCTGATCGCGCGGGAACGAAAAGTAGACCAACGTGTGCAAATTTTGCACACGTAGACCAAGAACTTACTGATTGTGCTGCACAATCAACACCGTCCATCATGTGCGCGACAGATAGCCTATGCGGTTGTTTTATCGTCATTTATCTAGAAAGATCAAAACACTGGCGCACACGGAGCGCACGCGAAACGACGACGTCCTCGAAACTCCCGTCAGGAACGTGGCCGATCCGCACGACACGGAAGGGTCGCTATATAGGCGAGACCTTCCGCAAACGCGATGACGCGCGTGCGACCAAGGCCGAGGGCCGATCTCGGCGACGGCGAAGGGGGGCGCTTATCAGCCGCTTCGTGATCGCGACGGCAGGCCTATGGCTGCTTCAGCAGGCCCGCCGGCGTCACGGCCAATCGCCGGCCGGTGAAGGCTTGAGGATCGACATCTTCGATCACGACCCGCTTGCCGCCCATATAGCTGACCTCGACCCGAACCGGCTGCATCCTGGCCAGGCCGAAATGCACGGGACCGGCGCTTTGGGCGTTATAGCCGCCCCCCGTCGAGACCTGCCGGGTTCCGAGAATTTGGCCCTCCCGGTCAAACAGCCGCACTTCCGCGCCTGGCGGAATACGCTTTCCGCCCTCGTCCAGGACCAGAACGCTGAGGCTGCGTGAGCGCGCCGGCTCAGCCAGATCGTTATGGAAAAGGAAGTGGCCGCCCTCGTCGCCGTATCCGTCGGTCAGCGAAAGGTCCAATGCGCCGTCGTTGTCGTAGTCGATCCATTCGACGCCGTGATCGCCGGCGTTCAACAGGCTCTCGCGGGTCAGGACCTGTTCAAACCGGCCGTCGCCGAGATTGCGGTAGAGCAGATTGACGGGAATCTGCTTGCCAGGCTCGCCTTCATAATGGGTGACGAAGAGGTCCAGCCAGCCGTCATTGTCGTAGTCGCCCCAGGCCGCCGCCACGGCGTGGCCGCCGTGGTCCAGCCCGGCCTGAGCCGCGACTTCGGAAAACGTCCCGTCGCCGTTATTGCGGTACAGCAGGTCCGCGCCATAGACGGCGACGAAGAGGTCGAGGTTCCCGTCGTTGTCATAGTCGCCGACCGCGCAACCGACGCCGCCCGTGCTGCGATCCCGCCCGGCCTGATCCATGCCCAGGGCCGGCGCCACATCGACGAAGCTGCCGCCGTCATTGCGCCACAAGGCGTCGGTGGAGCCGGACTGGTTGGCCAGGAACAGGTCCAGGTCGCCGTCGCGGTCATAGTCCAGCCAACAGGCCCCGACGGTGGCGCGAACGTCGTTAACGCCGCCCTCCCCCATCACCGGAACGAAACGGCCGTCCTGATTGCGGAAGAGCTGGTTCGGCCCTGCACGGTCCGCCGCATAGAAGTCCAGCGCGCCGTCGTTGTCGTAGTCGATCCAGTTGGCCTGGCGGCTCATCCGCCCCGGCACGACAAGGCCCAGCGTCTCGGCCTGCTCCACAAAACGCAGACCGCCGTCGTTGCGCCAGACGAAGGAGCGATTGGCCGCGCGATCGCCCATGACGTTCGATCCGCCCATCAGGTCGACGAACCCGTCGCCGTCGAAGTCGCCCCAGCTCAGCCCGCGAATCTCGATGCCCGAGGTCGGCAGGCCCATCTCCGGGCCGATGTTGACGAAAGCGCCGCCGTCGTTGCGATAGAGGCGAACTTCGCCGCTCTTCCAGGAGACGGCCAGGTCCAGGTCGCCGTCGTTGTCGAAGTCGGCCCAGGCGTTCGACAGCGCGCCCGGAACCGAAAAGCCCTCGACCTGAACCGAGGTGAAGGCCGGCTCGCCCGCCGCCGCTCCAGAGGCGGCGACCATCAGCGCCAGCGACGCCGCGCCCGCCGAATACCCAATCCGTCGTGTCATGGTCAGGCCTTTCATGGCTTGAAGTTGAAGGGCGTGCGTTCCTGGACGGCGGCCTCGACCTGCTCTCGCCGCAGCAACAGTTCGCGGAAGTCGGCGCGCGACACGCGTTCGATCTGATCGCTGTAGTGCGTCGTGCCCGGCTGGCGAGAGTTGCCGTAGCTCATCAGGCCATAGGCCCGCACCGGCGTGGAGAACTCGATCATCGCCACCCACGTCTCGCCGTGGACGGGCGTGCGAACCCCGTTTTCGTCAGGATCGGACCAGGTGAAGACCCGGAAGGAACCCAGGTTGCCGTAGCCGGCGGCGCCCGGAACATTCACGTCGTTCAGGATCATGCGCGAGGCGTCGCCGAACGGCCGGTCGATCGCGCCGTATTTGCGCTTGGTGTTGGCGATGGCGGTCCGCAGTTGATCGACGGCGGCCTTGGGGTCGCGGACGCCGTAGGGCGTGCTGACCGGCTTATCCAGCGACCAGGGCGTGGCGAAGCCGGCCTGGCCTGCGAAATTCTGGCCGGCGAACAGACGCGCCCATTCCTCGAACAGCAGGGCGGCGCGGCTGTCGCTGGTGAACTCGCGATCCCACGCCGCCAGCAGGCGCGCCGCCGCCTGGACCTCGGGATCGGGGTCGATCAGGGCGGCCGGGATCAGGTCCGGCAAGGTGCGGTCGGCCATGACGGCGCGATGGCTCAACTGCAGCGCCATGAAGCGCTCCAGCGTCAGGTCGTCGTTCTCGGACATCAGACGCACGCTTTGCTGAGCGCGCAGGGAGTGCGGCGTCTGTGGCGCCAGATAGGAGGGGAAGTCCTTGGGCGTGTAGGTGACGGGCCAGGTCGGCGTCCACGGCGGATCATTGGAGTTCTGCACAAAGCCGCCCGGCGGATTGGTGACGCGCGGCAGATCGTCCAGCGGGTGGGTCTCGGTCCACAGGTAACGCGAGGAATCGCCCGGCACGAGCCCCTGCCAGAAGGCGATGTCGCCCTCGGCCCGTTTGGGCGCCACGCCGTTGAAGCTGTAGTTGATGGTCCCTTCGCGGTCGGCGTAGACGATGTTGAAGGTCGGCACCTGCATCCGCGCCATAGCGGCTTCGTAGTCGTCGAAGCTGTCGGCCGTGATCATGTCGAAATACTGCTCGAGCATGCCCGGCCGATCCAGGCCGGCGACCCGAACGGCGACGGCCGTGCCGTCCGCGCGCTCGAAGACCGGACCATGGACGCTGGAGCGGATCTCCAACGGCTTGTCGACCGTCGACCCGTCCGCCTGACGCAGGCGATACGAGGCCTGACGCCGCTCGAACGGCCGCACCTGACCGTCATACAGATAGCCGCCGTCCTGAAGCGTCAGCCGATAGTTGATGGCCCCCACCATGCCGTTGACGGTATTGGTGATGCCCATCCGCTGATTGAAGGCGAAGCGGATGACCGGCAGGCCGATCTGGGTCGCACCATAGATTTCGAAGTCCGGCGTGACGAGATGCGCCTCGTAGTAGGTGAAGTAGTCCGTCGTCCAGGACAGGTGCGGGTTCTGCAGCAGCAGGGCGTTCCCGTTCGCCGTCTTGCCCGGCGCCACAGCCCAGGAGTTGGACCCCTGATCGGCCAGGTCCGGCGGGTCGCCCTCGCCCAGGGTGCGGCCGGGCGACGCGACATAGAGGAAGTTCATCAGGCGATGGGCGTGGGCCACCACGTCGGCGCCGGAGACCGGCAGCACCTGCCGCACCTCGGACGAGATGTCGTCGGGGTTCTGCTGCGCATAGGCGTTGATGCCCGCCGCGAAGGCGTCGAGGTTGGCCCGGAAATCAGGCGACTGCTGCGCATACCACTGCTGGGCGCGCTCCGGCACGCCGTTGGTCAGCAGCCAGACGGTCGTCTGTTCGTAATCCGGGCCCCAGTATTCGGCCCCCTTGCCCCGCGCTTCTCCATACAGGCGCAGGATATTGTCGCCGTGGCTGCGCGCCTGGGCCCAGCCGTAGCCGTAGAAGGCTGAGGGCGCGTCGACGCCGTAGATGTGCGGGACGCCGTAGCCGTCCCACAGGATCTCATTGCTTCTCGGTTTATAGGCCGCAATCGGCGCCTGCGGCGTCGAGGTCGGCTCGGCCAGCGCAAAGGCGACGGCGGGCGCAAGGCCGATCGCAGTCGCCATAACCAGGGCGGACGTCGCCCGGTGCAGAACTCTCAGCATGGATTTCCCCTCTCACCCAGATCCGGAGACGCCGTTGCAGCGACGCCTCCGGAACGTTCCCCTAGATCACCACTTGTAGGCGGCGCGTACGAACCAGGATCCGCCGGTGAAGCCGAACGGCGCAAGCCCGCTGTACATCCCATTGCCCAGGTCGGCCGACGGCTCCTGAATCTTGGTCGGGTAGACGTTGAAGATGTTGTTGGCGCCCAGCGTCAGGCGAACGGCGTCCGTCACGTCGTAGTTGACCTGAAGATCGGTGATCCAGGCGGCTTCGATCTCGCGGTCCAATGCCGGATTGGACGAGTGTCGCGTGGTGTATTCGCCGAACCGCGTCAGACGCAGGTTGGCGCTGAGCCGATCCAGCGTCCAGCCGCCGTTGAGCGATATCTTGGATTTCGGCAAGGATTCCGTCAGCGCCGCCTGCTTGCTGCGGTCGAAGATGACGATATCGCCCAGCGCCGCCAGCTCCGGCGGATTGTCGATGATGCCGGTGATCTCGGTTTCGTTCTGATTGTAGCCGAAGCTGAAATCGAAATCGCCGAAACCGACCGTGCCGTATTTGTAGGTCGCGACGACGTCGAAGCCGCGCGTCCGCGTGTCGATGGCGTTGGTGTAGTACTGACCGCTGACATCCGGCGACAGGCCGTTGGCCACCATGATGGCCTGAAGCTGTTCGCCGATGGTCGTCACCCCGTCCGCCGACAGACGCGTATCGATCGGCGAGAAGGTCGTGGTGACGGCGATGCGATCGGCGACGTCGATCTGATAGGCGTCAAACGTCAGGACGAAGTTCGAGAAGGGCGTCAGGGTGAAGCCCACGCTCAGGTTCTCCGACATTTCCGGCGTCAGCGGCTTCGCGCCCAGGGCGATCGCCTCCGGCGAATTGACCTGGAAGTTCTTCAACCGCAGGGACTCGGCCACCCCGGTGCCCCGGATGTCGCGCAACTGGCTGGTGGTGGCGGAATAGGCCTGCTGCGCCAGGCTGGGGGCGCGGAAACCCGTGTTGAACGAAGCCCGCAGCGCGGCCCAGTCGTTCAACTCATACCGGCTGCTGATCTTGTAGATGGTGGTGTCGCCGGCCGAGTCGTCGAAATTCTCGTAGCGCACGGCCCCGCCGAGATAGAACCGCTCGGTCGGGTTCCAGCCCAGTTCGCCATAGACGCTGTAGTTGTTGCGGCTGACGTCGGCCTCGTCTTCAGGCCGGAACCCCGGCGTGGACTGCGTGCCAGGAGGCAGGGGCTGGCCCGCGAACGGCTGGCCCGGCGGACGGACGTAATCGCCCTGGATCCAGCTCGCTTCGTCCCCCTGCTCGATCGTGTAGTTCTCCCAGCGGTGTTGCAGGCCGAAGGACACCTGCAACTCGCCGGCGTTCTCGAGCGTGAAACCGCGCGTTACATCCAGCGCATTGACCCACTCGGCCGACGCCAATTGTCCGATGTAGAAATGACGCGGACTGCTCGGCCCCAGGCTGGCGTTCAGGCTGTAGTTCTCCCAGTCCGAAACGTTCGAGCCGTAGCCCGTCGACAGGTCCCAATCCCAGCCGGCCAGAGCGCCACGGGCGCCGACGACCGCCTCATAGTCCTTGTCCTTGATGACGGTCAGGGTGCGCAGGCCGTCCGGCGCGATCTCGGGCAGGACGGTGATGTTGGTGGGCGGCCGCCACGTCCAGCTCAGGTCGGACTTGCGCTGACCGTAGGTGCCGAAGGCGTAGAGTTCGAGCTCATTGCTGACCGTATAGGCCGCATTCGCCCCGAAGACGTTGGAGACCTGAGGCATGGTGCCGTAGTTGGTCGTCACCATCCGGTCGATGATCGCTTCGCGCGGGTCGAGCGAACCGTCGGGCAACAGCGGATACAGACGCACGGAATCGGCGATGCGCTCCGCCCGGTTCGACGCGCCGCGATCCATGAAGCTGTACGACAGGTTCAGGAAGCCGTCCTCGCCCAGCGCCAGACCGAGGTTGGCGTCCAGGTTCACATAGCGGCCGTCATTGCGGTCGAAGTTTCGACCATGGGCGACCGAAACGCTGCCGCCCTGGGCGCTGGAGTTCAGCATCACGTTGATGACGCCCGCCACCGCGTCCGAACCGTACTGGGCGGCGGCCCCGTCGCGGAGCACCTCGACCCGGGCGATGGCGCTGGACGGGATCATGTTCAGGTCGACCCCGACCGAGCCGTTGTAGAGCGTCGAAACCGAGTTAATCAGCGCCGTCCGGTGACGACGCTTCCCATTGACCAGCACCAGCGTCTGGTCCGGGTTCAGGCCTCGCAGCGCCCCGGTGGCGATGACGGTGGAGCTGCCGCCGCCAGATCGCGCCGGCAGGTTGAAGGACGGCACCAGATAACGCACCGACTCGAACACGCCGGTCTGAGCCCCCTGCTGCAACTGTTCGGCGTTGAACACGTCGATGGGCGTCGGGCTCTCGATCGCCGTGCGCGGCGCTCCGCGCACGCCGGTGACGATGATGTCGTCCACCCGCGCGGCCTCGGCGGTTTCAGGCTGCGCTCGTTCCTGAGCGAACGCCGTCCCCGCCGTCAGGCTGAGCAGACTGGCTGACGCCAGGCTCGCCGCTTTCAAGCCAACTTCACTGAAATCCCTAATCATCGCTCAGTCCCTCCCACTCCAGACCTGCGTTACAGCCCCTCGCTGCGCAGCCGGGTTTTTGTGATTACGCTCGCTAATACTGATTTCAATCGTGAGTAATCATGCTCTTATGTTTAGTATCTCTCATGAAAACAAAAACGATGAGCGATATGCCGATCATGACCGTCACGTACCAAAAGTAGGCGCTCTCGTTATTCTGTGACTTGAACCACAGAGCGGCGTACTCGGCCGTGCCGCCGAACAGGGCGTTGGCGATGGCGTAAGGCAGGGCCACGCCCAGGGCCCGCACATGCGCCGGGAACAGTTCGGCCTTCACCACGGCGTTGATGGCGGTGTAGCCGGACACGATCACGAGGGCCGCAAGAGCCAGGGCGAAGGCCGCCGGCGCGCTGTTCACCGTGGCCAGGGCCGACATGATCGGCACGGTGAAGAGCACGCCCAGCACGCCGAAGGCGATCATCACCGGACGCCGCCCGATCCGGTCCGACAAGGCTCCGACGACGGGCTGCAGCAGCATGAAGACCAGAAGGGCCGCAGCGCTGATCTGGGTGGCCGCGTCCTTGGAAAAGCCCGACGTGTTGACCAGGAATTTCTGCAGATAGGTGGTGTAGGTATAGAAGGCGAGCGTGCCGCCGGCCGTCAGCCCCATCACCAGAAGCGCTTCCTTCGGGTGCTTGAGGATCAGCAGCATGGCGCTGGATTTCGGCGCGGCGCGGGTGTCTTCCGCCTTAAAGGCGTTGGTCTCGTCCAGACCCCGGCGCAGCCAGAACACCACCACGGCCAGGCCCGCCCCGACGAAGAAGGGAATGCGCCAGCCCCAGGCGCTCAGCGCCTCATCCGTCATCGTCGCCTGCAGGACGATGAGCAACAGCAGGGCCAGAAGCTGGCCCGAGATCAGGGTCACATACTGGAAACTGGACCAGAAGCCGCGGTTCTTGGCCGTCGCCATCTCGGACAGGTAGGTGGCCGAAGAACCGTATTCTCCGCCGACGCTGATGCCCTGCAACAGCCGGGCGACCAGCAGCAGGGCCGGCGCGGCGATGCCGATCTGGGCGTACCCCGGCGTGCAGCCGATCAGCAGGGAGCCGGCGCACATCAGGGTGACCGACAAGGTCAGGCCGGCCTTGCGGCCTCGTCTGTCGGCGTAGACGCCCATGATCCAGGCGCCGATGGGCCGCATCAGGAAACCGACCGCAAAAACGGCCGCGGCGCCTAGAAGTTGGGCCGTTCCATCCTCACTCGGGAAAAAGATCGGCGCAAAATAAAGCGCGAACGCAGCATAGGCATACCAGTCAAACCACTCGACTAGATTGCCTGTTGATCCGCCTATGATGTTCTTGAGGCGGCGCGCGTTAGTCATTGAAGACATATCACCGACTCCGGGAGAATCTATTCTTGCAATCGAAGTGATCCCGGCTCATCAAATCTGACATATCCGCGCCCCCAATCCCTTAAACCGCTCTGCGACGGCTCGATGAAGAATGATAGTCATGGGGATGATCGGGGCGGCAACGCAGTCGCGCGAAAACTTCACAACACGATGTTTTTCTTCATTTTAACGCCTGTCTCGTCCCGATCCCGCGCCGCTCCGGCGTGCCGAAAACCGCCCATGTGAGACCGCCTTTTGTCCCGCAAACCACACAGTTCCATGCGAAACGCCCTGCAGCCGCGACACCGCATGCTGACGCTGGTGGCGGTCAGCCTCATCCTGGGCTGCGGACTGGCGGTCTGGAGCGGCGCCTACTGGGCTGCGCGCCAGGCCCGGTTGGCGACGGACGCCGCCGCCGCCGAGCAGGCGGACAAGCGCGCGCGCCAACTGGCCGGCGCCCTCCAGAAGTTCCGCCTCCTTCCCTTGGTGCTGAGCGAATACCCCGACGTCCACGCCGTGCTCAGCGACGCCCGTCCCGATTCCGTGGCGCGCCTGAACGGCAAGCTGGAGCTGCTGGCGGAGCGGACCGACGCGGCCGCCATCTATGTCATCGCGCCGAACGGCCTGACGCTGGCGGCGAACAACTGGAACGAGCCCGGCAGCTTCGTCGGACAGAATTTCAGCTATCGCCCCTACTTCCTCAACGCCATGGCTCATGGGGAGGCCGAACTCTTTGCGGTCGGCTCGGTCACCGGGCGGCCAGGCTTCTTCATCGCCCGCAGGATCGACGACGGCGCTCGAACCCTGGGCGTCATCGTCGTCAAAATCGATTTCGCCGATCTGGAAGCGCAATGGAGCGGAACGGCCGAGCACACCCTGGTCGTCGATCCTCGCGGCGTCGTCATCATCACCGACCACGACCCCTGGCGATTTCGCGCCACACGCCCGCTGACGCCTGAAGATCATCAGGGCATCCGCAGCGCCCTTCAGTTCGCCTCCCTGCCGCTGTCGCCGCTCCGGTTCATGCAGAATAGAGACGGGGACCTGAGCATGGCCGATGCGGAAGGCCGCTTTCGTTCGTCGAGAACGGCTGCGGCCATCGAAGGCGCATCCCTGCTGCATGTGGCTTCGCTGGAGCCGGCCTACAGGAGCGCCAACCTCCAGGCCCGCCTGGTCGTCTTCGCCGTCCTGGCCGCCGCCGTCATGGCCTTCGCCGCCTATTGGCGCATCCACATGGGCCGCCTGGCCCAGGTTCGCGCCCGTCAGGCCCTGGAGGAGGAAGTCGATGCGCGCACCAGCGAGTTGCGCGACGCCAATCGCCGCCTGCGCGAGGAATCACAAGGGCGCCTGGCGGCCGACCGTCGGTGGCGCGCCGCCAGCGAAGAACTGGCCCAGGCCAACCGCCTCGGCCTGATCGGCCAGGTCACGGCCGGCGTCGCCCACGAGATCAACCAGCCGATCGCCGCGATCCGCGCCTTCGCCGAAAACGGCGCGCGCTATCTGCAGCGCGGCAGCATCGCCAAGGTTCAGGACGATCTGGCGTCCATTGTCGACCTGACCGACCGCGTCGCGCGGATCACGACGGAGCTGCGCTCCTTTTCACGCAAGCGGACCCCGCTGGTGGACGAAGTCAGCCTGAACGAGGCGCTGGACGGCGCCCTGCTGCTGATCGGCGACCGTTTACGCACGGCCGGCGTTCGCCTGGACTGGACCCCGCCTGTGGAGACTCTGCGAGTCTGCGCCGACAAGATGCGGCTGGAGCAGATCTTCATCAACCTGATCCAGAATGCGACCGACGCCTTGCAGGGTCGGCCCGACCCGACCATCGCCGTCGTCATGGAGATCGGCGAAGAGGATGTTTCGATTGTCATCGCCGACAACGGTCCAGGCGTCTCTCCCGAGCTGGCGGGGTCCCTCTTCACGCCTTTCGTCACCAGCAAGCCGACTGGATTGGGCCTCGGCCTCGGCATCGCCCGAGACATCGCCCGTGAGTTCGGCGGCTCCCTTTCCCTGGCGGCTTCGCCCTTGGGCGGCGCTGCGTTTCGTGTTCGATTGAGACGCGCATGACGACTCCGGAAACTCCCCCCTCGGTTCTGTTCATCGAGGATGACGCCGAGTTGCGGCGCGCGATCGTCGACGCGCTGGATCTTGAATCAATCGTCGTTCAGGCCCTGCCTGACGCCGCCCAGGCCCTGGCCGCCCTGACGCCTCAGTTCCGCGGCGTGGTGGTGTCCGACATCCGCATGCCGGGCATGGACGGACTGGAGCTGTTCTCACGCATTCGCGAACTGGATTCGCAGATTCCCGTCATTCTGATCAGCGGGCACGCCGATGTTCCGATGGCGGTTCAGGCGCTGCAGGACGGCGCCTTCGATTTCCTGACCAAACCCTTCGCCATGGATCGGCTGATCAACGCCGTGAATCAGGCGCAGGACTATCGGACCCGCGCCCTGGCGCATCGCGCGCTCCGCGCGGCGACGGAAGCCGCCGCCCACGCCAACGCCCTGCTGATCGGCGAAAGCGCCGCCATGGTCGCCCTGCGCGAGGCCATCGCCCGCATCGCCGCATCGGATCTGGACGTTCTGGTCGAAGGGGAAACCGGCACCGGCAAGGAGCTCGCGGCCCTGACCCTGCACCGTCTCAGCAAGCGACGCGGCAAGAGCTTCATACCGGTCAACTGCGGCGCCATCCCCGATCACTTCGCCGAGGTCGAGCTGTTCGGCCAGACGCTGGACGGCTCCGGCTATCGTCGCACCGCCCAGGTCGGCCGGATCGAGGCGGCGGACAAGGGCACGCTGTTCCTTGACGAGATCGACAGCATGAGCCCCGGCGTCCAGGTCAAGCTGTTGCGCGTCCTCGAGGAACGCACCCTGACGCCGGGCGGCGAGCCCTATCCTGTCGATATCCGGGTCATCGCCGCTTCGAAACGGGATCTGGAAGGCGCGGCTCGAGAGGGCGCTTTCCGATCCGACCTGTTCTATCGTCTGAACGTCGTGCGTTTGCGGATGCCCCCGCTGCGCGAACGACGAGAGGATATCCTGCCGCTGTTCGCGCATTTCCTGGCGGACCGGAAGCAGGGGACGGAGATGGACGCCTACGCCGTATCCGACCCCATTCGCCGACACCTTATGGAGCATAGCTGGCCCGGCAATGTGCGGGAGTTGCGCAATTTCGCCCTCAGCACCCTGGTCAACGCCCCGGACGTCGAACCCGCCGCGACGCCGTCGCCTCAAAGTCTCACAGATCGGGTGGACGCCTTCGAGGCCGCTCTGATCCGCGAAGCCTTGCAGGCCGCCAGGGGCAACGTCTCCGAGGTCATCGCCCGCCTGGCGACGCCCAGGAAGACGCTTTACGGCAAGTTCAAGCGCCTCAACATCGATCCGGCGGACTATCGCTAGCCCGACTTTCGCGACCGCTTCGTGCGGATACGCTCCGGCGAGACGCGTTGCGCGCCCTGAGCGACGCTCGCAAAACCCACTGCATCGCACACCACAGAAAGGCCCATTGCTGCCGGAAAGCAGCAAACCAGAGAAAAAATCTTCCGGTCGATTACTTTTTCAGCCAGATTGAGAAAAAATATTTTGTCAGTCGCCTCGCCACACCGTTTAATGAGCGGATGCAAAAAGGCGGACGTTCCAACCCAGGCGGTTTCCTGATTGAACAGCGGCGGCTTGAGAAACAGCCGGCCGAGCAGCGCGTACGCGCCTTCACGGAAATCACGCTCAAACCGACCGCCGAGCGCGGGACGGCCCAGGCGTCGCGCTGCACCGACTGCGGCGTGCCCTTCTGTCAGAACGCCTGTCCGCTTCAGAACAACATCCCCGACTGGCTGGCGTTGTCGGCGGACGGCGACCTGCGCGAGGCCTGGCGCGTCGCCTCGGCCACCTCGACCATGCCCGAAATCTGCGGCCGCATCTGTCCGCAGGACCGCCTGTGCGAAGGCGCCTGCACCCTGCAGCAATCCGGCTGGGACGGCGTGACCATCGGCTCGGTCGAGGCCTGGATCGCCGATGCGGCCTTCGACAACGGCTGGGTCGAGCCCATCCGTCCCCTGGCCGAACGCGGCCAGAGCGTCGCCGTCGTCGGCTCCGGCCCGGCCGGTCTGGCCGCCGCCGATCGCCTGCGCAGCGAAGGCTATGCCGTCGTCGTCTATGACCGCCACGACCGCGCCGGCGGCCTGCTGACCTACGGCATCCCCGGCTTCAAGCTGGAGAAGCGCATCGTCCAGCGCCGCGTCGACCGCCTGATCGAAAGCGGGGTCGAGTTCGCGCTGAACACCAATGTCGGCGTCGATGTGACGATGGACGAGCTGCGCGCGCGCCACGACGCCGTCCTTCTGGCCATGGGCGTCTATCAGGCCCGCACCCTGAGCGTTCCAGGTCGCGGTCCGAACGACACCGTCGCCGCGCTCGACTTCCTGATCGCCCAGAACCGCGTCGACTGCGGCGACGCCGCCGATGCCTCTGCGCCCCACGCGGCCGGTCGCGACGTCGTCGTCGTCGGCGGCGGCGATACGGCCATGGACTGCGTCCGCACCGCCGTCCGTCAGGGCGCGAACAGCGTCGTCTGCCTGTATCGCCGCGACCGCGACAACATGCCGGGTTCCGCCCGCGAGGTGCAGAACGCCGAGGAGGAAGGCGTCCGCTTCGAATGGCTGGGCGCGCCCAAGGCCCTGATGTCCAAGGGCGAGGCCGTCGTCGCCGTCCGCGCCCACCGCATGGCCCTGACCGAAGCCGCCCCCAGCGGCCGTCGCGACATCGCCCCCCTGGCCGGCTCCGACTTCGATCTGCCCGCCGATCTGGTGATCGAGGCCCTCGGCTTCGAGCCCGAGGCCTTCGCCGAGCAGCTCGACGCCGGGCTCGGCCTGACCAAATGGAACACCCTGCAGGTGGCGCGCGGCGGTTTCGCCACCACCCTGCCCGGCGTGTTCGCCGCCGGGGACGCCGTGCGCGGCGCCTCCCTCGTCGTCTGGGCCGTGCGCGACGGCCAGGACGCTGCTGCCGAAATCGACCGTTACCTGCGCGCGCGCACCGAGGAAGCCGCCGCATGACCGACGCACAGCAACAAAACTGGCTGGCCCACTACGAAGAAAACCGCGCCCGACTGATCGAAGCCGGCGCCTATGATCCGTCCTCGGAACGCGACGCCTGCGGCGTGGGTCTGGTCTGCGCCATCGACGGCAAGCCGCGCCGCGAGATCGTCGAGATGGCCATCAAGTCGCTGAAGGCCGTGGCCCACCGCGGCGCGGTCGACGCCGACGGCCTGTCCGGCGACGGCGCCGGCGTCATGATCGAACTGCCCCAGGCATTCTTCGCGGCTCAGGTGCGCGCCGTCGGCCAGACCCTGCGTCCCGCCCCCATCGCCGTGGGTCAGGTCTTCCTGCCGCGCACCGACCTGGGCGCCCAGGACCACGCTCGCGCCATCGTCGAAGCCGAGGCCATCCGCTCGGGCTTCTACATCTACGGCTGGCGTCAGACGCCGATGGACCTGTCGGTCGTGGGCGTCCGCGCCGACGCCACCCGACCCGAGATCGAGCAGATCATGCTGGCCGCGCCGGAAGGCATGGAGATCGAGGAGCTGGAGCGCGAGCTCTTCCTGTGCCGCCGTCGCATCGAAAAGGCGGTGCAGGCGAGCGGCCTGAACGGCTTCTACCTGTGCTCCCTGTCGGCCCGCTCCATCGTCTACAAGGGCATGGTCCGCGCCGAGCTGCTGGGCCAGCTGTATCATGACCTGAACGACCCCACGGTCGAGGCCGGCTACGCCGTCTTCCACCAGCGCTACTCGACCAACACCTTCCCCGAATGGAAGCTGGCCCAGCCCTTCCGCATGCTGGCCCACAACGGCGAGATCAACACCCTCCAGGGCAATCTGAACTGGATGCGCAGCCACGAGATCCGCATGGCGGCCTCGGCCTTCGGCGACCGCGACCAGGAGGTCAAGCCGGTGGTCCAGCCGGGCGGCTCGGACTCGGCGGCCCTGGACAATGTCTTCGAGGTTCTGGTCCGCGCCGGGCGCCCCGCCCCCCTGGCCAAGGCCCTGCTGGTCCCCGAAGCCTGGTCCTCGGACGACGTGGTGATGAAGCCTGAACACCGCGCCCTCTACGCCTATTGCAACGCGGTGATGGAGCCGTGGGACGGCCCCGCCGCCCTGTGCGCCGTCGACGGCCGCTGGGTCGTGGCGGGCAAGGACCGCAACGGCCTGCGCCCCCTGCGGGCCGTGGAAACCGTGGACGGCCTGCTGCTGGCGGGCTCGGAGGCCGGTCTGGTCCCCCTGCCCGAGGGCCGCATCAGGCGCCGCCTGCATATCGGCCCCGGCAAGCTGATCGCCGTCGACCTGAAGCACGGCCGCATCTACGACGAACATGAGGCCGTCGACGCCCTGGCCGCCGCCCAGCCCTATTCCGACTGGCTGGACAACATGGTCGATCTGGAGCCGATCATCGGCCCCGGACCGGAACCGCGCGCCGCCACCGGCGAGGCCCTGATCCGTCGTCAGATCGCCGCCGGTTTCAGCCGCGAGGACCTGGACCTGCTGCTGGACACTCTGGTCCGCGACGGCAAGGAGGCCGTGGGTTCCATGGGCGACGACGCCCCGCCCGCCGTCCTGTCCAGCCTGCCGCGCCCGTTGGCGCACTATTTCCGCCAGAACTTCAGCCAGGTCACCAACCCGCCCATCGACCCCCTGCGCGAAGCCGGGGCCATGAGCCTGAAGACCCGCTTCAAGAACCTCGGCAACATCCTGGCCCAGGACGAGGCCCAGACCGAGGTCTTCGTGCTGGATAGCCCGGTCCTGACCACCGGCATGTACCAGCGCCTGCTGGGCGTCGTCGCCGACGGCTCGACCACGGTGATCGACTGCACCTATCCCGTTCCGGCAGAAGGCGACCGCCCCGGCGCCGGCCTGCGTCAGGCGCTCGACCGCATCCGCGACGAAGCCGAGGCCGCCGCCCGCGACGGCGCCACCCTGATCGTCCTGACCGACGAGCACGCCTCGGCCGAGCGTCTGGCCGCGCCCATGATCCTGGCCACCGCCGGCACCCATGGCCGCCTGATCGCGGCGGGCCTGCGCACCTATTGCTCTCTGGTGGTGCGCTCCGCCGAGACCCTGGACCCGCATGCCTTCGCCGTCCTGGTCGGAGTCGGCGCCACCGCCGTCAATCCTTGGCTGGCGCAGGAGCTGTTCCAGGAGCGTCTGGATCGCGGCGCCTATCCGGGCCTGACGCTCCACGACGCCTGCCTGAACTACAAGCACGGCATAGAGGCCGGTCTGCTGAAGGTGCTGGCGCGCAAGGGCATCAGCATCATCTCCGCCTATCGCGGCGGCTGCGAATTCGAGGTCCTGGGCCTGTCGCGGGCCCTGGCCGCCGAGTTCTTCCCCGGCGCCCCGTCGCGCATCTCGGGCATCGGCCTGGCCGGTCTGGAGCAGGCGGCGCTCAAGCGTCACTCGGTCGCCTTCGGCGCGGCCGTACCTTCCCCGTCCATGGGCGGCTTCTTCCGCATCCGTGCGGGCGGCGAGGCCCACGCCCATGACGCGAAGACCATCCACCTGTTGCAGGACGCGGTGAACCGCGGCGACTACAGGCGCTTCAAGCAATACTCCGAAGCCGTCCGCGAGCAGCCTGACCTTTCCTTACGCGATCTGCTGGACTTCAAGGACGGTCTGACCCCGGTGCAGTTTCACGAGGTCGAGAGCGTCTCGGACATCCGCCGCCGCTTCCTGTCCCAGGCCATGTCGCTCGGCGCCCTGTCGCCTGAGGCCCATGAGACCCTGAACATCGCAATGAACCGAATGGGCGCGCGCGCCGTGTCCGGCGAGGGCGGCGAGGACCCGGCCCGCTATGTGCCGCGCCCCAACGGCGACAACGCCAACTCGGCGGTCAAGCAGGTGGCCTCGGGCCGCTTCGGCGTCACCGCCGAATACCTGAACCAGTGCCGCGAGATCGAGATCAAGGTGGCCCAGGGCGCCAAGCCTGGCGAGGGCGGCCAGCTGCCCGGTTTCAAGGTCACCGAGTTCATCGGCCGGATGCGCCACGCCGTGCCCGGCACGACCCTGATCAGTCCGCCGCCGCACCACGACATCTATTCGATCGAGGATCTGGCCCAGCTGATCTACGACCTGAAGGCGATCAATCCCGACGCCAAGGTCACGGTCAAACTGGTCTCGGCCACCGGCATCGGCGCCATTGCATCCGGGGTCGCCAAGGCCAAGGCCGACGCCATCCTGATCGCCGGCCACAACGGCGGCACGGGCGCCTCGCCCCAGACCTCGGTCAAACACGCCGGGATGCCGTGGGAGATCGGCCTGGCCGAGGCGCATCAGGTGCTCAGCCTGAACCACCTGCGCTCCTCGGTATCTCTGCGCGCCGACGGCGGCATCCGCACCGGCCGCGACGTGGTCCTGGCCGCCCTCTTGGGGGCCGAGGAATACGGCATCGGCACCTCGGGCCTGATCGCCATGGGCTGTCTGATGGTGCGCCAGTGCCATTCCAACACCTGCCCGGTCGGCGTCTGCTCGCAGGACGAGCGCCTGCGCGCCAAGTTCACCGGCACGCCGGAGAAGGTGGTCAACCTCTTCACCTTCATCGCCGAGGAGGTCCGCGAGATCCTGGCCTCCATCGGCGCGCGCACGATCGACGAGATCGTCGGCCGCACCGACCTGCTGCGTCAGACACGGCGCGGCGGTTCGCATCTGGACGACCTGGACCTCAATCCGCTGCTGATGAAGGTCGATGTCGACCGGCCCGGCCGCTGGGCCGACAAGGCGCGCCAGCCCGTCCCCGAGAGCCTGGACGCCCAGGTGCTGAAGGACGCGGGCGCCTTCCTGGAGCGCGGCCAGACGCTGGAGCTGTCCTATCCGCTGAACAACACCCAGCGCACGGCCGGCGCCGGCGTGTCCTCGGCCATCGTCCGCAAGTTCGGCCCCGAGGGCCCGCAAGGCCGTCTGAAGCTGAAGCTGGAAGGCATCGCCGGTCAGAGCTTCGGCGCCTTTGGCGCACGCGGCCTGATCCTCGACGTCACCGGCGAGGTCAACGACTACGTCGGCAAGGGCCTGTCCGGCGCCGACATCCACGTCCGCCCCCAGGAGTGGCGCGAGAACCAGCAGGTCTGCGGCAACACCACCCTGTATGGCGCGACGTCAGGCCGTCTGTTCGTGGCGGGCGCGGCGGGCGAACGCTTCGCCGTCCGTAACTCCGGCGCCGAGGCCGTGGTCGAGGGCCTGGGCGCGCACGGCTGCGAATACATGACCGGCGGCCGGGTGGTGGTGCTCGGCGCGGTCGGCTGGAACCTGGCGGCGGGCATGAGCGGCGGCGAACTGTTCGTGCTCGACGTCGACGGCCGCGCCGCCCAGGCCCTGAACGGCGACCTGGCCGGGATCGGCCGCATCGATGCTGAAGCCGAATCCCGGCTGAAGGCCCTGATCGAGGCCCACGCCAGCGCCACCGCTTCGCCCCTGGCCCAGCGCATCCTGGCGGATTGGCCGAAATACGCGCCGCGCTTCGTCCGGATCGCGCCGAAAACCGTCCTCGCCGCCGAAGCCGCTGAGACCGACGTCAGGCTGGCCCAACCCGCCTGACGTCATTCCTCCGTCGCGTCAGGCGCGCGCCACCTGGAAGCCGGCGAAGGACTGGCTGACCGGCATCAGCTCCAGCGCATTGATGTTCAGGTGCGTCGGCAGGGTCGCGACCCAGAACAGGGTCTCGGCGATGTCCTCGCCGGTCATGGGCTGAGCGCCGCCATAGAGGGCGTCGGACGCCGCCTGGTCGCCGCCGGTGCGGACCAGGGTGAACTCCGTCTCGGCCATGCCCGGCTCGATGGAGGTGACGCGCACCCCAGTCCCGTGCAGGTCCGAGCGCAGCCCCAGCGAGAACTGGCGCACGAAGGCCTTGGTCCCGCCATAGGCGTTGCCGCCCTTGTACGGATAGGTCGCCGCCACCGAACTGATGTTCAGGATCGCCCCCTTGCGCGCGATCAGGCGCGGCAGCAGGCGGTGGGTCAGCGTCACCAGACCGGTGATGTTGGTGTCGATCATCTGGCGCCACTGGGCCAGATCAGCCTCCTGCGCCGTCGCCGTGCCCAGAGCCAGACCGGCGTTGTTGATCAGCACGTCGATGTCGCGGAAGCCCTCGGGCAAGGCGTCCAGCGCCGCGTCGATGGCGGCCTCATCCCGCATGTCGAACGGGGCGACGTGGACCCGATCCGCGCCCAGTTCGGCGACCAGTTCGTCCAGACGTTCCTGACGGCGGCCGGTGGCGATCACCTTCCAGCCCGCGCCCGCAAAACGGCGCGCCGCCGCCCGGCCGATGCCCGAGGTGGCTCCGGTGATCAGAATGACGCCGCTCATAATATCCGTCCTGGCTGAGGCTTTGCTGTGGGGGTGACTTAATCCCGCACCAGGCCGCCGTCGACCACCAGATTCTGTCCCGTCACCGCCCGGCTCCACGGCGAGGCGAAGAAGAGGGCGGCGTCGGCGAACTCTTCCGGCGTGGTGACCGAGCGCAACGGCGTCATGCTGGCGATCAGGTCGAACACGGCTTCCGGCGTCGCCGCGCTGGCGTCGGTGGTGCGCAGCAGGCCGCCCGAGATCATGTTGACGGTGATGCCCGACGGCCCCAGATCGCCCGCCGCCGTCCGCGTCAGGCTGAGCAGGGCGGCCTTGGCGGCCGTGTAGTCGTGATAGGGCACGACCGGATTCTGGAACAGGTTGGTGCCGATGTTGACCACCCGGCCGAATTTTTGCGCCGTCATGCCCGGCGCCGTCGCCTGGATGACGTTCAGAGCGCCGCGGATCACGGTCGTGAACTGACGCTCCATGTCCGCCCACGGGATATCGGCCATCTGGGCGCGGGCGTCGCCGTTGAAGCTGTAGTCCAGCGCATTGTTGACCACCGTGCTGACCGGTCCGCCGAAATGCGCCTCGACCCCGGCGACCATCGCGTCAACGCCTGCACGATCCGTCACGTCAGCCTGAACGGCCAGCGCGCGCTCGCCCAGCTCCGTCGCCAGCGCCTCGGCCCGTTCGCCGCTGCTGCGCCAGTTGATCGCCACCCGCGCGCCCTGCCCGGCGAAGGCCCGCGCCGCCGCCGCGCCCACGCCGCGCGCCCCGCCGGTGATGAGAACGATCTGATCGCGGATTTCCATGAGAACAACTCGCAGCTTCTGAACCGACCTCAGCCATAGGCCGCGCCTGCCGTGAACGCCAGCACGCCTCGCCGAACGCGGGTTGTATTTAGGATATTTCCTAAGTACGCTTTTCCCATGAACAGCCTGTTCAAGGCCCTGTCCCATCCGGTGCGGCGGCGCATCATCGCCATGCTGCGCAAGGGGCCGCTGGCGTCCGGCGACATCGCCGCCGCCTTCGACATGAGTTGGCCGACCATCACCGGCCACCTCAACGCGCTCAAGGAGGCCGGTCTGGTCAGCCCCGAGCGCGAAGGGCAGTCGATCCGTTATCGGCTGGAGATTTCGGCGGTCGAGGAGGCCCTGGCCTTCCTGATGGATCTGAGCGGGACGGGCGCAGCAAAAGGAGGAGGACCGTCATGACTAGAGTGAAACCGGACGCCCTGGATCTGGCCTCGATCGTTCTGATCGTCGCCGTCGCCTCCCTGGCGATCTGGGTCGGAACCGCAGGCCCGACGACGCCGATCCCCATCCATTTCAACCTGGCGGGAGAAGCCGACGGCTGGGCCCCGCGCGGCCAGGTCGCGTGGATGATCGGCGGCCTCGGCGTAGTCGCCGCCGCGACCGTCGGCGGGTGCAGCCTTTACGCGCGGCGAGCGCAGACCGATCCCGCGCGCCGACGCAGCCTCAAGAGCGCTCAGTTGGTCAGCCTGCTGGCCTTCGCCAGCTGCATCGGCCTGATCGCCTTTCCCCTGTTCAGCGCCGTCCCGCCCAGCCAGGGCGCGCACATGGCCCTGACCGCCCTCCTATTACTTGCGGTCGGCGCCTTCCTCGGCCGCGTCGGACCCAACGTCGCCGTCGGGGTGCGCACCCCGTGGAACTACAAGAGCAAGCTGGCGTGGGAACGCTCCAACCGCTTAGCTGGACGGCTGATGTTCGGCCTGGGTCTAGCCGGACTGGTCGCCGCGCCGATCGCGCCCCAGCCTCTGGGGTTCAGCGCCCTGATCATCGGCGTCCTGATCGCCACCGCCTGGTCGGTGTTCGAGAGCTGGCGCGTGTGGCGCGCCGATCCGGACCGACAACCCTTCTGACCCCTGCCCATCTGACGACGGAGACAAGCATGCTGACCCTCGCCGCCGCCCTGCTCCTCTCACCGGTTTCGACGCCGGTCGAGTCGCCGTCCAGCCCTGCACCCTTGCACGGATCCCTGCTGACGCCCGAAGGCGAGACGCGCGCAGCCGCCGTCATCATTCCCGGCTCCGGACCGACGGATCGCGACGGGAACAGCCCGCAGTTCGGCATTCAGGCCGCGACCTATCGCCTGCTGGCCGAAGGTCTGGCCGAACGCGGCGTCGCCACTGTCCGCATCGACAAGCGCGGCATCGGCGAGAGCGCCGCCGCCGGTCCCTCCGAAGCCGACCTGCGCTTCTCAACCTATGCCGAGGACGCCCGCACGTGGGCGGCCGAGGCGGCGGCGAAGACGGGCCGCCCCTGCGCCTGGCTGATCGGCCACAGCGAGGGCGCGCTGGTCGCCTTGGCCGCTGTCGCCGCCAAACCCGACGGAGAGGGCGACAAGGTCTGCGGCCTGGTGCTGCTGTCCGGCGCCGGTCGCCCGGCGGGCGTCGTGCTGCGCGAACAGCTGAACGCCCTGCCCGAACCGCTGAGGACCGAAGCCTATGCCGCCGTCGACGAACTGGAAGCGGGCCGCACGGTCGCCGATCCGCCCGCGTCGCTGGCGGCGTTGTTCCGGCCCTCGGTCCAGCCCTACCTCATCTCCTGGCTGACGCTGGACCCGGCCAAGCTGGCGGCCGCCTATGAGGGGCCGGTCTTCATCGGTCAGGGGACGACGGACATTCAGGTGACGATCGCCGACGCCGAGGCGCTGAAGATCGCCCAGCCGCGCGCCGAACTGGCGATCTGGGACGGAGTGAACCACGTCCTGAAGGTCGCGCCCGCCGAACGCGCCGCCAATATCGCGACCTATATGGACCCCGCCCTGCCGCTGGCGCCCGGCGTGGTCGAGGCCGTGGCGGATTTCATTCTGAAATAAACCCCTTCTCCCCTTGCGGGAGAAGGAAAGCGGTCACCCGTCCAGTTCCGCCCGCGCCTGCTCGGCTAGGTCGAAGAAGCGGCGGCGGACTTCAGCGGCGAAGGGGTTGTCGTGTTCGATGGCGCGGAACACCGCCGCGCTGTCGTGGCGAACCATGTCGACGCCCTGCACGACGCGTTCGAAACTGGTCGTGGTCATCCGCGTCGGCAGCGGCTCCATGGCCAGCAGCACCTTGGCGATCAGATGGGTCAGGCCCTGCACCGTCGCCGCCTCGCGGTCGTGATCCTCTGGCGTGACGACGAAGACCTTGAGCCCCAGCGCCTTCCTGCAGAAGGCGGCGACACGCCACGCCGCCTTGTCGCCGCGCACGGGACAGACGGCGATCCTCAGCCCTGCGATTCCGTCCTTGCCGCTCTGAGGGCCGAACAGGGGGTGGGTGCCGACGATGGCGACGCCTTCGGGCAGGCCGTCCAGCATCACCTCGGCCGGCTTCACCTTCACCGAGCCGACATCGAGGATCAGCGCACCCGCCGCCAGATGCGGCGCGATCGCCGCGACCGTCTCGGCCAGGACGCCGACCGGCACGGCCAGCACCACCGTCGGACAGGCGGCCGCCTCCTCCAGCGTCGTCATTCGGGCGAGCCCCTCGCCGTCGCTGACCGCCGGATCATGGGCGAGGATGTCGAACCCCGGCGACAGATGCTTCGCGGTCAGGCGCCCGAAGGCGCCGAAGCCGATCAGGCCGAGCTTTGGCTTGAGGGCGCTCACCCCGCCAGCGTCTCCTGGAACCGCACCGGGCGGCCGTGCGCCTGACCGATCAGTTCGCCGTCCTTCATCACCACGCGGCCGCGCACGATGGTCGCCACCGGCCAGCCCGTCGCCTCGAAGCCGTCGAAGGGGGTCCAGCCGCAGCGCGTGGCCTGCTGGTCGTGGGTGATGATCTTCTTCGCCTTCAGATCGACGATGGTCAGATCGGCGTCATAGCTGACGGCCATCCGCCCCTTGTTCGCCGTGCCGAACACGCGCTGCGCCCCGCCCGAGGTCAGGTCGATGAAGCGCTCGAGCGACAGGCGGCCGTTGGCGACGTGCGTCAGCATCAGCGGCACCAGGGTCTGCACCCCCGGCATCCCCGATGGCGAGGCCGGATAGGGCTTGGACTTTTCTTCCTTCGTATGCGGCGCGTGGTCCGAGCCCAGCACGTCGGCCACGCCCTGCTGCATCCCCCACAGCCACAGGGCGTCGACGTGTTCCTGCGACCGGATCGGCGGGTTCATCTGGGCGTAGGCGCCGAGGCGCTGATAGGCTTCCGGCGCGACAAGCGTCAGGTGCTGCGGCGTGATCTCGACCGTGGCGACGTCCTTGTGGAAGCGCAGGTATTCCATCTCGTCCTTGGTCGTGACGTGCAGGACGTGGATGCGGGCGCCGGTCTCCTTGGCCAGGCCGACCAGACGGCGGGTGGACATGATGGCGCTTTCGGCGTCGCGAACTTCCGGGTGGCTGGTCCAGTCGCCGGTGCGGGCCAGGTTGCGGCGCTCGACCAGGCGGTATTCGTCTTCGGAGTGGAAGGTGGCGCGACGACGCACGTTCGACAGCACCTTGCGCACGCCCTCGTCGTCGGCGATCAGCAGGTCGCCGGTCGAGGCTCCCATGAAGACCTTGACCCCGCAGCAGCCCGGCAGGCGCTCCAGCTCAGCCAGATGGTCGGCGTTCTCATGCGTGCCGCCGATGTAGAAGGCGTGGTCCGTCCACATCCGGTCGCGCGCCCGCGCCAGCTTGTCCTCCAGCGTGGTCGGATCGGTCGTGTTGGGGTTGGTGTTCGGCATCTCGAACACGGCGACGACGCCGCCCAGGGCCGCAGCGCGGCTGCCGGTCTCCAGGTCTTCCTTCCATTCCAGCCCCGGCTCGCGGAAGTGGACCTGGGTGTCGATGACGCCGGGCAGGACGGTCAGGCCCGTGGCGTCGAACACCTCTCCGGCCGAGGCCTGGCTCAGGTCGCCGATGAAGGCGATGCGGCCGTCGATGACGCCGACGTCGGCCTTGCCCCGCCCGGCGTGGTTGGCCACCTCGCCGCCCCGAACGATCAGGTCATAGGTCTGGGTCATCGCGCGCATCTCCTGAAACTTCGGCGCTTATGCGCGCCGAACAGCCGGGGGCGCAAGCCGAGCGGCGATCAGGCCGCCCGTTCCGCCAGCAGCTTTTTCGTCGCCTTCAGCACCCGCTCATAGGGCAGGTCCATCATGTGCTGAATGTGCTGGTTCAGGCGCGGGTCCAGGTCCTGAAATTCCTGAAGCGTGCGCGGGCCGCGTACGGCGACGCCGGTCCAGGGGCGCTTCAGCGTCTCATCCGAAGGGCCGAAGACCGCCACCGCCGGAACGCCCGCCGCCACGGCCAGCTGGGTCCACAGGGAGTCGCCGCCCAGATAGAGGGTCGCGTGCGACAGGGCGGCCGCCGTCTGCAGCCGCGTCAGCCGTCCCTGCAGTTCGATCACCCGGTCGCGCTTGACCGCCGAGCGGACGGTCTGGGCCGCGTCGCGGTCCGCCTCCTCGCCCACGATCATCAGCCGCCCGCCGGCCAGCGGCCCGCCCTCGCCCAGCAGGGAGATGGCGATCTTGGCGTAGCGATCGGCCGGCCAGCGCTTGCCGATCCAGTCGGCGCCCGGTCCGATCGCCAGGATCGGACCGTCGCCCGGCGGGATCAGGGCGTCGGCAGCCTCCTGCGTATCGCGCCCGATGAACAGGCGGGGAGCGGGAATTTCGTCCAGTTGCAGGGTCCGCGCCGCCTGTTCGACCAGGTGGACGCCCGGCAGGGGCTTGCCCTTCACCGCCCGCCGCTGGCGCCGCAGCTTGCCCGACAGGGTCGAGCCGCGCATGTCGACCACCAGGCCCCAGTTGGTCTCGCGCACCTGGTTCCACAGGGCGATCCAGTCCCAGCGCCCGTCGCGATCAAGCGTGATCAGTCGCTGCAGGCGCGGCAGATCGGCGAACAGCGGTGCGCTGGCCGGCGAGCCGACGACGGTGAAGGTCGCCTGGGGGACAGCCTCGACCAGTTGGGCCAGCGCCCCCGACGACAGGACCGCCTCCTCGGCGTCCGCCTCGGCGATGTAGAGGATCGGAAAACGACCATGCATGAGGTGAGTCTAGCCGGATTCCCTTCGGAATTCAGCGGGAAGATGGCGCGGGCCTTCATCACCTCGCTCCAAGGCCCTGCGCCGCAGCCCGGCCATCGTCCTCCGGCCCGCGCAGCGGGCTGGGGAAGCTCGACGCTCTCGCGACTCGACCGGCGTCGCTCCTTGCACGGAACAGCCTCACCTTCACAGTGATGTGAGGTCAGAAACTTGCCTTACGCCCAACAAATAGGCATATATCCCATATTGATATGACAATATGCAGCCTCTGCGGCGACTATCCTTGAGATAGCTTTTAGATCGCAGCTTGCTTGATCATTGTCAATTTTCGACAAAGCGGAACGATCAATCATGACGCCTCGTGCGCATGAACTCTAATGTATTGAAATGATTTTCATCACCATCGCCGATCACCGAATTACAGCTCAATCATTACCCGTTCCGGTGGTTCGGCCCTCCTGCAGTCCCATGGGTTTTTCGGCCGCCGCGCCGCCCTGCGCCCGGGACTTCTCCCCCATCAGACCAAGGTGAATATGCCCAAGCAAAAACGTATCGCCGTCATCGGCGCCGGCCCGTCCGGCCTGGCCCTGTTGCGCGCCTTCCAATCCGCCCAGGACAAGGGCGCGGACATCCCCGAAATCGTCTGCTACGAGAAGCAGAAGGACTGGGGCGGCATGTGGAACTACAGCTGGCGCACCGGCATCGATGAGAACGGCGAGCCCGTTCACGGCAGCATGTACCGTTATCTGTGGTCGAACGGCCCCAAGGAATGCCTTGAGTTCGCCGACTACACCTTCGACGAGCATTTCAAGAAGACGATCTCCTCCTATCCCCCGCGCGAAGTCCTGTGGGACTACATCCAGGGCCGCGTGAAGAAGGCGAACATCCGCCGGTACATCCGCTTCAACACGGCGGTGAAGGACGTGGCCTTCGACCAGGCGTCGGGCCAGTTCACCGTGACGGCCCAGGACTATTCCGCCGGTCGCCGCACCTCGCAGACGTTCGACCATGTGATCGTCGCCACCGGCCACTTCTCAACGCCGAACGCCCCGTCCTATCCGGGCTTCGATCTGTTCCCCGGTCGTATCCTGCACGCCCACGACTTCCGCGACGCGGCCGAGTTCAAGGGCAAGGATGTCCTGCTGATCGGCTCCAGCTATTCGGCCGAGGACATCGGCTCACAGTGCTACAAGTACGGCGCGAAGTCGGTCACCACCAGCTATCGCAGCCAGCCGATGGGCTATGACTGGCCCAAGGGCTGGGAGGAAAAGCCCTGCCTGACGCGCGTAGACGGCAAGACCGCCCACTTCAGCGACGGCACGCACCGCGATGTCGACGCCATCATCCTGTGCACCGGCTACAAGCACCACTTCCCCTTCCTGCCGGATGCGCTGCGGCTGAAGACCAGCAACCGCCTGTGGCCGCTGAACCTGTACGAAGGGGTGGTCTTCACGCCCAATCCCAAGCTGTTCTACCTGGGGATGCAGGACCTCTGGTACAGCTTAAACATGTTCGACGCCCAGGCCTGGCTGACGCGCGACATCATCATGGAGCGCATCCAGTTGCCCTCGCGCGCCGACATGGAGGCCGCCAACGACCTCTGGCGCGAAAAGGAAGTTGAGATCCGCACGGATGAGCAGGCCTTTGAATATCAGGGCGACTACATCAAGCGCCTGATCGCCCAGACCGACTATCCGGATCTTGATGTCGACAACATCAACCGGATTTTCCTGCAGTGGAAGAAGGACAAGAAGGCCGACATCATGGGCTATCGCGACAAATGCTATCGGTCGGTCCTGACCGGCACCCTGGCGGCGCGTCACCATGTGCCGTGGATGAAGGCGTTCGACGATTCGCTCGAGGCCTATCTGCGCCTGCCCTCGACCCGCAGCCAGGCCGCGCGCGCCTGATGCAACATCCCCTCCGAACGACGAGCGTTCGGAGGGGACTATGCTCATGTCCGGCCCGGATCAGGGATTGGCCGCAGACCAGGCCGCATAGGCGTCCAGCGCCCGCTGAGGCGAACCGATCCACCAGGAATAGCCGTTGCGGCGACCGATCGAGATGCCGTTGACGTCGTCGTGGATCGTCTGGTCCTTGTCGCCGAAGATGGGCTGCCCCGTGACCAGGTCATAGTTGCGCGACCAGATCGGTCCCGCGCCGGGCTTGTCGATCAGCTTGCGGCCGTCGTCGGTCATCTCGAACGACTTGTCATAGACGCGCACCGACTCCAGCCAGGCCACAGCCCCGCGGATCGCCGTCTTGACCTCCGGCGACGGGTTCGGCTCTGCCATCAGGAACTCGAGCACGTCGGTCGTCTCGCCGCTGGCGATCGAGCGGGGTTCGTAGTTGCGGGCGCTGGTGGGCACCAGGCGCATCGGTTCGACCTGTTGCGGCCAACCCTGAAGCTGATCGCCCTTTCGAACCTGGGCGGCCAGGGTGACGTCGATGGCCTTCTTCACCGCCTCGGCGGCGCGCGCCTCCAGGTTGGCGGGGACGAAGTCGAAGCCTTCCGTGCCCTGGGCCACGTCGCGCAACACCATGGCCGCATTGGCCACGGCGTTGTCGTTGAAAGTGATGGAATCGTGGAAGCCGCCTTCCAGCGGCCAGTTCTGCGGCCAGCCGCCGTTCGGATACTGGGCGTTCAACAGATAATGGACGCCCCGGATCACGCTGGCGCGCCAGGCGTCGCCCTCGGGGCCGGGCGCCTTGGCCGCGACCTTGGCCAGATAGCGCATCTCGGTCCAGGTGGAGTCATTGTCCAGCGTGCCGACGAAGGTCCAGAAGCGGTCCGCCGGAGCGTCGAAATTGGCCGGATTCTGCTCCATGGTTTCGGCGTCGTTAGAGAAACGCTGCCCCGGCAGTCGGACGATGCTGCGGTCCTGGTTCTTGCTCCAGCCGCCCGCCGGGGTCTGGAAACTGACGACCGCGTCGGCGACGGCGCGGGCTTCGGCCCCGGCGTACCATTCAGCCGGCCGATCCAGCGGCATGTGAGAGCTGTTGCCGCGGATGGCCAACGGCGGCGGCGGCGGCGTCGCGCCGGCCGGCAGCTCGGCGGCCAGGGCCGCACGGTCCGCCTTCATCTGGGCCTGCGACCGCTCCAGATAGGCCTGCCACGCCGGGCGCTCGTCGTCCGGCAGGGCGCCGATGCGGTCGAAGGTCAGTCCGAGCGCCGGCGTATTCATCCGAAGAACTTCGGCGTGCGCGCCGTCGGCGCCGGGAGCCGCCGCAACGGCCAAGGCTAACAAGGAAAAGGCGAGGGCGTGTTTCACTGAGGCGTTTCCCGACTGCGTTCGTTCCGAACATCATTCCATTATGTAGTTCATCATTTTGCATGGTGACATTCGATGAGCAAGCGCCCAGACGGCCGCCGGCGCGGTTTTGTGCGCCGCCCCGGACGCGCGACGCCGTCCCCTCTCCGCTTCCCGGCCGCGATGCGCTAGACCCCGGCCATGTCCCTGCCCCTTCTTCCCGATCGGACCTGCGGCGGCTGCGTCGAATGCTGCCGCGTGATCCCGCTCGACCTGCCGGAACTGGCCAAGCCGACGGGCGAACTGTGCGCCTACTGCGTCGACGGCGCGGGTTGTTCGGTGCATCAGATCCGCCCCCAGACCTGTCGCATCTGGTTCTGCCTGTGGCGCGCGGTGGAGCTGTCGGACGACTGGCGGCCGGACCGCAGCGGCGTGATCGTGCGGCCCGACGGGGTCGAGGACGGCGTCATCACCCTCTATGTCCTGCGCCGCTCGGACTTCCTGGTCGGGATCGACTTCTTCGCCGCCGTGGCGGGCTGGATCGCCGAAGGCATTGAGGTGGCGCTCAGCGTCCCCGGCCCGGTGGGAACCTATCCGGCTCGCGCCGTCGTGACCGACTGGCTGCGGCCCGCCATCGAGGAGGGCGATCCCGACGCCTTCGCCGCACGCGTCCTCGCCTCTCTGGACCGACTGGCGCAGCATGACTTCCAGTCGGACGGGATCACGGCGCGCTACGCCATCGCCTGAGGCTCCACGACCGTGATCTCCGGCCAGCGGCCGCGGGCGTTGGCGATCACGCGCTCCCAGCCCCTGGCCAGGCCGCGCGTGGGATTGGGGCGAATGACCATGTCGAACACGTCCTCCAGCCCGAAGGGCGCGATCACGCTGATCGCGTCGTCAGCCTCCAGCCGCACTCCGACGGCGAAGGCCGGGGCGACGAAGCGGGCCGGAGCGTCGTCGGTGCAGGTCAGAGGCGTATAGGGTTCGCCGAACTTGCCCTCGAACCACAGGTGGACCCGCGCCTGGTTGCGCACCTCGACCTGATCGCGCACCGGCGGCGCGAAGGCGGCGGCGACGCGCTTGATGACGACGTCCTCGGCGTCCCAGGAGGTGTCGGCGTCAAAATAGCCGATGTCGTAGTCCTTGATCCCATAGCCGATCGGGCGGCCCGTCTGGACGTTCCACACCGCCTGATAGACGGCTCCAGAGAACAGCCGCCAGTCAGGCAGGTTCAGGTCCCGCATCACGGTCAGCACATGCATCAGGCCCGCGTCGGCGCGGACGATCTCAGTCAGGCGAGTTTCCAGGGTCATGCCGTCCTGTGAGGGCGATTCCGCGAGTGCGCCAAGGACGGATCGCCCTTCTCCCGATGGGAGAGGGCTTGAGCCTCCAAGAGCCGAAGGCGATTGGCATAGGCGAAAGGGTGAGAGTTCGCGGGTGAAGTGGGCCAAGGGCCGTTGTGCGACGGCTGACGCCGACTGACAGGACAAGCCCCTCACCCTTTCGCGCAAAGAACGATCGCTTCGCTCTCGTGCGCTCAAGCCCTCTCCCGCCGGGAGAGGGGGCGCTAGCGGCCCCGCACCGGCCAGGCATGGTCCAGCGGGCCGTGACCCTGGCCCAGGCCCGGCGCGCGACGGATGGCCTCGGCCACATAGGCCCAGCCTTCCGCGACCGCGACCGGCAGGGGCAGCCCCTTGGCGATCCCCGCCGCACAGGCGCTGGCCAGGGTGCAGCCGGTGCCGTGGGTGTGGCGCGTCTCGACCCGCTCGCTCTCCAGCACCGTCTCGCCGTCAGCGGTCAGCAGCAGGTCGACGACCGTCGGGCCCGGCACATGGCCGCCCTTCATCAGGACGGCGCGCGCGCCCATCTTCAGCAGCGCCTCGCCCGCCCGACGCTGGCCGGCCAGATCGGCGACCGCCAGTCCGGTCAGGGCCTCGGCCTCGGGCGCATTGGGGGTCAGCAGAAAGGCGCGGGGAACCATAAGGCGACGCACCGCCTCCACCGCCGTTTCGGCCAGCAGGGGCGAGCCGCCCTTGGCGATCATCACCGGATCGACCACCGCCGGAACGCCCGCCGCATAGTCGATCAGACCCGCGACGGTCTCGACCACCTCGACCGAGCCCAACATGCCGGTCTTCAGGGCGTCGGCGCCGATGTCGTCCAGCACGGCCCTGGCCTGGGCCTCGATGACGTCGAGCGGCAGGGGATGGACGCCGTGAACGCCCAGGGTGTTCTGAACGGTGACGGCGGTGATGGCCGTGGCGGCGAACCCGCCCAGCATGGTCACGGCCTTGATGTCGGCCTGAATCCCCGCCCCGCCCCCGGAGTCGGAGCCGGCCAGGATCAGCACCCGGCCTTTCTTGGTTTCCCTATCGTCTCCGGCCCGGCCGGAGACGACTTGAGGGGGATTGGCGCCCTTCTTCTCTCCGGCGCGGCCGGAGACGGCTTGAGGGGATTGGGCCCGGCTCATGCCGTCACGCCGGAAAACAGCTTCAGCCCGACGATGCCCGCGACGATCAGCAGGATGCAGACCGCCCGCACCGCCGTCGCCGGCTCGCCGTAGACAGCGACCCCGATCACCGCCGCGCCCACGGCGCCGATGCCGGTCCAGACGGCGTAGGCCGTGCCGACCGGCAGGCGCTGCGTCGCCGCCCACAGGCCGATCATGCTGGCGGCCAGCGCCAAGGCCACCCCCAGGGAGATCAGCGGACGCTGCACCCCGACGTATTTCACGCCGGACGCCCAGCCCACTTCGAACAGCCCCGCCACGACGAGAACCAGCCAGGGATTGAGAGACAGAAGCCAAGACATGGCGGCTGAATGGCGGATGGCGCGCCTCCAGACAAGAGCCCTCGCCTGCTGCTCGGCGCTCGTCTCGAGAAACAAATTGGAGACGGCGTGCGTTGCCGCCTCAGTCGCTGAAGAGGTCGGGATCGAATGCGCGCCCCTGAAGTCCGCACCGGAATGCTGATCCGCCGCCCGGTCGATGAGGTCTATCAGGCCTTTACCGAGCCCGCCGTGACCTCGTGGTTCTGGTTCACTCACGGCGACCGACGTCTGTCGCCCGGCGCCAGGGCGACGTGGACCTGGGGGATGTACGGCGTGTCCACCCGCGTCGCCGTCAAGGACGTCCAGGTCAACAGCCGCATCCTCATCGACTGGAATCTGGACGATCAGCCGACCGAGGTCGAATGGCGTTTCCAGGCGCGCGACCGGACGACCTGGGTCGAGATCTTCAACCGGGGCTTCGCCGCGACGGATGAAGGCGTGGCGGCGGCTCTGGACGCCATGGAGGGGTTCACCCTGGTGCTGGCCGGCGCCAAGCTGTGGCTGGAGCGGGCGATCGAACCGGCCTTCATCGTCGACCGCTTCCCCGATCAGGTGTCGCCGGACTGGAAACGCTAGGGCCGGGCCGCCGCCGCGACCGCCGCCTGAATTTTCAACGCCTGAACCGTCTCGCGCACGTCGTGAACCCGCACCATTCGGGCGCCGCCTCGCGCCCCTTCCAGCGCCAGGGCCAGTGAACCGCCCAGGCGGTCGGTCGCCTCCGTCGCCGTTTCATCCACCCCCTGGATGAGGCGTTTGCGGCTGGCGGCGTAGAGCACCGGAAAGCCCTGATCGACCAGGGTGTCCAGACGCGCCGTCAGCGCCAGATTATGCGCCGTCGTCTTGGCGAAGCCGACGCCGGGGTCCAGCCATATCTTCTCGCGCGCGACCCCCGCCGCCAGGGCCGCCTCAGCGCGTTCCGCCAGAAACCCGGCGACCTCGGCCACGACGTCGTCATAGTGCGGGTCGTCCTGCATCGTCTTGGGCGCCCCCTTCATATGCATCAGCACCACCTCGCAGCCCAGTTGGGCGGCGGTCGCCGGACTGTCGGGCGCGTGGCGAAGCGCGGTCACGTCGTTCCATATCGTCGCGCCGGCGGCGACGGCGACGCGGGCCACGGCGGGCTTCATGGTGTCGATGCTGATCGCCCCGCCCCAACGTGCGCGAAGGGCCGCGATCAGCGGGACGACGCGGGCGATCTCCTCGGCCTCGCCGACCGGATCCGAGCCCGGACGCGTGCTTTCGCCGCCCACGTCCAGCACGTCGGCGCCCTGATCGATCAGCCTCAGGGCGTAGGCCAGGGCGGCCTCATGAGTGGCGTGCCGCCCCCCGTCGGAAAAGCTGTCCGGCGTGACGTTGACGATCCCCATGACGAGCGGGGGCTTCACGAGGGATTGATGGGTCATGCGACAGCAGCTCCGAAGAGCGCGGTTTGACTTTCACCGCGCCTGGGTCCAGCCTCTAACGGCAATGGAACGCTTCGTCAGCCAGGCTCGACGCCTCACCCACGCGGGACGCCGCGTCGAAGGCCTTTAACCCGTAGCGGTCCCGCCGTGCGCCCTGCGCCGGGCGCCCGCTACGGGACCCAGTTGCTTAAAGTCTCTACTTCCACCTCTTCATTCTGCAGGACCGCGCCGGCCTGGGGCCGTTCGCGAAGATTTGCGCCATGACACGCCGCCCAGACACCACGGACGAGAGCCGCACCGGCGAAGCGCCGCGCGGCGCCGACATCATCCCGTTTCGAAGGCCGATCGCGCCCGCCGCGTCGCCCGCTTCGCCCGCCGATCACGAAACGACCGATCCAGAACATCCCGACGATGACGGCCCCTCAGCCGCCTGACGTCGCCCGAATTTCCAGAAAGTTTTCTTCATGACCACCCCTCGCAAGGGCGCCCTGCCCGCCATCACGCTTCGCAGCGACGACTTCGACGCCCTGGACCGCCTGGTCGGCGACCTGCCCGGCACGGGCCCCGCCGGCCTGCTGCAACAGGAGCTCGACCGCGCCAAGGTGTGCGAGCCCAAGGCCATGCCCAAGAACGTCGTCACCCTGAACCGCTGGCTGCACTACTCCGACGACCACAGCCCCGAGGTGCGCCGCGTGCAGCTGGTCCTGCCCAAGGATGCCGACATCGACGCGGGCCGCGTCTCCATCCTGTCCTTTGTCGGCGCCGGCCTGATCGGCCTGAAGGAAGGCCAGTCGATCGCCTGGCCGGACACCTCCGGCGCCGTGCGCAAGCTGACCCTGGTCAAGCTCGAGGAGCCCGAAGCGACGAACTGAGCCTCATCGCATCAAGACAAAAAAGAAGGGGCGCGCCCGGCGGGCGCGCCCCTTTTCATATCCGTCGTCCCGATCGCCCTCAGGCGCTCGGCGCGGGCTGGGCGGCGGCCTGAGGCTCCGCCGCCGGTTCGTCTTCCGGCGTGGCCGGAACCGACAGGGACGGGCCGACGACCGTGTCGTTGTCGTCGTCGCGCCTGGGCGGCTGGCCGTTCTCCAGCAGGTCCTTGATCTCGTCGCCCGACAGGGTCTCGTACTCCAGCAGGGCCTGGGACAGCTTCTCGTGGTCGCCCGCCTTCTCGGTCAGAATGCGGCGCGCCTCTTCCCAACCCTCGGTGACGATACGGCGGACCTCTTCGTCGATGATGCGGGCCGTCTCTTCCGAGACGTTCTGGCTGCGCGACACCGAGTGGCCCAGGAAGACCTCCTCCTGGTTCTCGCCATAGGCCACCGTGCCCAGCTTCTCGGAGAAGCCCCAGCGCGTGACCATGGCCCGCGCCAGCTTGGTCGCCTGTTCGATGTCCGAGCTGGCGCCCGAAGTGATGCTCTCGGGCCCGAAGATCAGCTCCTCGGCGACGCGGCCGCCCGCCATGATGGCGATGCGGTCGATCATCTGCTGGAACTTCATCGAATAGCGGTCGCCTTCCGGCAGTTGCATCACCATGCCCAGAGCCCGGCCGCGCGGGACGATGGTCGCCTTGTGCACCGGGTCGGCCATCTTGACGTTGATGGCGACGATGGCGTGACCGGCCTCGTGATAGGCGGTCAGGCGGCGCTCTTCCTCGTTCATGGCCATGGACTTCCGTTCGGAGCCCATCATGACCTTGTCCTTGGCGTCCTCGAAGTCGCGGTGCGTGACCATGCGACGGTCCTTGCGCGCCGCCATCAGAGCCGCCTCGTTGACCAGGTTGGCCAGGTCCGCGCCCGAGAAGCCCGGCGTGCCGCGCGCCAGAGTCTTCACATTCACATCAGCGGCCAGCGGCACGTCCTTCATGTGAACGCGCAGGATGCGCTCGCGGCCCGAGACGTCGGGGTTCGGCACCACGACCTGACGGTCGAAGCGGCCGGGACGCAGCAGGGCCGGGTCCAGCACGTCGGGACGGTTGGTCGCGGCGATCAGGATGATGTTCTCCGACGCCTCGAAGCCGTCCATCTCGACCAGCAGTTGGTTCAGCGTCTGCTCGCGCTCGTCGTTGCCGCCGCCCAGGCCCGCGCCACGGTGACGACCGACGGCGTCGATTTCATCGATGAAGATGATGCACGGCGCATTTTTCTTCGCTTGCTCGAACATGTCGCGGACACGGCTGGCGCCGACGCCGACGAACATCTCGACGAAGTCCGAGCCCGAGATCGAGAAGAAGGGCACGCCCGCCTCGCCCGCCACCGCGCGCGCCAGCAGGGTCTTGCCCGTACCTGGAGGGCCGACCAGCAGGGCGCCCTTGGGGATCTTGCCGCCCAGACGCTGGAACTTGGCCGGGTCCTTCAGGAAGTCGACGACCTCCTGCAACTCGTCCTTGGCCTCATCCACGCCGGCGACGTCGTCGAAAGTCTTGCGGCCCTTGTGCTCGGTCAGCAGCTTGGCCTTGGACTTGCCGAAGCCCATGGCGCCCTTCGCCCCGCCCTGCATCCGGTTCATGATGAACAGCCAGAAGCCGATGATCAGCGCCACCGGCAGCAACAGGCCCAGCAGACCCGACCACCACGGCTGACGGGTGCTCTTGGTTTCGACCTCGACGCCGGACTTGCGGATCTGCTCGACCAGCTCGGCGTTCGGCACCGGCGTCACGGCGGTGAATTTGCTGTCGTTCTTGAAGACGCCGGTGATCGTCTCGCCGCGCGCGACGATCGACTTGATCTCCTGACGCTCCACGGCGGTCATCAACTGGGAATAGGTGATGGGCTCGGGACGGCCGGCGGCCGCCGCGCCCTTGGCGCCGGGCATGGCGGGCGCGCCGCCGTTCTGGCTGATCGCGGCGTAGACCGTCACCAGTCCCAGAAGGATGACGCCCCAGATGGCGAAATTGCGCAGGTTCATTCGGTCCTCGGTTCCTCGACGGGGCCGCGCTCGGCCCGTCGATCAGCAGTCTTCGTCTGAAAATAGGTCAGACGGCGGCGTTTCGCCATGAAGGGTTTGAAAGAGTCCGTCTTCCTGCGTCGTTTCGCCCCCGAAACCCGCCAGGGCGAGCGCCAAACGACGCCCGCCCAGCGCCCGGACATCCGCCGCACGCCAGGCCAGGACAGGGCGTCCTTCGCCCTCGATGAGCACAGGCGCGGCGGCCCGCGCGGCGGGCGGAAGCGGCGCCAGAGCCGCGCGGTCCCGCTCCGACAACTGCGCCAGCCGTCCAGCCGCCGCTGCGACACGCAGACCCGGCTGTTCAGTCTTGATCTCGAAACGCCCGTCCCAGACGGCCGGCCACCCCGGCGTCAGGGCCAGAGAGGCAGGCGGACGGCGCTTCCACTCACCCGGTTCGCGCATCGCCTGAACGCGCGCTCCTGACGCCTCGACGCGAGCGCCGCACAGGACGGCGGTGAAATCCGCTCCGGACGCCAGCCGCGCCCGAAGCGCCGTCAGCCGGTCGCCTCTCGGGGGCGTCGCGCCGCCGCCCGCGCACAGTAACACGGCGGCCAGCGTCGATGCCGACAGGTCGCGCGACAGAAGCAGAACCCCGGCCCAAGCCTGATCGCCCGGGTCATACGCCGCGCCCGCATCGGCCGCCGACGCCGAGCGCTCGACAGGGCTTTCACCCTGCGCCAGCGCCGCGCGCGCCCTGCCTCGTCCGAAACGCAGGTCGGCGTTGGCGGGATCTTCCAGCCATATCAGGCCGCGCGCGCGCAGATGGTCCCGCAGCGCCTCGCGCCGCTCCTCCAGCACCGGGCGCAGCAGCATCTGTCCGCGCCCCTCGGGCCAGGCCGGCGACGGCGACCAGTCGCGCACACGGCCCAGCGTGGCGCCGTCCGCCCGCATCCAGTCGCCCTCGGCGACATCATCGGCGGTGTGACCGGTCAGGATGACGCGCGCGCCCGCCTCCCTCGCCGCCTCGGCCAGCAGGGCGTGGCGCGCCGCTCGCGCCCGCGCCGGGACGCCCGGCCCGCCGCGCGCGCCCTCCCACACAAGCCCCCGCCAGTCAGCGCCCGCCGCGCGCGCGGCCGCGGCGGCGAAACGGGTCCAGTCCGCGCTGTCAGGGTTGAGATTGTGATCGACCGTCAGGGCCAGCAGGCGCCGCCCCCTCGCCTTGGCCCATTCGGCAGAGAGGTCCAGCAGGGCCAGGGAGTCGCCTCCGCCCGACAGGGCCAGGGCGATCGGCTCGGGTCCGGCGTGGTTCAGGCGTGCGTCCAGCCGGGTGAAAACCCGGCCGGCCAGGTCGCTCATCAGTTGCAGCTGGCGCGCGTCCGCAGCTGGGTCGCGCGGGTCTTCTGCGCCGCCGTGGCCGCCTCGGCGTAGCGGCGGCCGAACTCGGTCAGGGCGCCGCAGGCCTGGGTCGCGCGGTCGGTGGCGCGCAGGGCCTCGGCCAGCTTCAGCGTCGTCTCGGGCGCCCAGGGCGTGCGCGGCCAGCCGTTCAGGGCGGCGGCGTAGGCCTGGACCGCCGAAGCGTTGTCGCGCGCGGCGACGTGCAGATCGCCCAGACGGCTGTTGGCCTCGCGCGCCTGGGGCGTGTTCGGCCAGGTGACGATGACGGTCTCCAGCGCGCGCCCGCCGCGCGCGGCGTCCTCGCCGGCCAGGCGCATGGCCGCCTGAAGATCCTGCGCCGCATCGCCGGTGGGCGAGTTGGCGACGATCGGCCCGTTCAGTTCGGCGGCTTCCTCGGCGGCCTTTTCGGCGCGCTCGACGCGGCCTTCAAGATCGCGCAGGCGGCGGCTGAGCTGCGTATTCTCGCGCGTCGCCTCGTCCAGCTGGAAGGTCAGGCGTTCAGTGTCGGCGTTCATGCGCTGGAAGGTCTGCTCCACGTCGCCCAGGCGGCGCTCCATGATGGAGACCTGCCCCTGCAGGGCGACGACCTCGGGATCCGGCTCGACCAGAACGGGCTGACCGGCGGCGTTGCGCTGGGTCAGGGCGCGCTCCAGGCGACGAACATTGCGGTCCAGTTGGTCCAGTCGGCGCTTGTCCCACTGGACCGGCTCCATCGGCTGGACCTGGGCGATGACCGCGCCCCCGATCAGGGTCAGGCCGATCGCCGTCAGGACGGCGGGTTTGGTGAGGCGGAATGGCGTCTTCAGCATGGTCCTGTCGTCCCATCGATTTGCGGCGACGGCAAGGCCCCGATCAATGTCCGAGGCCCAGATAGATGATGGAGACGATGAACAGCGTCGCCGCGATCTCGCAGAAGATCAGCAAGGCGATCGTCCGCCACAGGGTCGAAAAGACCTTCAGGCTGTAGGCGCCCTTCAGCTGGGCGAACATGTGCGCCGGCACGATCATGACCGCGATCGTCCCCGCCGCCGCGCCCGCGCCCTTCAGCGTCGTGGCGACCAGCACCACCGCCATCAGCAGCAGCGACATGAAGGTCAGGGAATAGAGGACGAAGACCCCGTGATCGTACAGGGTGAAGCCCCGCTTCCACAGGAACATCAGGGCCACAAACGGGATCGACAGCGGCACCAGCAGGAAGGCGAATTTGTAGATGGTCTGTTGCAGCTTGTAGAGCGCCAAGTCGGGGTTTTTCAGCTTCTTGGCGACCGTCTTCGTCAGGCCGTTGGTCTGGCCGTCCGTGCCGAGACTGGCGGCGACGTCCGCCACCTGCGCCTGCCAGCTGCCGGACGTCAGGCCGTCCTTGCGGCCCTCGATCGCATCCTTCTGCAGACGCTCCAGCT